>NZ_JBVJSJ010000006.1:0-500279 GCF_055606745.1 Streptomyces sp. NPDC037054 | reverse complement strand
CCATCCGGGTCTCCGGATACGCCGTCAACTTCGTCCGCCTGACCCGCGAGCAGCAGCTCGACGTGATCAGCCGCACCTTCCACGGAGCGCTGTGAGCGAGCGGACCGTGAAGGCGATGACGACAGACCGAGCGACAAGGCGCGGCCGGATGACCGGGCCCGGCCGGGCGACCGAACCCGTCCGGGTGACGGGCCGGGTCCACTCCTGGGACCTGTCCACCGGGGTGGACGGTCCCGGGACCCGGTTCGTGCTCTTCCTCAGCGGCTGCGCTGCCTGTACTGCGCCAACCCCGACACCTGGCACATACGGGACGGGCGGGAGACCACCGTCGACGAGGTCCTGGCGAAGATCGACGAGTACCGGGCCTTCATCACCACCGCGGGCGGTGGAGTGACCCTCACCGGCGGGGAAGCGCTGCTCCAGCCCGCCTTCACCGCCTCCCTCCTGCGCCGCTGCAAGGAAGCCGGACTCGCCCTCGACACCTCCGGCGATGTGGATCCGCTACGTCCTCGTCCCCGGCTGGACCGACGATCCGGCGGCCGTCGACGGACTCGGCGCGTTCCTCGCCGGCCTCGGCAGCGTCGACCGCGTGGACGTCCTGCCGTTCCACAAGCTCGGCGCCCACAAGTACGACGCCCTCGGGATCCCCTTCCCTGCGCGACACACCTACCCCGGACTCCGAGCTCACCGAGCGGGTGCGCGAGCAGTTCCGGGAGCACGGCCTGCGGGCCTTTTGACCAGAAGTGCACCAAGAATCCATGAGGGAGTGCGAGAGAGATGACTACTCGTCATGTGACCGTCGGAGTGGACGGCTCCCTGACCGCCACCTGGGCGCTGGACCGAGCCGCCGACGAGGCGGAGCGACGCGGCATCGCGCTGCACATCGTGTACGCCGTGCCCGACCGTGACGAAGCCGGACCGGTCCTGGCCTCGGCCGCCTCCCGGGTGCGCGCCCGGCACCCCGGCCTGCCGGTCGTGGCCTCGGCCGTCGAGGGGAGCCCCGCGCACGCTCTGGTGCGCGAAGGACACGACGCCGATCTCACCGTGGTCGGAACCCGAGGGCTCGGCGGCGTCGCCGGCAGGCTGCTCGGTTCGGTGAGCCTGCGCCTGGCCGCGCACACCCGCGGCCCGCTGCTCGTCGTACGGGGCGACCAGCCGTCCGGGGAGTCCGGCACGGTACTGCTCGGCATCGAGAGCGACGCCGACGCCGACGCGGCTGCCTACGCTTTCGCCGAGGCGGAACGCCGCGCAGCGCGGCTGAGCGTCGTGCACGCCTGGACGCACAGGCGCCTCTCCCCCGAACTGCCGTCACTGGTGCCCGCGACGAGCCCTGGCCAGCAGGAGGACGCGCGGCGCGCCCGGAGCGAGGAAGCGGTACCCCGCTTCACCCTGGCCGGGCTGCAGGAGCGGTACCCGCACGTGGGCGTCGAGACACGCACGGTGCGTACGGTGCCGGCGCAGGCGCTCCTGACGGCCACCCGAGAAGCCGACATCGTGGTCATCGCCGCACACCGCGACCCGAATCGGCACGGGGTGCACCTGGGGCCGGTCACCCACACCCTGCTGCACCACTCCCACTGCCCTGTCGTGATCGTGCCGGCCGGATGGGACAAGGGTTCTCCGACCTGAGGGCCTTGAACGCGTGGTCAACGTCGTCGATCCGGTCCGGCGCTGCCCAGGGAGGAACCGTCTCGGCATCGAGCGGATACGCCACACGACGGTCAGCTGTGCCCCAACCGGCCGTCCGACGGTGGGGTCGGTTGGGGCACGGCACGGGCCGATGGCCCTCTTCACGGCGTGTGGGTCCTCGGCTCCGCAACGCCTCCGACCGCACCCCGATGTCCACATCACGCCGACACCCGCCTCCGGTCCCCGGGCGGGGTACTGCTCCGGCGGACCTGCCCGAGCGGTTGAGCCGGGGCAGCACGACCGGCAGGGCCGGCCCAGCGCATTGGACCTTCTGGACAGTCACCGGCCTGGCAGTGGCCGGACGCCGCACGGTGACACCGCTCTCGCCCTGCTGCTGCACGCCAGGTGCCCCGTCGCCGTTGTTCCGGCCTGACCCCGGTCGGCCCTCTGCCTTGGGCCCTTCGGCCCCTGTGGGACAGGGCGGCCTCGCGCCACCGTGGGAGGCGTGAGGAAGCGCGATCGGGTCGCCGTCATCGGCGTCGGGAACGAGTTCCGGCGCGACGACGGCGTGGGCTGGGCCGTGCTCGCCCGGCTGCGGGAGCGAGCGGAGGAACGGCCGCTGCCGCCGGGCACCGACCTCGCCACCTGTGACGGCGAGCCGGGGCGACTGATCGGCCTGTGGGAGGGCGCCCGCCTCGCCGTGGTGGTCGACGCGGCCCACGCCCATCCGGGCACCCCGGGCCGGGTGCACCGCCTCGAACTCGACGCCGGGCTCCTCGACCAGCCGCCGACCACCAGCTCGCACGGCCTCGGCCTGGGTGAAGCCATCGAACTCGCCCGGGCGTTGGACCTGTTGCCGGACCGGCTGGTCGTGTACGCCGTGGAGGGCGCCGAGAGTGAGCTCGGAAGAGGCCTCTCCCCTGCCGTCGCGGACGCCGTGGAACCACTCGTCGAGGCCGTCGCGCAGGAGATCGTGCAGCTTCGGGACGCGTCCACCGGGAGGCCGGCATGACCGTGCGCCGCTTCCATGTGGAGGGCATCGTGCAGGGCGTCGGCTTCCGGCCCTTCGTCTACCGCACCGCGGCCGACCTCGGCCTGGACGGCTGGGTGGCCAACGTGAACGGCCACGTGGAGGGTGAGGTCGCCGGGCAGGCCCGGACGATCGAGGAGTTCGCCGCCCGCCTGCGCTCCGGCGCGCCCGCCCTGGCCCGGGTGCGCCGCGTCGAACTGACCGCCGGCACGCGGCAGTCGTCGTACCGCCCGGGCTTCCAGGTGCGCCGCAGCGCTCCCGGTCACGCGGACACCGCGCCCCGCGAGGTCCCGCCCGACGCGGCGATCTGCGACGCCTGCCTGCGCGAACTGCGCGATCCGCGCGACCGGCGCTACCGCTACCCGTTCATCAACTGCACGGACTGCGGCCCGCGCGCCTCGATCATCGAGGAGCTGCCGTACGACCGGGTCCGCACGACCATGCGTCGCTTCCCCCTGTGCCGGCAGTGCGCGGCCGAGTACGGCGATCCCGGCGACCGGCGCTTCCACGCCGAGCCCGTCGCCTGCCCCGTGTGCGGGCCGCGGCTGGCCTGGGAGGACCTGCGGGGCGAGGAGGCGCTGCGGGCGGCGGCGAAGACGGTCACCGAGGGCGGAATCGTGGCGCTGAAGGGGCTGGGCGGCTACCAGCTGGTGTGTGACGCGGGCGATCCGGCGGCCGTCGCGGAGCTACGACGCCGCAAGCACCGCCCGTCGAAGCCCTTCGCCGCGATGGTCCCGGACCTGCGGACGGCGGCCTGGATCGCCCGGATCGGCGCCACGGAACAGCGGGCTCTGACGTCTCCGGAGCGCCCTGTGGTGCTGCTCGCCCGCCGCCGACGGCGGGGAACGGTTCCGCCGCTCGCGCCCGAGGTCCACCCCGGCCTGCACCGTGTCGGCCTGTTCCTGCCCACGACCGGCCTGCACCACCTGCTGCTCGACGAGCTGGCCCGGCCTCTCGTGGTCACCAGCGGCAACCTCAGCGACGAGCCGATCGCCGTCGACGACGCGGAGGCCGCGCGCGCCCTTGCCTCGGTCGCGGACGGCTTCCTCACCCACGACCGGCCGATCCGGTCCCGGTACGACGACTCCGTGGTGCAGTACGCCGGGCGGACCCGGATCACGATCCGCCGGGCACGCGGGCTGTCCCCGGCCCCGCTACCGCTTCCGGTACGGGAGCCGGTTACCGGTGCCGGCGCCCAGCTGAAGCACACGTTCACCCTCGCCGCCGACGGCCGGGCCCTCATCGGGCCGCACACCGGAGACCTGGCCGACCTGCCGACGTACGAGGCGTTCACCGCGTCGTACGACCATCTCAAGCGGCTGACCGGTATCGACCCCGCCGTCCTCGCCCACGATCTGCACCCCGGCTACCTGTCCACGCAGTGGGCGAAGGCGCAGCCGCTGCGCCGGATCCCGGTGCAGCACCACCACGCGCACGTGGCCGCCTGCGCGGCCGAACATGGAGTGCGGGGGCCGTTCCTCGGCGTCGCCTACGACGGGCTGGGGCTGGGCGACGACGGCACACTGTGGGGCGGCGAAATCCTCGTCGCCACTCTGAGCGGCTACCGCCGCGTGGGCAGGTTCGCGACCGCGCCCCTGCCCGGCGGCGACGCGGCGGTACGCCATCCCTCCCGCACGGCCCTCGGCCATCTGCTCGGCGCCGAGATGCTGGGCTCCTCGCGCCCGTACTCCTGGCTCGTCCGGCCGTTCACCGACCGGCTCGACCCGGCCGAGGTCGATGCCGTGCGCGCCATGGTCGCGCGGGACGTCAACTGCCCGCGGGCGTCCAGCGCCGGACGGCTCTTCGACACGGTGGCCGCGCTGCTCGGCCTGTGCCACCGGATGAGTTACGAGGGTGAGGCGGCCGTCCTGCTCGAGGCAGCGGCCGGTGACGAGCACGCCGTGCCGCTCGCCCACCGGGTCGTACGGGAGCGGGGCCTGTCGGTGTACGACCCGGCGCCTACCCTGACCGACCTGCTGATGCGGCAGCGCGACGGGGAGCCGGTGGCCCGGCTGGCGGCGGCGTTCCATCTGGCGCTCGCACATGCCACCTCGGACCTGGTCGCCCGGGCCGTGGCCGAGGGCGCGCCGCGCACGGTGTGCCTGGGCGGTGGCTGCTTCGTCAACCGCAGGCTGCTGACCGAGGTGAAGCGCCGGCTGCACGCACAGGGGCTGCGGGTCCTCGTCGGCGGCCAGGTCCCGGTCGGGGACGGCGGGATCAGCTACGGCCAGGCGGCGGTCGCAGCCGCGCGGCTGGCCGGGGAGGAGTGAGCGGCGATGTGCCTGGGCATCCCGGGCAGGGTCGTGGAGATCCACGACGATGCCGGACTGCGCATGGCGACCGTCGACTTCGGCGGTGTCCGGCGCGAGGTCTGCCTGAGCTGCACGCCCGAAGCGGGCGTGGGGTCGTACGTCATCGTCCACGTCGGCTTCGCGATCACTCAGGTCGACGAGGTGGAGGCGCGGCGGACGCTCGCCGTGCTGCGGGCCATGGCGGGCGCGGTGGAGGGGGAGCTGGGTGAGTCACTGCCGTAGCGGACCCGAGGGCCCGTGGGCTTGGAAGGAGCCGGTCGGCCCGTCAAGAGGGCCGGTCAGCCCCTGCCGCGAGCACCGCCGCGCGGCGCAACCTGACAGTGGAGAAGCACGGAACCGCCCGTAAGAGGAGGACCGTCATGACCGCCCCCGCAGCCCCGGCCGTGCTCGACCGGGATGGTCTGAACGCGTTGGTCGCGGCTCTGGTGGCGCAGGGGCGAACGGTCATCGGGCCGACCGTCCGCGATGGTGCGATCGTGCTGGCCGAGCTGACGTCGGCGGACGCGCTCCCCTATGGCTGGGGCGTCGAGCTGGACGCCGGACGCTATCGGCTGGTCCCTCGGGCGGACGGCGCGGCCTTCGCGCACAGCGCCGGTCCGCAGTCCTGGAAGTCCTATCTGCACCCGTCCCGGGAGCGCCTGTGGAGTGCCGACCGGACGCCGGAGGGAGACGTGTCCTTCACTCCGGACGAGCCGGAGGTCCCCTCGTACGCCTTCCTCGGTGTCCGCCCCTGTGACCTGCGAGCCATCGCGATCCAGGACCGCGTCCTGACCGGCGGGCACTACGCGGACGACGGCTACGGCAGGCGTCGCCGCAAGGCACTGCTGATCGCCGCCGAGTGCACCGAGCCCGGGGCCACCTGCTTCTGCGTGTCGACCGGCGGCGGCCCGGCTGCCGATCCCGCATACGACCTCGCACTCACCGAGATCGCGAACCAGGACGGGCACCGCTTCCTCGCGCGCGTCGGCAGCGACGAAGGCGCCGAACTGCTGGACGGGATACCGCACGGCGACGCCGACCGGACCACGCAGGACACCGCCGACGCAGCCGTGGACGCGGCCCGCGACCGCATGGGCCGTTCACTGCCCCCAGTCGATCTGCGCACCCTCATGGGCGCGAGCCTGACCGCCGAGCGCTGGGACGACGTCGCCGCCCGCTGTCTGACCTGCGGCAACTGCACCATGGTCTGCCCGACCTGCTTCTGCACCACCACCGAGGAGGTCACCGACCTCACCGGTGACCACACCGAGCGCCGGCAGCGCTGGGATTCCTGCTTCGACCTGGACTTCTCCTATCTGCACGGCGGCCCGGTCCGCTCCTCGGCCCGCAGCCGCTACCGGCAGTGGGCCACCCACAAGTTCTCCACGTGGCACGACCAGTTCGGTTCCTCGGGATGCGTCGGGTGCGGGCGCTGCATCGCCTGGTGCCCGGCCGGCATCGACATCACGGAGGAAGTCGCCGCCCTGGACGCCGAACTCGCCCAGCACACCGCACACGCGGCTTCCGGAACGGAGACGGACTGATGCCTCCCTCGCTCGCCCTGCGCAGGAACCACGCTCTGCCCGTCGAGCACCGCGAGCGGCTGCTGCGCCTCGGCCGCGAGGTGAGCTTCGCGCCGGGCACCCGCCTGTTCGAGGAGGGCGGACACGCGAACCGCTTCTGGATCGTCCGCGACGGCACGGCAGCCCTCGACATGCATGTGCCCGGCCGTCGGCCGCCGGTCGTCGAGACGCTCGGCGTCGGCGACCTCGTCGGCTGGTCCTGGCTGTACGAGCCGTACGTGTGGCAGCTGGGCGCAGAGGCCCTGACCCGTCTGCGGGCCTACGAGTTCGACGCGGTCGCCGTCCGTCTCATGTGCCTGGACGACCCCGAGTTCGGGCGTGCAGTGGAGCACTGGGTCGGACGGGTGCTGGCGCACCGCCTCAACGCAGCCCGCGCCCGGCTGGTCGACCTGTACGGGATCTACGAGACGAAGGAAGTGCGATGACCGCCGTACCGGTCCCGCATCGCGTGGTCGCCCGTCGGCCGGAGACCGCGGACACGGTCACGCTGGGCCTCGAACCGGTTGCCGCCGCCCTGCCCGACTTCGCGCCGGGACAGTTCGCGATGGTGCACTGCTTCGGCCGCGGCGAGATCCCCGTCTCGGTGAGTTCCGTGCAGGCCACGGGCGGTCTCGCGCACACGATCCGCTCGGTGGGCGCGGTCTCCGACGGGCTGTGCGCGAGCCGGGTCGGCGACGTCGTCGGGCTCCGTGGTCCGTACGGCAACACCTGGGAACTGGTGCGGGCGTACGGCTGTGACGTGCTGGTCGTGGCCGGCGGCATCGGTCTCGCCCCGCTGCGACCGCTGATCCTGAGCGCGCTGGCCGAGCCGGAAGCGTACGGCCGCCTCAACGTGCTGGTCGGGGCGCGCACCCCGGGCGACCTGATCGCCCGGCAGGAGATCGAGAGCTGGCGCACGGCGTTCACCGGTGTGACGGTCGACCAGCCCGATGCCGACTGGCGCGGGGACGTCGGCGTGGTCACCCGGCTGCTGGGGCGGGCACACCTCAGCCCCGAGCACACGTGGGCGTTCGTCTGCGGCCCCGAGCCGATGATCCGGGCCACCGCCCGCGAACTCGCCCAGCGCGGTGTCCGCCGCGACCGCATCCGCGTCTCCCTGGAACGCAACATGCGCTGTGCCACAGGGCACTGCGGACACTGCCAGCTCGGCCCCTTGCTGCTCTGCCAGACGGGTCCCGTCGTGAACTGGACGCAGGCCGAACCCCTTCTGTCGGTGAGGGAGTTGTGAAATGGCACCCACACTCGCCGTGTGCAAACTGGCCTCCTGCGACGGCTGCCAGCTCACCCTGCTGGACTGCGAGGACGAACTCCTGGCTCTGGCGGGCGAGGTGCAGCTCGCGCACTTCCTGGAGGCGTCCAGCGCGGTGGAGCCCGGACCGTACGACCTGTCCCTCGTCGAGGGCTCTGTCACCACGGCCGAGGACGCCGAGCGCGTCCGCGCGATCCGGGCGGCCTCGCGCCACCTGGTGACCATCGGAGCGTGCGCGACCGCCGGAGGCATTCAGGCGCTCAGGAACTTCGCGGACGTCGACGAGTACCGGCGCGTGGTGTACGCGCACCCGGAGTACGTCGAGACCCTGGCCACCTCCACGCCCGTGTCGGCGCATGTGGACGTCGACTTCGAGCTGCGCGGCTGCCCGATCGACAAGCGTCAGCTCATCGAGGTGATCACCGCGTTCCTCGCCGGCCGCAAGCCGGACATCCCGGATCACAGCGTGTGCTTCGAGTGCAAGCGGCGCGGCACGGTCTGCGTGACCGTCGCCCACGGAACGCCCTGCCTCGGCCCGGTCACGCACGCCGGGTGCGGGGCGCTGTGCCCCGCATACGGCCGCGGCTGCTTCGGCTGCTTCGGCCCGTCCGGATCGGTGAACCTGCCCGCGCTGATCCCGCTGCTGCGCCGCGACGGCCTCGACGACGACGCCGTGGAGCGGTTCCTGCACACCTTCAACGCCGCCGCGTTCGAGAAGTTCGAGAAGTTCGAGGAGTTCGAGAAGTTCGAGAAGGAGTCGGCCAAGTGACGCACCGTGGTTCCCGTCTGCTGCACGTCGGCTCGCTGTCCCGGGTCGAGGGCGAGGGCGCGCTGCGCCTGCACGTCCACGACGGCACGGTCACCGAGGCACAGCTGAACATCTACGAGCCGCCGCGGTTCTTCGAGGCGTTCCTGCGCGGCCGTTCCTACACCGAACCGCCGGACATCACTGCCCGGGTATGCGGGATCTGCCCGGTGGCGTACCAGATGAGCGCCTGCGCGGCGATCGAGGACGCGTGCGGGGTGACGGTCGATCCGGTGATCCGCGATCTGCGCCGATTGCTGTACTGCGGCGAGTGGATCGAGAGCCAGGCGCTGCACATCCATCTGCTGCACGCCCCGGACTTCCTGGGCCGCGCGAGCGCGATCGAACTGGCCCGCACGCACCGGGCCGAGGTCGAGCGGGGGCTCCGCCTGAAGAAGGCCGGCAACTCGCTGATGGAGTTGCTCGGCGGTCGGGCGGTGCACCCCGTGAACGTCCGCCTCGGCGGCTTCTACCGGGTGCCCACCCGCGAGCAACTCCGCCCGTTCGCCGAGGAGTTGAAGCAAGCACTGGGCGACGCGTGGGACACCGTGCGCTGGGTCGCGGGCTTCGAGTTCCCGGACGCCCGGGTCGAGGCCGATCTGCTGGCGCTGGCGGAGCCGGACACGTACGCCATCGAAGGCGGCACGCCGACCGTCCTGCACGCCGACGGGACCACCGGCTCTTTCCCCCTGCGGGACTTCACCGAGCACGTCGCCGAGACGCATGTGCCGCACTCCACCGCACTGCACTCGCGGCTCGACGGGCGACTGCATCTCACCGGCTCCCTGGCCCGGTTCGCGATCAGCGGGGCGCGGCTGTCGCCGGTCGCGCTGGAGGCGGCTGTGGAGGCCGGACTCGGCGATCCGCGGGCGGGGGCTGTGTGCCGTAACCCGTTCCGGTCGATCCTGGTGCGGGCCGTGGAGACGGTGTACGCCGTCGGCGAGGCGCTGCGGATCATCGAGGCGTACGAGCCGCCCGCGCGTCCATACACCGAAGTCCTGCCGGTAGCGGGTATCGGGCACGGTGCCACCGAGGCTCCCCGCGGGGTGCTGTACCACCGCTACGGACTCGACGCCGACGGCCTCGTCACCAGCGCGCTGCTGGTGCCGCCCACCGCGCAGAACCAGGGCGCCATCGAGGACGACCTGCGGCGGCTGGCCCAGCGCGCCATCGCCGGACACGACGCCGGCGACGCCGAGCTGACGGCGCTGTGCGAGCGGGCGATCCGCAACCACGACCCGTGCATCTCCTGCTCGACCCATTTCCTCGACCTGACGGTC
Source organism: Streptomyces sp. NPDC037054 (assembly GCF_055606745.1). NCBI lineage: Bacteria > Bacillati > Actinomycetota > Actinomycetes > Kitasatosporales > Streptomycetaceae > Streptomyces > Streptomyces sp. NPDC037054. Next base: position 490,412 of record NZ_JBVJSJ010000006.1, on the reverse strand, counting down.
GTCCGTACCTGAAGAGAGACATGCGGGAGGTTGTCATGCCTGAATCTCCGTACACCGTGAGCGACGTGATGACGCACACCGTCATCGCGGTCGGCAGCGAGGCGCCCTTCAAGGAGATCGTCGAGCTGCTCGACCAGTGGAAGGTCAGTGCCCTGCCGGTGCTGGCCGGTGAGGGCCGGGTCGTCGGGGTGGTCTCCGAGGCCGATCTGCTGCCCAAGGAGGAGTTGCGCGACGGCAACGAGGCCGGCAGCGATGTCGAGGTGCGGCTCAAGGCGGCCGCGCTGACCGCGGGTGAGCTGATGAGCACCCCGGCGGTGACCGTCCACGCGGACGCCTCGCTGGCCGAGGCGGCCCGCATCATGGCCCGCCGGCACGTCAAACGGCTCCCGGTCGTGGACGGCGTCGGCATGCTCCAGGGTGTCGTCAGCCGCAGTGACCTGCTCAAGGTGTTCCTGCGGCGCGACGCCGAGATCGCCGACGAGATCCGCGGCAGCGTGCTCACCCATCTCCCGGTCACCACCGATCTGGGGGTTTCGGTCACCGAGGGCGTGGTCACGCTGACCGGCTCGATGCCCGAGCGCGGGCTCGTGCCCGTGGTGGCCCGGGCCGTGCGGGCCGTCGAGGGAGTCGTCGACGTCCAGCTGGACCTGACCCATCGATGAAGGGCCGGCACGATCGATGAGGTACCTCGACGAGTACCGCGATCCCGTCCTCGCCCGGCGCCTGCTGGACGAGCTGCGGCAGACCGCCACGCGCCCCTGGCGGATCATGGAGGTGTGCGGCGGCCAGACCCACACCCTCGTCCGCCAGGGCATCGACGAACTGCTCCCGGCCGGAATGCGGATGATCCACGGCCCGGGCTGCCCGGTCTGCGTGACCCCGCTGGAGACCCTGGACCGGGCCATGTCCGTCGCTACCCGGCCCGACGTGATCCTCACCAGCTTCGGCGACATGCTTCGCGTGCCCGGCACCGACACCGACCTGCTGTCGCTGCGGGCCCGGGGAGCGGACGTACGGGTGGTCTACGCCCCGATGGACGCCGTGCGCCTGGCCGCCGAGCACCACGACAAGGAGGTCGTGTTCCTCGCGGTCGGCTTCGAGACGACCGCTCCCGCCAACGCCACGGCCGTGCTGCACGCGGCTCGCCTCGGGCTGACGAACTTCTCGATGCTGGTCAGCCATGTCCTCGTCCCGCCCGCGATGACCGCGCTGCTCGAAGACCCCGACTGCGAGGTGCAGGCCTTCCTGGCGGCGGGGCATGTGTGCGCGGTGATGGGCTGGCGGGAGTACGAGCCGATCGCCGCGAAGTACCGGGTGCCGATCGTGGTCACCGGCTTCGAGCCGCTGGATCTGCTGGAGGGCATCCTCATGGCCGTACGGCAGCTCGAGTCGGGTCGGTACGAGGTGGAGAACCAGTACGTGCGGGCCGTGCGGCGCTCGGGCAACAGCGAGGCGCAGGACGTGGTGCGTGAGGTGTTCGAGGTGACCGACCGGGCTTGGCGGGGCATCGGGGCGCTGCCCGACAGCGGGCTGGAACTGACGGCGAAGTACCGGCGGTTCGATGCGGCCCTGCGCTTCGACGTGGGCGGGCTGTGTCCCGTCGAGGACGCCGAGTGCATCGCCGGCGCCATCCTCACCGGGGCCAGGCTGCCCAGCGACTGCGCGGCGTACGGCACCCGCTGCACGCCCCGTCACCCCCTCGGCGCGCCCATGGTGTCGTCCGAGGGCACCTGTGCCGCCTTCCACGCGGCCGGACGCACCCCTGCGAGGAGCACGCCATGACCACCCAGTGCCCCACCCCGCACATCGAGAACGAGGTCGTCCTGCTCGGCCACGGAGCCGGCGGCCGTCTCACTGCGGAGCTCCTCGAGCGGCTGGTCCTGCCCGCCCTGGACGGTGACTGCGGCCCCATGGAGGACGCGGCGCTGCTGCCCGGCTACCGGGAACTGGTGATCAGCACCGACAGCTTCGTCGTCAGCCCGCTGTTCTTCCCCGGCGGGGACATCGGGTCCCTCGCCGTCCACGGCACCGTCAACGACCTCGCCATGCGAGGCGCGTGGCCACTCGCCCTGTCCGTCTCCCTCATCATCGAGGAAGGGCTGGCGCTGAACGAACTCCGCGCGGTCCTGGACTCGTTGGGCAAGGCCGCTCAGGGCGCGGGCGTGCCCGTGGTCACCGGGGACACCAAGGTCGTGGGGCGCGGTGCCGCCGACAGGCTCTTCATCAACACCACCGGCATCGGGCAGCGGCACGGCTCCCTGCATCCGTCCGCCGCACTGGCCCGCCCCGGCGACACGGTCCTGCTGTCCGGGCCGATCGGGCTGCACGGCACGACCGTCCTCAGCACCCGTGAGGGGCTCGGCTTCGAGGGCGACATCGCCTCCGACACCCGCCCGCTGCACCGCCTGGTGGGCGCCCTGGCACCGCTCGGCGCCGACGTCCACGTCCTGCGCGACCCGACGCGCGGCGGGCTCGCCGCCGCCCTCAACGAGATCGCCCGCGACTCGTCCGTCGCCATCGAGATCGAGGAGAGCTCCGTGCCGGTGCCCGAGCCCGTCGCCTCCGCCTGCGATCTGCTCGGCCTGGACCCGCTGATCGTCGCCAACGAAGGCTGCCTGGTCGCCTTCGTCGCCGCGGACGCGGCCGAGGACGCGCTGACGGCAATGCGGTCGGTGGTGGAGGGCGCGCAGGCGGTGCGGATCGGCGAGGTGCTGCCGGACGGGCCGGCGGGACGGATCACGCTGCGCACGCTGGTGGGCGCCCGGCGCATCGTGGACATGCCGCTCGGGGAGCAACTGCCGCGGATCTGCTGAAGCGGGCGGACTCGTGAACGGTATCGGTCCGAACCGGCGCACGAGGCCCAGCCGACGAGAACCACGGTCGCGCCGACACTCACCGCGGCCACCGTTCCGAGCACGGCGCCCTGGGGTTCTGCCTGGTCGGCGGTCGCGGGCGCGGCCATGAGACGGCCCTCGGCGTCCAGCCACACCCGGCTGTTGTCCCACCCTCTCGCTGCCGGGCTCGACGTGGGTCAGGCCCGTCCGCGCCCTGCCGTCCTGCCCGATCCAGCGGACGGTGGCCCACGCCCGGTCGTCACCGACGCCCTCGGACGAGGACGCGGTACGTTCCGCATCCTCGCTGAGCACGGCCGGCACGGCGATTCGCTGCGCCCGCAGACTGTCCATGGTGTGTTCGACGGCATGCGCGGTCAGGACGCCCGAGACGACGGCCGCCACCGCGAGTGCCCAGGCTCCGAGCAGTAGCCAGGCCTCGACGAGATGGCTGCGGCGCCTGAGCGGGCTGGCTTTGAACTGCCAACGGAGCCTGTTACGGGGCCCCTACGGGTCATTGTCACCACCGGACCGGATACCCGTCGCGGGCCAATACCACGGCGGGCGGGCGCCGTGGCGTGCACCACAGTTGGGGCGCCCTCCCGAAGCGCAGGATCACCTGCGGGAACCGGCCACCGGTCACGTGCGCCCGGATCTCCGATCGCAGCACGGGCAGTTCGAGGGGCTGGGTGTGGAAGGCCGCCACGACCTGATGGGCCGCCGCGTACAGCAGGACGCGCTGGAGGGCCTGCCCTGAACGCAGCCAGTGCGGGCACCCGTCGTAAGGCGTGGACAGGACGGCGACGACGCCCGTGCGTCCAGGACACTTGCGGTACGGGCCGCCGAACCGCCGGACGCGGCCCAGATAGTCACGGCCGGCGAGCACAGTGCGGTCCGGGTGCTGGCGGCACGCCTCAACCGGCACTCCGTCCGGGCCGACGGACCGCGCGATCTCGGCGTCGTGCCCCGGGTCCGCGCGGTGAAGGTCCTCTGCGGTACGCACCAGGTCAGCGAGCAGCCGGAGTTTCTCCGGTTCGTCGATGACCTGCAGGAAGGCCCCCTCGGCCCGGGCGTGGTCGTGCAGTTCGTCGATGAGCGCGTCGGGCACGGGGGCGGGGCCGAAGGGGCCGCGGTGCGTGTGCCGGTGTGGCATCGCGCGGGCCATCAGTGTCTCGTCGGGGGTGGCCGGGGCGTGTGCGGCGTAACCCACGTGGGCCAGGAAGGCGGAGTCGCCGGGTTCCGGCAGGAGGTCGACGGCGGGCCGGAAGCCGAGGTGCCGTACGGCCATCCGTACGTTGAACAGGGCCGCCCCGCAGGCGATCACCGCCTCCCGGCCGCCCGGGTCGGTCAGGGTCAGTCGGCGTCCGGAGTCCAAGTGCACCTCGAAGCCGTGGTCATGGCCCTCCTCGGCGAAGAACCAGGGCTGGCTGTTGTGCGGCGAGGGCGCCAGAGAGGCGGCGCGGGCCAAATGGAGAGCCGCCCTGCCGGGGGCGCGCTGCGAAGCGTGGCCGGGACTCTCGTACGACAGGGCCATGGCGCATCCACCTTTCGTAAGCTTTCAGGGCCACGCGGCCCGCTCGTACCCGGGTCCGGGCCCGAAACTGCGGTGGTCCCGCCGGGCGAGGTGGCGCCATCGCCATTCGGGCCGGCCTTCGGACCACCGAGGCCCGCGAGCGCTTCTCCAGTGCTGCTCCTCGGCTTCGGCCTCCCGAGCCGCCGTGGTGAGCACGTCGACCGACCCGGCGGCGTCGCCTCGCGGGCCGTCCTCGGGCACTGCCCCGAAGCCGCGGAAGGTGCGCCCGGCCGGGTATCCGCTTCCAGCGTCGGCCCCGGGAGTGCCGACGCTGCAGGGGCCACAGGTCCCCGGCCGGGACCGCCCGGCCCAACGACCCCTGAGATCACCGAAGTGGCGGGCGTGACTGGACGAACGGCAGCAGCGGCGCCCGGCCCTGCCTGCGCCCACGGCCGTCAGGGCATCAGGGCATCAGGGCATCAGGGCATCAGGACGACTCTCCTGACCGCACTTCGGCGTTGGGGCCGATCGGCCCGGTCACATGCCCATTCAGCCCTTGGGCCGTCTGGTTCGCCGGCGGGACGCTGGAACCGAGCCCCCCGCTTCAAGGACCCGGCGTTCAGGACCGGGCACAACTGAGGAGAGCAGCGATGGTTCCTCTCATCCTGATCGGCGCGGTCGTGCTGGGCGCCAGCCTGGTGTTCGGCCAGAGCTCGTTCATCGTCGGCTTCGTTCTGATGGCCGCCGGCGCACTCGGTCTCATCACCTTCATCGCCACGCCCGGCCTGGTCCGGCGTCCCGGTGAGGGAGCGGTCGTGATCGAGAAGCACTTCATCGGTGACGACGACCACCGGCGCTACCGCACGTGATCACCACGCCGTTCGAAGGGAGCGACTCATGGCTACCGAAGCACTGCGCCCGGCCCATCCAGCCCGGTTGACCGCGGCGCTCGATCCGCACCTGTCGCGCTGGCTGTGGCTGGTGAAGTGGCTGCTCGCCCTGCCGCACTACGTCATCCTCGCCTTCCTGTGGGTGGCGTTCGTCCTGGTGAGCGTGGTGGCCTTCTTCGCCGTGCTCTTCACGGGCCGCTACCCGCGCGCGTTGTTCGACTTCAACGCGGGCGTGCTGCGCTGGAGTTGGCGTGTGGGTTACTACGCGTACAGCGCCCTCGGCACCGACCGCTACCCGCCGTTCTCGCTCGCCGACGTGCCCGACTACCCGGCCCACTGGGACGTGGCGTACCCCGAGGAGCTGTCCCGGGGGCTTGTGCTGGTGAAGTGGTGGCTGCTGGCCCTCCCGCACTACCTGGTGCTGGGGTTCCTCCTCGGCGGGATCCGGGTGGTCTGGGTCTCCGGCGGACTGATCGGGCTGCTCGCCCTGTTCGCGGGCGTCGCGCTGGCCTTCACCGGCCGCTATCCGCGCGGCATCTTCGACCTGATCACCGGCCTCAACCGATGGGTCCTGCGCGTTGCGGCCTACGCGGCCCTGCTCACCGACGTGTATCCGCCGTTCCGGCTCGACATGGGCGGCGACGAACCGGAGGCGCTGTCATGATCACCGCACTGGTCTCGGCGTTCCTGTTCGCCCACGGGCTGGTCCATCTGGCCGTGTGGCTGCCGCACGACAGCACCGACCAGCCGTTCGACCCCCGGCACTCGTGGGCGCTGGCGTCGGCCGGCCTGGCGCAGGCCAGGGTCGTGGACAGGACGGCTGTCAGCCTTGCTTCGGTCACCGCGATGCTCTACGTCATCGCGGGTGCGGCCACCGCGGCGCAGAGCAGCGGCTGGGCCGACGCGGCGGTGCTCGCGGCGACGGTCGGGCTGATTCTGAAGTCCGTGTGGTTCAACGCCTGGCTGTCGCTCGGCGTGCTGCTCGACATGGGCGTCATCGCCGCCGTGGCCCTGAGCTGGCCGGGCTCGCTGTACTGAGCCGGGCCATCGGCAAGGACCGTCGGGCACGGCGCCGGAGCCACTCGGCCCACGCCCCGTCCGTCCGGGGCGCGGCACGGTGGGAGCAGAGGCCGTTCGAGGAGGCAGCCATGACCGAGCACACCGGAGGAATCGTGGTGGGCGTCGACGGGTCCGAGGCGTCCGTGGCCGCACTGCGCTGGGCCGCTGGACAGGCGCGGGCCCTTGGCACGGAGGTCGTCGTCGTGCACGCCTGGGAAGCGGCTGCGGCCGGGCCTCTCCCGGCCCGAGCGGCCCTTCAAAGGTCGCGGCCGCCAGGTCTCTGGCGCGTTGACGTCCGCGTCACCGCCTGACCTTCAGGGGCACCCCAGGGACCTTCGGCCCCTGCCGGGAGCGCACCACCATAGGAAAGCATCGAGGGAAGCCGACGCGGGAGACGCCCATGTCCACTGACTCCGCTCCACACCGCCGCAGTACGCCCGGTGGCGACGGCTCAGCTGCTGCCTCCGTCTCGGGCCTGGTGAAGACCTTCGGTCGCACCCGCGCCCTGGACGGGCTGGACCTGACGGTCGCGGCAGGTGAGGTGCACGGCTTCCTCGGGCCCAACGGCGCGGGCAAGACCACGACCATCCGTGTCCTGCTCGGGTTGCTGCGCGCTGATGCGGGCGAGGTCCGGCTGCTGGGCGGCGACCCCCGGCGCGACGCCGTCGCCCTGCACCGGCGGCTGGCGTATGTGCCGGGTGACGTCAGCCTGTGGCCCAAGCTCACCGGCGGCGAGATCATCGACGTCTTCGGGCGGCTGCGCGGCGACCTCGATCCGGTCCGGCGGGACGAGCTGCTCGATCGGTTCGAGCTGGACCCGGCCAAGAAGGCACGCACCTACTCCAAGGGCAACAGGCAGAAAGTGGGCCTGGTCGCGGCGCTGGCCTCCCGAGCGGAGCTGCTGCTCCTGGACGAGCCGACGTCCGGTCTCGACCCGCTGATGGAGAGCGCCTTCCAGGAATGCATCCGCGAGATCAAGGCCGAGGGCCGCACGGTGCTGCTCTCCAGCCACATCCTGGCCGAGGTCGAGGCCCTGTGCGACCGGGTGAGCATCATCCGCGCGGGCCGCACCGTGGAGAGCGGCACGCTGGCCGAGCTGCGGCATCTGACCCGTACATCCATTGACGTCGAGACGGTCCGCCCGCCCACCGGGATCGGCGCGCTGCCGGGCGTGCACGATCTGCGCGTCGAGAACCACCGGGCTCGCTTCGACGTCGACACCGACCGCCTCGACGACGCCGTACGCCACCTCACCGGCTTCGGTGTCCACACGCTCACCAGTCAGCCGCCCACGCTCGAGGAGCTGTTCCTGCGCCATTACGGCGAGGAAGCGGCCCACCGGGAGCACAGGGAGCGCTCATGACCCGCACGGCAGAGCTCACCGGCACCGTCACGCTCACCCGACTGATCCTGCGCCGCGACCGCATGCGCGTTCTGGTCTGGACCGTGGCCGTCCCCCTGCTGGTGCTGCTGACGGCGGCCAGCGTCAAGGGCCTGTACTCCACGCAGCACGATCTCGACGTGGCGGCCCGGGCCAGTGAGGACAACGCCGCGGCGATCGCGTTCAACGGTCCACCCCTGGCACTGGACACGCTGGGCGGCGAGGTGGCCTTCCAGGTCGGCACCTTCGGACTGGTCATGGTCGCCCTGATGAGCACCTTCATGACCGGGAGGAATACCCGTGGCGAGGAGGAGGCCGGCCGCACCGAGCTGATCCGCTCGCTCCCCGTCGGCCGCCATGCGAACGCCACCGCCACCCTGCTCGTCGTGGTCGGCATGAACGTGGCCGTAGGCGCCGCGAGTGCGCTCGGCCTCATCGCCTTGGACCTGCCCACCACGGGGGCAGTGGTGTTCGGCACGTCCTTCTGCGTGCTCGGCCTCGTCTTCGCCGCGTTCACGACCGCCCTGGCCCAGATCTCGGAGAACACCAGGGTCGTACACGGCAGCACGGGCGCCGTGCTGGGCGCGGCCTTCGTCCTGCGGGCGGTCGGAGACATCGGCGACGGGACGGCGTCGTGGTTCTCCCCCATCGGCCTGGTCCAGAAGGCCAGGCCGTTCGCGGGCGAGCGCTGGTGGCCGCTGCTGCTCGCGACCGCCTGCGCCGCCTTCGTCATCGCCGCAGCCCACGCCTTGTCCGACCGGCGCGACCTCGGCGCGGGACTCGTCCAGCCCCGGCCCGGTCCGCCGCGCGCGGCACCCGGTCTGGGCCGGCCACTCGGTCTGGCCCTGCGGCTGCAGCGCGGGTGCCTCATCGGCTGGAGCTGCGGGGTGTTCCTCACCGGCCTCGCCTACGGCTGGGTCGCCGCCGACGTCGAGGACTTCATCGGCGACAACGAGACCATGACGGACTTCGTCGCCCGGTACGGCACGACGGACCTCACCGACTCCTACCTCGCCCAGTCCCTGCTCGTCGTCGCCCTCATCGGCACCGGCTTCGCCGTCCAGTCCGCGCTGCGTCCCCAGGGCGAGGAGACCGGTCTGCGGGCCGAGCCACTGCTCGCCACGCCCGTCTCCCATGGCCGCTGGCTGGCAAGCCACCTGGCCGTGGCACTGGCCGGCAGCGTGGTCGTGCTGGCCGTCGCGGGCCTGGGCACGGGACTCGCGTACGGCGTCGCGGGCGGCGGCTGGGTCCAGGTCCCCCGTCTGGTCGGCGCCGCGCTCGCGTATGCGCCGGCGCTGTGGCTGCTCGTGGGGCTCGCGACAGCGCTGTTCGGGCTGGTGCCCCGAGCCACGATCGCCGCATGGGCGTTCCTCGTGGCCTGCCTCGTCATCGGTCTGCTCGGCGGAGTTCTCGACCTGCCCGCCTGGGCCATGGATGTCTCGCCCTTCGAACACATCCCGCACCTCCCAGCGGGCAATCCGGGTGTCACGGCACCGCTGCTGGTCGCGGCACTCGCCGCCGTACTCACGGCGGCCGGCCTGGCGGGCTTCCGACGGAGGGACATCGGCTAGGTTCAACGGCACCGCCAGTGCGCTGTGCCACGGCCCCTGCATCCCGGCCGAGTGGCAGCGTGACCAGCGGCAAAAGGGCCGTTCGGCCCCGTTGCGGGCCCCGTCGACCCCTGCCGGGGGCCGTGCCTGCCCGGCGATCCTGGTACTGGAGAGAGCAGCCTCGCGTCAGAGGCGGGGGACCGACCTGGGAGGTGTTGGCCGTGCTTCGTCCTGTTGTCGTGGGACTGGACGGTTCTCGTGAGAGCCTCGCTGCAGCCGACTGGGCGGCCCGCGAGGCACTCAGGCGCGGCCTGCCGCTCCGCCTGGTGCACGCCTGGGAAGGCGGCATGCCGGCCGACGAGTCGGAGCTGCCCGAGCTCGAGACGCCGCGATACTGGGCGCGGCGGATCCTGCGCGGAGCAATGGACCGGCTCAACGAACGCTATCCGCAGGTCTGTCCGAGCGCCGACCAGATCTCCCGGCCCGCGGCCGACGCCCTGGTCGCGGCGGGTGACGAGTCGGAACTGCTGGTCCTGGGCAGCCGGGCGTTCAGCGGCTTCGGCGGGTTCATGGCCGGTTCCGTGGCACTGGCGACGGTGGCCCATCTGACGCGGCCCGTCGTGCTCGTACGCGCCGACCAGACACTCGCGGACGAGCACGAGCAGGACGCCGAGCACCGGGCGTCGGCGCACACGCCGTACCGAGCCGTCGTGGTGGGCGTGGATCCGGCGAGTCCGAGTGAGGAACTACTCGCGTTCGCCTTCGGGAGTGCGGCTCTGCGTGCCGCTCCGCTGCGGGTCGTGCACGCGTGGCAGCTGCCGTACGTGCCGCGTGCGCTGGAGGCGAAGGCGCGCAGGGACGTGCGGGCGGCCGCCGTGCGGGCGCTGGACGCCGTGCTCGAGCCGTGGCGCACGAAGTTTCCCTCGGTGGAGGTCCACGAGCTGGTCGAGGAGGGGCGTCCGGCGCAGCAGCTTCTGGCCGCGACGCAGGATGCCGGTCTGCTGGCCGTCGGCCGCAGGATCCGCCCGGCCAGGATCGGCGTGCACACCGGGCCGGTCGCGCACGCCGTGATGCACCACGTCCGTTGCCCTGTCGCGATCGTGCCGCACGAGTGAGTCCCCGTACGGGTGAGTCGTCCTTCCCGTCCATCCAGCCAGGGCCGGACCGGAAAGGACTCACGGTCCGCGGCGGGCCAGGCGCTCCCGATGGGCCGGACGGGTCCCTTGCCGCAGAGTCGGACGTGGTCCGTAAGAGCTCCGCGCCGTCCGCGTCCAGGCAGAAGCTGACCGGCAGACCACGGGTAGCGCCCGACGCGTGTACACGACACGACCGACGGGCACCTTCGCCGGCAGACGCAGGGCCGACAGACGCGGTTGTCGGCCGCCGCGGGCCCAGGGGAGAAATCGGACCGGTCGGCCCTGTTCGTCTGGCCGCGATGCGAGAAGGATCTCCTTAGGAAGGCCGATGCTGTCCTGGAGTGGGTATCGGCGCGGAGCGCGTGAGCGAGGAGTATGTGATGGCGGACAGCGAGCAGCCCGGTACCGACACCCCGATCCGGGTCTTCCTGCTGGACGACCACGAGGTGGTACGCCGGGGAGTGCACGACCTGCTGGACGACGAGCCGGATATCACCGTGGTCGGCGAGGCCGGCACGGTTGAGCAGGCCTTGGCGCGTGTGCCGGCGCTTCGCCCGCAGGTGGCCGTGCTCGACGTCCGACTGCCCGACGGCGACGGCGTGACCGTGTGCCGTGAGCTGCGCTCGCGCATGCCGGAGCTGGCCTGCCTGATGCTGACCTCGTTCGACGACGAGGAGGCCCTGCTCGACTCGATCATGGCGGGCGCATCCGGGTACGTCCTGAAGCAGATCCAGGGCTCGGACCTGGTGTCGGCCGTCCGCACGGTGGCCCGGGGGCAGTCTCTGCTCGACCCCAGCGCCACGACCAGGCTGATGGCACGGCTGCGCGGAGGCCAGGAGCAGGAGCAGGAACCGGACGCGCTGCCGGGCCTGACCGACCGCGAGCGGGAGATTCTCGCCCTGATCGGCGAGGGCCTGACCAACCGGCAGATCGGTCAGCGCCTCTACCTCGCGGAGAAGACGGTCAAGAACCACATCTCCCGCTTGCTGGCCAAGCTCGGTGTCGAGCGGCGCATCCAGGCCGCGGTGATCGCGACGCAGGCCAAGGACCGGCTCAAGCACGAAGGGCACTGATCGCGGCAGGCCAACCTATCGGCGGTCGTGCGACGAGCGGGCGGGGACGGGTTCGCCTGTGCCTACCCCGATGCAGGAGACGTGCTCGCGTCTCCTTCGGAGAGCGACGCGCCGCCGCCCGTGACGGCTGTGGCCGATTCCGTCGTCTCGGGAGAACGGCCGGATCGCGTGAGGTCGAACTCCACGTCCACCACTCCCTCGACGGCCCGGACCAGGCGCGCGGCCACCGGGACGAGGGACGTGTCCCGGACACGGCCGCTGAGCGTCACTGCCCCGTCCCGCACCTCGACTCGTACGGCGGACGTGGCGCCGGGGAAGAGGTACGACACGACCTCCCGCCGGACCTCCTCGGCGATCTCATCGTCTTCGCGCAGGAACACCTTCAGCAGGTCCGCGCGGCTCACGATGCCTCGCAGCATGCCCGAGTCATCGACCACGGGAAGCCGCTTGACCTTGGCGCGTGCCATGGTCCGTGCGGACTGTGCGAGTGTTGCGTCCGCTTCGACGGTGAGGGCCGGAGCTGTCATCAGCTCCGCTGCCGTCAAGGCGCCCGCCTTGGCAAGGTCGGACAGGCGCCGCAGCTGCGTGTACCGGTCGGGGTCGCCGTCGCGGAACTCCTCCTTGGGCAGCAGGTCGGCCTCGGAGACCACGCCGACGACGCGGCCCCCGTCCTCCAGCACGGGCAGGGCGCTGACCTTCCGCTCCTGCATGATCCGTACGATCTCCTTGAAGGCGGTCTCGCGGCTGATGGCGGCGACCGAGTGGGTCATCACATCGCTCACGATGTGCGGGGTGCCGTGCATGGTGCCTCCCTGGTCCGTTCCACGCGAAGTGACAGTCATCGGGAGACGCCACTCCCGTACGGGGCGTACAGATCCATCAGCCGGGTGCGGGCGGACCGCAGGCGGTGGGCCAGGATGTCGCCCACCCACTGGGTGACCGCCAGGCCGAACTCGGGATCGTCCCGGCACATCGAGCGGACGCAGTCGGCGTCGAACTCGTACGCGCGCACCGGGGTGGTCGCCTCGGCGCCCATGTGCCAGGTGTGCGGCGCGAACAGCCAGGACCATCCGACGAGTTCGTTGTGCCTGAGGGTCTCGATGACGGCCGCCCTGCGGCCGGGGACGCGTATGTCGAGGTCGACCGAGCCGGTACGGATGATCCAGAACCGGTCCGCGTGTCCACCCTCCTCGAAGAGGCGCGTGTCCTGCGGGAACGACACCTCGCGGGCGATCCGCATGAGTCGCTGCTGGTGGTCGGCGGACAGTGCCCGCAGCATGCTGGGCGTGGCGGGGGCGTTCATGACCGTGCCTCCTGAGAGAAGGGCGTACGGGTCTGTCGCTTCCAGGGTGGTCCCCGTGCACCCGCCCGGACCAGGGACCGACCGGCCCCACGACCGGGCCACTCGGCAATGGGTGAGGGCCCTTCGGCATGCTGCGTCGGCACCGGATCCGAGGTTCGATGAAGAGGGCGAGAAGTTCGCGGAAGGAGGCATACCGTGAGTACGTCACCGACTCCCGATGTGTGGCGGCTGTCCGCTGTTCTTCTGGTGAGTTCCGCTGCGGTCACGTTCGCGGTCAGCGCCGTGCTCGACGTGCTGGCGGAGCGGGCGGCGCGGAATCGCCGCGCCCGTCAGCGGGCGTCGGTCGGGCCGACGAGCGATGTGACGGGCACCGAGGAAACGTCAAGGCTCGAACAACAGGCGGTCCCAGAGCAGGTCAGGCTCGGAGCGCGTCCGCCGGTCGAGGCAGCGGTCGCCGGCCGATAGGGCCGGCGCGAGAGCCTGCACGCCGAGGCCGTCTACCGCTTCCATCCGATGTTCGCGTCCGCCGCGCCCGCACCGCTGCTCGCCGGCCCGGCGGGCACCCTTGAAGGAGGGGACGTCCATGTCCTGGGAAACGGTGCCGTCATGGTCGGCATGGGCGAGCGGACCACGGCTCAGGCTGTGGAGAACCTGGCCGTCCGGCTCTTCGCCACGGGCACGGCCAGCGGGCTGATCGCGGTCCAACTCCCCGCCGCCCGCGCGTACACGCACATCGACACCGTGCTCACCATGGTCGACCGCGACGCCTTCACGATCTACCCGGGTCTCGCCGACTCCCTGCGTTCCTGGACGCTCCTGCCCAGCACCGCTCGCGAGACCGGCTTCGCCGTCACCTCCAACTCCGATCTGGCCACTGCCCTGGCCGAGGCCCTCGACCTGGACAAGGTCCGCATGCTCTCCGCGCCCCAGGACATCCGCAACGCCGAGCGCGAGCAGTGGGACGACGGCAGCAACTTCCTCGCCCTCGCCCCCGGAGTGATCGTCGGCTACGAGCGCAACGTCACCACCAACACCCACCTACGCAAGCAGGGCATCGAGACCGTCACCATCGCCGGTGCCGACACAAAGGAGGTCGAGACCGCCGTGCACGGCGCCGACTTTCCGCACACCGGCGTCTGGGTCTCCATGGGAGAACCGGCCGAGACCTGGCGGGAGCGCATCGAGCTGCTGCTCCCCTACCAGGTCAACGACAAGACCCTCGCGGCCACCGACAACCCCGCCGTCAAGTTCATGCACTGCCTGTCGGCCCTTCACGACCACCAGACACGCCTCGGCTCCGAACTGCTCGACGCCCACGGCCTCAACGGGCGCGAGGTCACGGACGAGGTGTTCTCCTCGCCCGCCTCGCCCACGAGCACGACATCGTCGTCACCCATGGCATCGGGCCGCAGATCGGACTGCTCGCCGTCGAGAGCGCCACCGACCCGGCCCTCAGCGCCCCCTGTCCGCCGGACCTGCTCGGCGCCCAGACCCAGGGCATGATCGGCTCGCTCCTGGCGCGGACCCTGCACAGTGCCCTGCCCGGGCGCCGGATCGCCGCGCTGGTCATCCACACCCTCGTACACGCCGACGACCCTGCTTTCGGCCGTCCCACGAAGTGCTTCGGCCAGGTGTGTCCGCGAGAAGAGGCACGCAAGCTCGCCCGCAAGCGTGGCTGGCACATCGCCCAGGACACCACCGGCTGGCGCCGCGTGGTCCCTTCCCCCTTGCCGGAGCGCATCGTGGAGACCGACACGATCCACGATCTGCTCGGCATCGGCACGCTCGTGATCTGCGCCGGCGGCGGAGGCGTCCCCGTGACCGCCGACAACGACACCGGCGCGTTGACCGGACCGAGGTGCGTGTCCGGGTCGATGGTGTCGGCTTCGTAGGCCACGACCACGCCCGGCTGCCGGCCTGACGGTGCGACGGGTCGGGGCCGCGCCCTCGTGAGTACGGATGATGATGTCACCGTCGTCCAGGACGTGATTGACCGGACGGACGGTCGGCAGCGCATGCCGGGTGAAGACGATCCTGCCCAGGGACGCGCTTCCCGGCAGGCGCAGGGCTTCGTCCTTGGCGAGTGCCACGCTCTGGCGCGGCCCGGTCGGCACAGTACGGGCGTTGTCGATGGTCGTGGCGGACTTCCGGACGGCTCGGTCACTTACTGCTGTGCGCCTGTGGACCGCGCGCAGCAAGGCTGTCGCGGCCCGGTTGCCGTCCCGGCAGCCGAGGCGGCCGGGACGGCTTGGGCGTCGTCCCTCTCGGACGCGAGCGCGTCCCGGCCCGGGCACCCGCCCAGGGCCGACGCCGGGGACGGGCTCGATCAGGCCATGGCAACGGCACCCGGCACCTCGCACCAGGGCCTTGCGGCTCTCATTCCGCGTCCGGCCGACCCGCGTCCGGTCGGCGAGGCATCCGGCCGTAGTAGGCCCTGCGCATGATGTCCTGCATGTCGTCGAGCATCGGCATCCGCGGGTTGGCCGGCGCGCACTGGTCCTCGTAGGCGTTGAGCGCCTGCTGGGGCAGTGCGTCGAGGAACCTCCGCTCGTCGACGCCGAGGGCCTGGAACGACGGCTCGATGCCCACCGCCCCGCGGAGCCGTTCGACGGCCACGGCCAGCGACTCCACGCCCTCGGCCGGGGTGGCGGCGGGCAGGCCGAGGGTGCGGGCGATGTCCTGGAAGCGTTCGGGGGCGCGGTAGTTCTCGTACTTGGGCCAGCCCGTCAGCTTGGTCGGGATGGTGCCGTTGTAGCGGATGACGTGGGGCAGCAGG
The DNA here is from genome assembly GCF_055606745.1 of Streptomyces sp. NPDC037054. NCBI lineage: Bacteria > Bacillati > Actinomycetota > Actinomycetes > Kitasatosporales > Streptomycetaceae > Streptomyces > Streptomyces sp. NPDC037054. The sequence goes on along the minus strand of NZ_JBVJSJ010000006.1, from coordinate 474,900 downwards.
ACCGCGTTGGTGCGGCCGTGGGCGATGTGGAAGGTGGCACCGAGGGTGTGGGACATGGCGTGGACGATGCCGAGGAAGGCGTTGCCGAAGGCCATGCCCGCGATGGTGCCGGCGTTGTGCATCTTCTCCCTGGCCTCTGCCGAGCCGTCGCGGTCGTTCACGGCCGCTTCGATGTGTTCGAAGATCAGCCGGATCGCGTGCAGCGCGAGGCCGTCGGTGAAGTCGTTGGCGTACACGGACACGTACGCCTCGATGGCGTGAGTGAGGGCGTCGAAGCCGCTGTCGGCGGCCAGCGCCGGGGGCAGCTCGGTGGTGAGCAGCGGGTCGACGATGGCCACGCTCGGGGTGAGCGCGTAATCGGCCAGCGGGTATTTCTTGCCGGTCGCCGGATCGGAGATGACCGCGAACGGCGTGACCTCCGCTCCGGTGCCGGACGTGGTGGGCACGCACACCAGGCGGGCCCGGCTGCCCAGCGTTGGGAAGCGGAAGGCGCGCTTGCGGATGTCGGAGAACTTCTGCCGCATGTCCGCGAAGTCGATCTCCGGCTGCTCGTACAGCAGCCACATCACCTTCGCCGCGTCCATCGGCGAGCCGCCGCCGAGCGCGATGATCGTGTCCGGGCGGAAGTCCCGCATGAGGCCGGCGCCGCGGCGCACCGAGTCGATGCTCGGCTCGGGCTCGACGTTGTCGATGATCTGCAGGGTCACCGGCTGGGGCCGACGCTGCAGGACGCGGCTCACCCGGTCGACGAAGCCGAGGCGGGTCATGGTGGCGTCGGTGACGACGGTGACGCGGTGCACGTCCGGCATGGACTGCAGATAGCGGATGGCCTGCGGCTCGAAGTAGATCTTCGGCGGGACCTTGAACCACTGGAGGTTGTTGCGGCGTGTGCCGACCCGCTTGACGTTCAGCAGCTGGGCGGCGGAGACGTTGTTGGACACCGAGGTGCTGCCCCAGGAGCCGCAGCCCAGGGTGAGCGACGGCAGCAGGCCGTTGTAGATGCCGCCGATCGCGCCTTGCGAGGAGGGCGAGTTGACGATGACACGTACGGTCTTCATGCGACGGCCGTACGCCTCGGCGAGCTCGCGGTCCTCGGTGTGGATGACCGAGCTGTGGCCCTGGCCGTGGAAGGCGACCATGTCGGCGGCCAGGTCGAAGCCCTGCTGCTCGGAGCCGGCCCGCAGTACGGCGAGCACCGGGCAGAGCTTCTCGCGCGTCAGCGGCTCGTCCGGGCCCACCCGTTCGGCCTGGACGAGGATGACCGAGGTGTTCTCGGGCACGCTGAACCCCGCCTCGCGTGCGATCCACGCGGGGCTCTGTCCGACGGCCGCCGCGTTCACCTTGGGCTCGCAGCCGCCGCCCGGGGACTTGCCGGCCGGAAAGAGAAAGCTCTCCAGCTTGGTCTTCTCCTCGGCGGTCGCCAGGTGGGCGTGCAGCGTGCGGAACTCGGCGAGTGCCGCGTCGTAGATCTCCTCATCGAGGACGACGGCCTGTTCGGAGGCGCAGATCATGCCGTTGTCGAAGGACTTGGACAGCACCAGGTCGTTGACGGCCCGGCGCAGCTTGGCGCTCTTGTGCACATACGCCGGGACGTTGCCGGCGCCCACTCCGAGCGCGGGCTTGCCGGCCGAGTAGGCGGCCTTGACCATGGCGTTGCCGCCGGTGGCGAGGATCAGCGCGACGCCCGAGTGGTGCATCAGTGCGCTGGTCGCCTCGATGGACGGAGCCTCGATCCACTGGACGCAGTGCTCCGGCGCGCCGGCCGCGACGGCCGCGTCCCGGACGATCCGCGCCGCTTCCGCGCTGCACCGCTGCGCGGAGGGGTGGAAGGCGAACACGACCGGGTTGCGGGTCTTCAGCGCCATCAGCGCCTTGAAGATCGTGGTGGAGGTCGGGTTGGTCACGGGGGTGATGGCGGCCACCACGCCGACCGGCTCCGCGATCTCGACCATGTCCTCGATGTCGTCGCGGGCGATGACGCCGACGGTCTTCATCCTGCCCATGCTGTGGGTGACGTGCTCGCACGCGAACATGTTCTTCGCGGCCTTGTCCTCGAAGACGCCGCGGCCGGTCTCCTCCACGGCAAGGCGGGCCAGTGCGGTGTGCTGGTCGAGGGCGGCGACCGAGGCCTTCTTCACGATGTGGTCGACCTGCTCCTGGTCGAGGGAGTCGTAGTCCGCCAGCGCCTTCAGCCCGTTCGTGACCAGCCGGTCCACGGCGATCGCGGTGTCGGAGGGCCCGCCTTGGGGGTGCTGCCGGGCAGCGGTCCGGTTGCGGTCGTCCTTGTGGGCCATGGAAATGCGCCTCCTTGATCGGCGTGCCGAAGTGTGGACTCGACGTTCGTGGAGGGAGCGGCACCTCGGGGGATCGGTGCCGTTCCCCTTACGACGGTCTCTCAGCGGGGCGCTCGCTCCCAGGTGCCGACGGTCCTCCCTCGGGTCCGACCGGCCCGGAGATCCAGGGCCGGTCGGACCCGGGACCGCGAGCCCGACCTCACCTGCTGTCGCTGCCCTCGGTGTCCGGGAGTGCCGCCCGGCCCGCCTCCAGTCGGGCGACCGGGACACGGAACGGGGAGCAGGAGACGTAGTCCAGTCCCGCACCGTGGAAGAAGTGCACCGAGTCCGGGTCTCCGCCGTGCTCGCCGCACACGCCGATCTTCAGGTCGGGCCGTGCGGCGCGGTCCTCGGCCACGGCGATCTCCACCAGCCGGCCCACGCCCTCGCGGTCGATCGTCTCGAACGGGGAGACCTTGAAGATGCCCTTGTCGAGGTAGGCGGAGAAGAACGCCGCCTCGACGTCGTCGCGGGAGAAGCCCCACGTGGTCTGGGTGAGGTCGTTGGTGCCGAAGGAGAAGAACGCGGCCTCCCGCGCGATCCGTCCGGCCGTCAGCGCGGCCCTCGGCAGCTCGATCATCGTGCCCACCGGGCAGTCGACGGCGATGCCGGTCCGCGCGGAGACCTCGGCCAGGACCCGCTCCACCTCCGCGCGGACGATGTGGAGTTCCTCCACCGCGTCGATGAGCGGCACCATGATCTCGGCCTTGGGGTCCCCGCCCGCGCGCTTGCGCTCCGCGACGGCTTCGGCGATGGCCCGGACCTGCATGGCGACAAGACCCGGGACCACCAGGCCGAGGCGTACGCCGCGCAGGCCGAGCATCGGGTTCTCCTCGTGCATGCGGTTCACGGCCTCGAGCAGCTCCGCGTCGTGCGGGTCCGGCGCGTCGCCGTGCGCCTGAGTGGCGGCGACGCGCACCGCCAGTTCGGTGCGGTCCGGCAGGAACTCGTGCAGCGGCGGGTCGAGGAGCCGGATCGTCACCGGCAGGCCGTCCATCGCGGCGAGGATCTCGATGAAGTCCTGCCGCTGGAGCGGCAGCAGCCCTTCGAGGGCCCGGTCCCGCTCGGCGTCCGTGCGGGCCAGGATCATGGCCTCGACCAGCTTGCGGCGCTCGCCGAGGAACATGTGCTCGGTACGGCACAGCCCGATGCCCTCGGCGCCGAAGCGGCGGGCGCGAGCGGCGTCCTCGGGGGTGTCCGCGTTGGCCCGCACGCCCAGTCGCCGTACGGAGTCGGCCTGTCGCATGGCACGGGCCACGGCGTCGACCAGCCCGGCCGGCTCCTCGCCCCTCTCGAAGTAGCGCATGACCGCCGAGTCGACCAGCGGCAGCGAGCCGAGATGGACTGCGCCCTCCGAGCCGTCGACGGAGATGACGGTGCCCTCCTCGACGGTGACGCCGTTGGCGGTGAACCGTCGCGCGCCGGGATCGACGGTGAGCTCCTCGGCACCGCAGACGCACACCTTTCCCATGCCGCGTGCGACGACGGCCGCGTGGCTGGTCTTGCCGCCACGGCTGGTCAGTACCGCCTGGGCGGCGACCATGCCGGGCAGGTCGTCCGGGTTGGTCTCCTGCCGTACGAGGACGACCTTCTCCCCCGCCGCGGCGCGCCGCACCGCCTCCGCGGAGTCGAAGACCGCGGCCCCCACGGCGGCCCCCGGCGAGGCCGGAAGGCCGTGCGCCAACGGTGCACCGGCATCCGAGGTGTCGAAGCGGGGGAACATCAGCCGGGCGAGCCCCTCGCCGTTCACCCGGGCCAGCGCCTCGGCGGGACCGATCAGGTTCTCGTCGGCCAGTTCGGCGGCGATGGCGAACGCGGCCTCCGCGGTCCGCTTGCCGACGCGGGTCTGGAGCATCCACAGCCTGCCGCGCTCGATGGTGAACTCGATGTCGCACAGGTCGCGGTAGTGGTTCTCCAAGGTCCGCATGTGTTCGCACAGTTGCCGGTACGACTCCGGGTCGAGCCGCTGGAGCTCGTCGAGCGGGACGGTGTTGCGGATGCCCGCCACGACGTCCTCGCCCTGCGCGTTGGACAGATAGTCGCCGTAGACGCCGGGCCGGCCGGTGGCCGGGTCTCGGGTGAAGGCGACGCCGCTGCCGGAGTCGGGGCCCAGGTTGCCGAACACCATGGTCTGGACGTTGACGGCGGTGCCCAGGTCGTCGGGGATGTGCTCGCGCCTGCGGTAGACGCGGGCGCGCTCACCGTTCCACGACTCGAAGACGGCGCGAACCGCCCGGCGCAGCTGCTCGTCCGGGTCCTGCGGGAAGTCCTCGCCGGTCTCCCGGCGGATCAACCGCTGGTAGACGTCGACCAGTCCGGCGAGGTCGGCGGCTCCCAGGCGCAGGTCGTCGGGCGCGTTGCGCGTCTTCTTGAGGGTGTCGAGGGCGTTCTCGAAGAGCGCTCCGTCGACCCCCATCACCGTGCTGCCGAACATCTGGACGAGGCGGCGGTACGAGTCCCAGGCGAAGCGCTCCTGACCTGAGGCCTTGGCCAGTCCCTGCACGGACTCGTCGTTCAGGCCGATGTCCAGGATCGTGTCCATCATGCCGGGCATGGAGAACCGCGCCCCGGAGCGCACGGACAGCAGCAGCGGGTCGTCGGGCTGCCCGAGCCAGCGCCTGGCGGCCCGTTCCAGGGCCGCCAGGTGCTCGTCGATCTCCTGCGTCAGCCCGTCGGGCTCGGTGCCCGAGGCCAGGAAGGCCCGGCAAGCCCCTGTGGTGACCGTGAAACCGGGCGGAACCGGCAGGCCCATCCGGGTCATCTCTGCAAGGTTGGCACCCTTGCCGCCGAGGAGGCCGGCCATCTCCCGGCCGCCTTCGGTGAAGTCGTACACGTATCGGGTCATGGCCTGCATCCCTCTTCTCTCGGATCTTCCCTCGGGCCTTGCCGTGCGTGGTGCGCGTGACGCGTCGGTCCGCCCGGCTCGGTCTCGGCTCACGTCCTGGTATTTCGTGTGCCGGCGTCCGGCGCGCCGGGGAAACAGACTCATCCGGGTGGTACTCCCGGCTGCAGGCCCCGGATGTCCCCGCTCTGCGGTCCGGTGGCCCCTCAGTCGTGGGGTACGACGGCGACGGGCGCGGCTGCATGGTGGATCACGCCATGGGTGACGGGACCGATGCGCATACCGAGGGCCGGCCGGTGCGTCTCACGGCCCACGACCACGATCGCCGCGTTCCGTGCCGCTTGGAGGATGACTTCCGCGGCGGTCGCGAGGCCGATCCTGTGGGCCACCCGGACCTGCGGATAGCGCTGCCGCCAGGGCTCGATGGCCTCCAGGAGCTCCTTCTCGACCCGGGCCTCCATGCCGCCGTCCTCGTCGCCCACGACCACGGCCCGGTACGCGAACGCCGGTGGACGGCTCCAGGCGTGCACCACGCGCACGCCGGCCCCGCGGGCGGCCGCGACGGTGAAGGCGAACTTCAGCAGTTCCTCTGCGGGTTCGTCCCGGTCCTGGATTCCGACGACCACTTCGCCGCCGTCCTCGTCCGCTGCCTGGGCGTCTGCAACGCCGTCGGGCTGGGGCGCGCGTACGAGCACCACGGGAACGTGCGCCCGGGCGAGCACGTGCTGACCGACGGACCCGAGGAGGAAACCGGTGATGACGCCTTGCCCGCGCGAACCCAGCACCAGCATCTCGGCGCCCTCCGCACTCCGCAGCAGCGCCCGGGGGGCAAGATCGGACACCTGCTCGACGGCGACCGGCAGAGCCGGATGCTTCGCCGCGAGGTCCTGCCTGGCCTCGTCCAGGAGCTGCTGCGCCCACTGCTTCTGGGCTTCCGACTCCTGGGCCGAGGGAACGTCGACCGGCCGCCAGATCCAAGCGGTGACCAGGCGCAACGGCAAGCCGCGACGCTGAGCCTCGCGGGCTGCCCAGTCAACAGCGGCGCGGCTCTCGGCGGTGCCGTCAAGGCCGACGACGATAGGGGAAAGCATGGGGGACACCTCCGTATCCGGTTACGTCCTGCGCGGGCCTCGGCACACCCGCCGGCCCGGGAGGTCCGGTGGATCCACGCGGCGCTGCCTCAGCACGACCACGCGGAGCCACCGGTCCCCCGCTCCGATCGTCGCGACGCCCCGGTCCGTGCGCCCAGGGGCCGCTGGTCCCCTCCCACGACCACTCGGCCCTCCCGGTCAGGACCCGGTGGGCCCCTCCACCGCCTTGCCGCGGTCCCTCGTCGGCCGGCCGGTCCACCCAGCCCCCGAAGCCGGGCCGAACGTCCCCCTGCCCGCCCCCGTACGGCCCATCCCCGCTCCTCCCCCACACTCGCAGACTGGTCTGGACATCGCAGACCGGAGGAAAGGACGAGGGAGATGACCGTGCGGGTGGGAATCAACGGCTTCGGGCGTATCGGGCGCAACTACCTGCGCTTGGTGCTGGAGCGCGCGGAGGCGGGCACCGGCACGCCGATCGAGGTGGTGGCGGTCAACGACCTCACCTCCCCGGCGGCCCTCGCTCACCTGCTCGCCTTCGACTCGACGTACGGCAGGCTGCGCCGCTCGGTCGAGCACGACGACACCTCGATCACGGTCGACGGCCATCGCATCGCCGTGACCGCAGAGCGCGACCCCGCCGCCCTGGACTGGGCAAGCCTCGGTGTGGACGTCGTCATCGAGTCCACCGGCCGCTTCCGCACCCGCGAGGACGCCGGACTGCACCTCAAGGGCGGGGCCCGCAAGGTGCTGCTGTCGGTCCCCGGCAAGAATGTCGACGCCACCATCGTGATGGGCGTCAACGAGGGCACGTACGACCCGGAAGGCGACCAGGTCGTCTCCAACGCCTCGTGCACCACCAACTGCGTGGCCCCGATGGTGAAGGTCCTGGACGAGGCCTTCGGCATCGACAAGGGCCTGATGACCACCATCCACGGCTACACCAACGACCAGGTCGTCCTCGACGGCCCGCACAAGGACCTCCGCCGTGGCCGCACCGCCGCCGTGAACATCATCCCCACGTCCACCGGCGCCGCCCGAGCCGTCGGACTGGTCATGCCGGAGCTGGCCGGCACCCTTGACGGCCTCGCTGTCCGCGTTCCCGTCGAGGACGGCTCGCTCACCGACCTGACCGTCGTCCTCGACCGGGAGGTGACCGCCGAGGAGGTCAACACGGCCTTCCGCGAGGCCGCCGCCGAGTCCCTGAAGGGCATCCTGCGGGTGTCCGACGCGCCGATCGTCTCCCGTGACATCGTCGGCGACCCCGCCTCCTGTGTATTCGACGCGCCGCTCACCCAGGCGCACGGCAGCCTGGTCAAGGTCTTCGGGTGGTACGACAACGAATGGGGCTACACCAACCGCCTCCTCGACCTCACCGAGTACGTCGTCGCCCGGCTGCCGGAGAGGTGAGAGCCCACCCTCCACGTTTGCGCAGTGGCCTCCGGCCCGGACCTCCGTTCCGGGCCGGAGGCCACTGGTCGTCCCGCTGCCGCGCCTGGATTCCCGTCCCGTTCCACGACACGGCCCCGGCCGGATACGGTGACATGGCGGGAACGATCTGCCGTTCCCGCCCCGCCACGGGAAACGCACACGGAGGAAGCGGTGAAGAGCTCCCAGGACAGCCGCGTTCGGTTGCCCCAGCTCCGGCTGGACGAGCTGCTGGAAGAGCTCCAGGCCCGGCTGGACGCGGCCCGCGGTACGCGGGACCGGGTGCACAGTCTGCTCGAGGCCGTACTGTCGGTCGGTCGGGAACTGGACCTGGAGCAGGTCCTGCGCAGCATCGTGGAAGCCGCGGCGACTCTGGTCGAGGCACAGTACGCGGCCCTCGGTGTCATCGGGCCGGACGGGAAGCGGCTGTCGGAGTTCCTCACCGTCGGGGTGACCGAGGAACAGATCGCCAAGATCGGCCCCTTCCCGTCCGGGCACGGCATCCTGGGCGAGTTGATCAGGAATCCGGAGCCGCTGCGACTGTCGAAGCTCTCGGACCACCCGGCCTCGTACGGCTTCCCGCCGCACCACCCGCCGATGAACACCTTCCTCGGCGTGCCGATCAGGGTCCGCGATCACGTCTTCGGCAACCTCTACCTCACCGAGAAGCGCGGCGGCGCTCAGTTCGACGAGGAGGACGAGTCCGTCCTGTCGACCCTGGCCGTTGCGGCCGGTGTGGCGATCGACAACGCCCGCCTGTACGAGGAGTCCACCCAGCGCGAGCGCTGGCTGCGGGCGAGCGGGGAGATCACCCACAGCCTGATGTCCGGCAGCCCGCGCACCGAGGTCCTCGGGGTCATCGCCGAACGGGCACTGGAGATAGCCGGTGCAGAGCTGGCCGCGGTCGCCGTGCCGGTGCCGAACACCGACACCTTGGCGGTGGAGCTGGCCATCGGCCAGGAGGCGGAGACACACCGCGGCCTGGTGCTGCCGGTCGAAGGCAGCCTGATCGGCGCGGCCTTCTCCGCCGCCGAGCCTGTGACAAGCGCGGACGTCACACGCGACGAGCGGATCTTCGCCGGCCCTCAGCGATTCGCGGGGCTTGGGCCCGCCGTGGCCGTGCCGATCGGAACAGGTGACGGAGTGCGCGGTGTCCTCCTGCTCGTGCGGGCCGCCGGACGCACTGTCTTCGCCGAGGCGGAGACGGGACCGCTGATGGTCTTCGCAGGCCAGGCGGCCGTGGCCATGGAACTCGCCGAGCGACGGGCCGACGCCGAACAGATCGCGTTGCTCGCCGACCGGGACCGCATCGCCAGGGACCTGCACGACCTGGCGATCCAACGGCTCTTCGCCACTGGGATGACGCTGCAGAGCGCCGGACGCCTCATCGACCACCCCGACGCGTCCGAGCGCGTACTGCGGGCAGTGGACGACCTGGACGAAACCATCAAGATCATCCGATCGACGATCTTCGGGCTCCGCGCGCGGGAGACCAGCGGCAGGGAAACGCTGCGTTCCCGCGCGGCGCGTTCCGCCGGGGAAGCGGCCCCGGTTCTCGGTTTCGCCCCCAGCCTCCGGATGGAAGGCCTGCTGGACACCAATGTGCCTCCGGAGATCGCCGACCACGTGGTGGCCGTACTGTCCGAGGCACTGACCAATGTGGCCCGCCACGCCCACGCCAGCCGGGCGGATGTGAGCCTGAAGACGGACGGCGTGGAAGTGACCCTCACCGTCACCGACGACGGCGTCGGCATCCCGCCCGAAGGGCGCCGCAGCGGTCTGCGCAACCTCGCCGAGCGCGCGGAGCAGTTGGGAGGAGCATTGGAACTCCTCAGCCCACCCGGCGGCGGAACCACCCTCACCTGGCGGGTCCCGGTCGGGGAGCACTGATCGCTGGTCCGGCGGGTGACCTCCTGTCACCGGACGCGTTCCCACCCCCGGTGCGGGGCCCTGGCGCCGAGCCGGGTGTCGCGGCTGCGATAGACGATGTAGGGCCGGGTCAGATAGCCGAGCGGTGCGGTGAGCATGTGGACGAGCCGGGTGAAGGGCCAGATCGCGAACAGGAGCAGGGCGCTGAGGGCGTGGAGCTGGAAGAGCACCGGGGCTTCGGTCATCAGATCCGGGTCGGGCTGGAGGTAGAAGATGGAGCGGAACCAGGGGGAGATGGTTTCGCGATAGTTGTAGCCGCCGCCGACGAGGTTGGCGGCCACGGTGGCGGCCAGGCCCAGGGCGATGGTCGCCGTCAGGGAGACGTACATGGCCTTGTCGTTGCGGGTGGTGGCCGAGAACACGGGCCCGACGGTGCGGCGTCGGTAGATCAGGACGGCCAGGCCGCCGACGGTGGCGACGCCCGCGATGGCGCCGAGGACGACGGCCGAGACATGGTAGGCGTCCTCGCTGATGCCGGCCGCTTCGGTCCAGCTCTCCGGGATCACCAGGCCGCCGATGTGGCCGAGGAGCACGATGAGGATGCCGAAGTGGAACAGCGGGCTGCCGATGCGCAGCAGGCGCCGTTCGTACAGCTGGGAGGAGCGGGTGGTCCAGCCGAACTTGTCGTAGCGGTAGCGCCAGATGTGGCCGAGGACGAACACCGCGAGGACGACGTACGGCAGGACGACCCACAGCAGGATGCCGCCGGTGCCGGCCTCGACCGCCAGGGTGAGGGGCTGTGCGGGTGTGGTCATCGAGGGCCTCCTACGACGGGATCGGGCAGGAGTTCCGGCGCCGCGTACGGGTCGAGGCCGACCTGTTCCTCGGGCGGCCCCTGGGCGGCGAGCCGGGCCACCGCCGCGCGCTCGTCGCCCGCGAGGGCGGGCAGGGTGGCGGACACGGAGTCCAGGACGTGCGCCCAGGGCGAAGCGGCGTCGCGGAGGGCGAGTCGCAGCAGTTCCAGGCCCGCGCGGTGATCGGTGAGCAGCCGTGCTCCGGTGGCGGGTTCGGCGGCGGCGAATTCGAGAACGACGGCGAGGTGGTCGGGCAGTTCGTCGTCAGTGAGCCGCCATCCGGCTCTGGCGTAGGTCTGCTTCAGCCGCAGCAGGGCGACGCCCCGCTTCCTGGTGTCGCCGTGCGCGTAGTAGGTGAGGTACGGGCAGCAGCGTTTGCGGTGGTCGAAGGTGGCGACGTAAAGGGCGGCCAGGTCCGGCAGCGGGGTCCGCTCGGCGTGCTCGGCGAAGTGCACGAGGGGTTGGGCGACTTCCTTGGGCTGGGTGGCGGCGACCTCGCGAGCCAGGGGGAGGCGCTCGGCGAGTCGCTCGTCGGGGTAAGCCAGCAGCAACGACTGGATCTGCCATGCCAGGGTGTTGCGGACCGCGGCGGCGGGCGACTTCATGACGCGGGGCCCTCCTCGTCGTGCTCGGCGGGTGGGAACAGTCCGGGCGGGCGTCCCTTGCCGTCCCAGTTGAGGAGGTTGACGCGGGTGGCCTTGTCGGTGGGGGCGGCTGGAGTGTCGGAGGTCTGGCGGTCGCGCAGGGCCCGGTAGTTCTCGACCGCGATGGGCGCGGCACCGCCGGAGGTCTCGCCGAAGGGACCGGAGCCGCCCATGCCGGGGCCGCCCTCGTAGTCGAGGCTGCACTCGGTGGCCAGCTCCTCCAGTTGGTGGGCCTGTTCGGCGTGGGCGGGCGGGATGACGTACCGCTCGTCGTACTTGGCCAGGGCCAGCAGCCGGTACATGTCGTACAGTTGCTCGCCGCTCATGCCGACCGACTTGGGGATGGTGTCGTCGGGCTCGCGCCCGAGGTTGATGTCGCGCATGTAGGAGCGCATGGCGGCCAGGCGGTGCAGGACCGCGTCGACGGGTGCGGGATCGCCGGCGGTGAAGAGCTGGGCGAGGTAGTCGACGGGGATGCGCAGGGCGTCGACGGCGGCGAAGAGGTTGCGGTGGTTCTCGGCGTCGTGTCCGGTGTCGCGGACCGCGTCGACAACCGGGGACAGCGGCGGGATGTACCAGACCATGGGCAGGGTGCGGTACTCCGGGTGGAGCGGCAGGGCCACCTTGTACGTGTTGATCAGGGAGTGGATCGGGGAGCGCTGAGCGGCCTCGATCCAGTCCCGGGGGATGCCTGCCTTCTCGGCTTCGGTGATGACCTGAGGATCGTGAGGGTCGAGGAAGACCTTGCGCTGGGCCTCGTACAGGCCGGTGTCGTCGGGGGTGGAGGCGGCCTCGAGGACGCGGTCGGCGTCGTAGAGGACGAGGCCGATGTAACGCAGTCGGCCGACGCAGGTCTCGGAGCAGACGGTGGGCAGGCCGACCTCGACGCGGGGGAAGCAGAAGGTGCACTTCTCGGCCTTGCCGGTGCGGTGGTTGAAGTAGACCTTCTTGTACGGGCATCCCGTCACGCACATCCGCCAGCCGCGGCAGCGGTCCTGGTCGACCAGGACGATCCCGTCCTCCTCCCGCTTGTAGATCGCGCCGGAGGGGCAGGAGGCCGCGCAGGACGGATTGAGGCAGTGCTCGCAGATGCGCGGCAGATAGAACATGAAGGTCTGCTCGAACTCGAACCTGATCTTCTCCGAGACCTCGTTCAGCAGGACGTCCTTCGCACTGGTCGCGGCCGATCCGCCGAGGTCGTCGTCCCAGTTCGCCGACCAGGAGATCTTCATGTCCTTCCCCGAAATCAGGGATTTCGGGCGGGCGACGGGGGTGTGCTCCTGCAGCGGGGCGTTGGTCAGGGTCTCGTAGTCGTACGTCCAGGGCTCGTAGTAGTCGTCGAGGGACGGCAGAACGGGGTTGGAGAAGATCTGGATCAACTTCTTGAACCGGCCGCCGGCCTTCAGGGCAAGGCGGCCCCGCTTGTTGAGTTCCCAGCCGCCCTTCCAGGTGTCCTGGTCCTCGTAGCGCCGCGGGTAGCCCTGGCCGGGGCGGGTCTCGACGTTGTTGAACCAGACGTACTCGACGCCGGTCCGGTTGGTCCACGCCTGTTTGCAGGTGACCGAGCAGGTGTGGCAGCCGATGCACTTGTCGAGGTTCATCACCATCGCCATCTGGGCCATACAGCGACCGACAGTGACTCCGTCACGGGGCATGTCAGTACTCCACGTCCTGGCCGCGGCGGCGGACGACGGTGACCTCGTCGCGCTGGTTGCCGGTCGGGCCGTAGTAGTTGAAGGCGTAGGAGAGCTGGGCGTAGCCGCCGATCAGGTGGCTGGGCTTGATCAGCAGGCGGGTCAGGGAGTTGTGGATGCCGCCGCGGCGGCCGCTCGTCTCCGTGCGGGGCACGTCGATCAGGCGGTCCTGGGCGTGGTGCATGTAGACGGTGCCTTCCGGCATGCGGTGCGATACGACCGCGCGGGCGGCGACCACGCCGTTGCGGTTGACGGCCTCGATCCAGTCGTTGTCGTGCACCCCGATCTTCGCCGCGTCCTGCGTGCTCATCCAGATCGTCGGGCCGCCCCGGGACAACGACAGCATGAACAGGTTGTCCTGGTACTCCGAGTGGATGGACCACTTGTTGTGCGGGGTCAGGTAGCGGACGGTCACGCCGAGTTCCCCGACGTCTCCGATCCGGGGCTCGTCGAACAGTGCGTCCATGTTCAATGGAGGGCGATAGATGGGGAGTTGTTCGCCGAGTGCGGTGATCCAGTCGTGGTCGAGGTAGAAGTGCTGGCGGCCGGTGAGGGTGTGCCAGGGTTTGAGGCGCTCGACGTTGACGGTGAACGGTGAGTAGCGGCGCCCGCCCGTCTCGGAGCCGGACCACTCCGGAGAGGTGATGACCGACACCGGAGCTGCCTGGGTGTCGGCGAAGGTGATCTGCTTGCCCTCGTGCTCGGCGGCCAGGTCCGCCAACTGTGTGCCGGTGCGGGTTTCGAGGGTGTGGAAGCCCTGGGTGGCCAGGTGGCCGTTGGTGGTGCCGGACAGGGCGAGGATCGCCTCGCAGGCGTGCACGTCCCGGGCGATCGACGGCCGTCCGTCGGCCGCTCCGCCGCGCACGGTGCCGTTCTTGTGCCGCAGGTACTCCAGCTCACGGTCGACCTTGAAGGTGACCCCCTTGGTGGTGGCACCGAGGGTGTCCAGCAGGGGGCCGAGAGCGGCCATCTTGTCGGCGACGGCCGCGTAGTCCCGCTCGACCGTCACGAGTTTCGGCATGGTGCGGCCCGGCACCGGCTCGCACTCGCCTGCCTTCCAGTCGCGGACGCGGCCGTGCGGGGTGGCCAGTTCGTCGGGGGTGTCGTGCAGCAGCGGGGCGGCGACCACATCCCTGCGGACACCGAGGTGGCCGGCGGCCTGGCGGCTGAACTCCTTGGCGAGGGTGTGGAAGGCGTCCCAGTCGGTGCGGGTCTGCCAGGGTGGGGCGATCGCCGGGTTGAAGGCGTGTACGAAGGGGTGCATGTCCGTGCTGGACAGGTCGTGCTTCTCGTACCAGGTGGCGGCGGGCAGGACCACGTCGGAGAAGACGGTGGTGCTGGTCATCCGGAAGTCCAGGGCCAGCAGCAGGTCGAGCTTGCCGACCGGGGCCTCCTCCCACCACACCACGTCCCGTGGGCGGGCGTCCGGTGGGGCCTCGGTGGCCCGGACCGAGGCGTCGGTGCCGAGCAGGTGCTTGAGGAAGTACTCGTTGCCCTTCGCCGAGGATCCCAGCAGGTTGGCCCGCCACACGGTGAGCACGCGCGGGAAGTTCTCCGGCGCGTCCGGGTCCTCGCCCGCGAACCGCAGCCGTCCCGCCTTGAGTTCGTCCACGATGTGCTCCGCGACCGGTCGGCCCGCTGCCTGCGCCTCGTCGGCGAGGTCCAGCGGATTGCGGTCGAAGGTGGGATACGACGGCATCCAGCCCATGCGTGCCGACTGCGCGATGACGTCCGCGGTGGTCTTCCCGGCGAACGGGCCTGCTCCGCCGCCTGCCGCCGCGAGGGTGTCCGCGGAGAAGGGGTCGTAGCGGAACTGGTCGCTGTGCAGGTACCAGTACACAGTCTGGATCATCAGCCGAGCCGGACGGTTCCAGTCCGCGGCCGTCGCGATCGACTGGTGGCCGGTGATCGGGCGTACCTTCTCCTGGCCCACGTAGTGCGCCCAGCCGCCGCCGTTGACGCCCTGGCAGCCCGTCAGCGTCGTCAGCGTCAGAAAGGCTCGGTAGATGGTGTCGGAGTGGAACCAGTGATTGGTCCCCGCCCCCATAATGATCATTGAACGGCCACCGGACTCCTCGGCGTTGGCAGCGAATTCCCGAGCGATCCGCGCTGCCCGCTCAGCGTCCACACCGGTGATCGCCGCCTGCCAGGCAGGGGTGTACGGCTGATGCGCGTCGTCGTACGAGTGGGGCCACTGACCGGGCAGGTTCTCGCGGACCACTCCGTACTGCGCCAGCAACAGGTCGAACACTGTCGTGACCAGGCGCCCGGCCACCCGCCGCACCGGCACCCCGCGCCACAGCCGCCGCGGTCCGCCGTCCGGCGCGTCGAAGCACGGCAGCTCCACGACCACTGGTGGTTCGTCACCGCCGTCGGCGGACAGCAGCGGATCGATGCCCCCCAGGTCGAGGTTCCACTTCCCGGCGCCCGCCTCGCCGTAGCGGTCGCCAAGCGTGCCGTTCGGCACGACAGGGTGCCCTGTGGCACTGTCCAGCAGCACAGTGCGGAACTCGGCGTGCTCCACCGCGGCGTGTTCTCCGCCCAGGTCGGCGGCGGTCACGAACTTGCCCGGTGCGCACGAGCCGTCCTCGCGCTCCTCGACGGCAACGAGGAAGGGCAGGTCCGTGTACTGCTTGACGTACGAAGTGAAGTACTCCGTCTGCCGGTCGACGAAGAACTCCTTGAGGATCACATGCCCCATGGCCATCGCCAGCGCTCCGTCGGTGCCCGGCTGGGCGGGCAGCCACTCGTCGGCGAACTTCACGTTGTCCGCGTAGTCGGGCGACACGGCGACGACCTTCTGTCCTCGGTAGCGCGCCTCCGCCATCCAGTGCGCGTCCGGCGTCCGGGTCACCGGCAGGTTCGAGCCCCACATGATCAGATATCCGGCGTCCCACCAGTCCCCCGACTCCGGTACGTCGGTCTGGTCGCCGAACACCTGCGGCGAGGCCACGGGCAGGTCGGCGTACCAGTCGTAGAACGACAGCATGGCGCCGCCGAGCAGCGAGTAGAAGCGGGCGCCGGCCGCATGGGAGACCATCGACATCGCCGGGATCGGTGAGAACCCCGCCAGCCGGTCCGGCCCGTACTCCTTGATCGTGTGCACATGGGCGGCGGCGACCATCTCCACCGCCTCGTCCCAACGCGCCCGCACCAGGCCACCCTTGCCGCGCACTTGCTTGTAGCGGCGCGCCTTCTCCGGGTCGGAGACGATGTCCGCCCAGGCCGCCACCGGATCCCCCAGCCGCGCCTTTGCCTCGCGGTACATCTGCAGCAGCACGCCCCGCACGTAGGGGTGACGCACCCGGGTGGGCGAGTAGGTGTACCAGGAGAAGGCGGCGCCGCGCGGGCAGCCGCGCGGCTCGTACTCGGGCCTGTCGGGGCCGACCGACGGGTAGTCGGTCTGCTGTGCTTCCCAGGTGATGATGCCGTCCTTGACGTACACCTTCCACGAGCACGAGCCGGTGCAGTTCACGCCGTGCGTGGAGCGGACCACCTTGTCGTGCGACCAGCGGTCCCGGTAGAACTCGTCCGCCTGCCGGCCACCCTTTCTGTGCAGGGTGCGCAGGTCGTCGGAGACCTCCGCCTTGGTGAAGAACCGGCGGCTGCGCACCAGCGCCTCCGCCAGATCGCTGTCCATGCCCGTCCGCGACTCTTCCCGGCTGGTCTCCGTACCCACCGTGCCACTCCACCCCGGACGCCCCGGACGTCCGTTCGAATTGTGATCGGTTCCGGCCGCAAACGACTTTACGACCGCCGTCCCCCGGGCGGTCAACAGCCACACCGCGAACAACATCAGGGCTCGTAAAGATCGCCTGCGTGCAGCGCCGGTCAGCCCGGCTCCGCGCGACCACGCCGACGTCGGCAAAAAGCCCGTACCCCCGCTCGGCGTGAGCGGGGGTACGGGGCTTACAGGGGTAGCTGCCCTGGACCGCGGGGACGTGGGAACGTCAGACGGCCGGCCGAGACAGGGTGCTCCCCGCCTTGGCGCGGGCGGCCTCGACCGCTTCCCACTGCTCGGTGCTGAGGCCGGCGAGTGCGGCCGGGAAGACACCGTCCTGCTCCTTGAGAATGTGGTCCCGCAGCAGGTCGAGGGTGCCGATCAGCCGATCCGGCCAGGCCGCGTCGGCCAGGTAAGGCCCCTCCGCCTCTGCCAGCACCGCCTCGATGCGGCGGTGCTCGTCCTCCAGCGCGGCGATCTGCTCGGGAAACTCATCGGCCATCGCCGGGAACAGGCCATGCTCCTCCACCTCGGTGTGCGGGCCCAGCACGGCCGCGATCTCACGGGCGAGCTCCGCCATCCGGGCGATGGCGCCGTCACGCCGGGCGTCCCGTACGAGGCTGATGAGGCTGACGACCTTCTCGTGCTCCTGGGTCAGTTCGTCGATGGTCTCCAGGGCCTGGCAGCCGCAGTACTCACACACCGTCTTCTTCTCCCTGCTCCTCGAACCCGTCGTTCTCGTCCGCCGTCCTCACGCGGTGGTGCCCGAGGTGCGGTGCCCACGTCGGCGGCCGGTGCTCGGCTTGCGCTCGCCGCCTACGTCCGCGGCGCGCACACCGGTGAGGGTGAAGACCAGGGCGGCGGCGGCCACGATCGCGAGCAGGGCGAGGCCGGCCGCGTACGTCCCGTACTGGCCGTACAGCGAGCCCATCACCAGCGGCGGCAGGAAGCCGCCCAGACCGCCCGCCGCGCCGACCACGCCGGTGACCGAGCCGACCTTGTTGGCCGGGGTGCGCAGGGCCACCAGGGCGAACGTCGCCCCGCTGGCCGCCCCGAGCGCGGCGGCCATGGACAGGAAGGCGATGGTGCCCACCGGCGCCAGGGCCGGGGTGAACGACTGCGCCGCCGCGCCGGCCACGACCACGGCCAGCGAGCCGGCCAGCACCCGGACCGGGCCCAGGCGGTCGGACAGCCAGCCGCCCATCGGGCGCATCGCCACCGCGAGGAGCACGAACCCGGCCATGCGGTTCGCGGCGTCGGCCTGGGTGAGGCCGTAGCCGGTCTTGAGGTAGGTGGGCAGGTAGACGGAGAAGGCGACGTAGCCGCCGAACGCGACCGCGTACAGCGCGGATGCCTGCCAGGTGATGCGCAGGCGGGCGGTGGCTGCCAGGCGGCGGGCCAGCGGCTCGGTCGGCACGATGCGGCCGGGCGCGTCGCGCAGCAGCAACGCGGAGGCCACGGCGTACACGGCCAACACCCCGGCGGTGATCAGGAAGGGGGTGGACATGCTGTTGGCCTCGACCAACTTCACGGTGGTCAGGGCGCTGATCGCGGTGCCGCCCATGCCCGCACCGAAGACACCGATGGCCAGGCCGCGCCGCTCGGGCGGGAACCAGGCGTTGACGAGCGGCACGCCGACGGCGAACGCGGTTCCGCCGATGCCGAGGAAGAAGCCGCCGACCAGCAGGGCGGCGAGGGAGGAGTGTCCGGCCAGGCCGAGGTAGAGCACCGGCACGATGGTGGCCGCCGACACGATCGGGAACACGACCCGTCCACCGAACCGGTCGGTCAGCGCGCCCACGGGGATGCGGCCCAGTGACCCGACCACGACCGGCACCGCCACCAGCAGCGACTGCTCGAACGACGACAGGTCGAGGCTGTCCTTGAACCGCGGGCCGAGCGGGCTGAGCAGCGCCCAGGCCCAGAAGTTCACGGCGAAACCGACCGTGGCCAGGGCCAGCATCAGCCAGGCCCGGCCGGACACCGGCGCACCCGGCGATGAGCTCCCGCTCTTCGACTTCAACGGCTGGACCATGTTGTCCGTCCCTTTCCTCTCCATGGTGGTACGGCGCCACCGGGAGCGCACGAGCACCGCAGGCCCCTTGCCCGCAACGGCGTCCCCTCACCACTGTCCGCACCGGGGATCACCACAGGCATGGGCCATGAGTCCCTGTCGGCGGACAGAAAGTCCCCGGGGTTCGGGCCCGGCGGTCCCTCCGCACAATCCCGCCCACGGCGGTGCCCGCGCGGCTACCGCCCGACAACGGCTGCGACCTGCCGTCCTCTCGTCGTGTGGCGGTAGGGCCGGTCGGCCCTACCGCCCGGCCGCGACCGTGGGGACGATGGACTGATGTTCCAGAACGACGCCTTTCGTGCACTCGGCCGACAGGAGTGCCTGCGCCTGCTCGCCAAGGTGCCGGTCGGCCGTGTGGTCTACACCCGGCAGGCGCTGCCCGCGGTCCTCCCGGTCAACTTTTCCCTGGACACGGACGCCTCCGTCCTGCTGCGGACCTCTCGGAACTCGGATCTCGTCCGCGCCATCGGCGGCGTCGTGGTCGCCTTCGAGGCGGACGAGTTCGATGCGGCCACGTGGTCCGGCTGGAGTGTGGTCGTCACCGGACGGGCCACCGTGGTGACCGATCCCGCCGAGCACGAGCGCCTGTCCGAGGCCGGCCCCACGTCCTGGATGCCCCTGCGGGACGCGCTCTTCGTACGGATCGAGTCCGAGATGGTCACCGGACGCGAACTCAAGGGATCGCGCGGCACACGATAGGGCGCGACCAGTCCGCCTCCTGGCGTCCACCGCGCGGACCGGGGGCGGAACCTGCGATGCGGACTCAGTCCGTCGGCTCGGGCCTCGCATCGGTCCGCGCATCGGTCCTCATGTGAGGAGTCTCGATGTGAGGAGTCTCGGGCCTCCGTCCCGTGACGATCCCAGGCACGGTGTGTGCGGACGCACGGGGCGTACGGCCACCGTCCGGGCCGTACCCGAAGCGGATCAGCAGCTGCGGGAAGCAGCGCCGCCTCGATCCGGCCATCGCCGCCCGCAGATCCGGCCACTCCATCGCCTGGTGCAGCATCGAGGTGCGCACCCCGTGTCGGACCGCCGTGAGCAGCACACGTTCCAGAGCCTGGCCTGCCCTCAGCCAGTCCTCGCCCCGGTCGTGGGCCGTCCACAGCAGCGCCACCTGGGCATGGCGTTCAAAACGCAAGGCGGGCAGCCGCGGTACGGGCAGCACTCCGGTGAAGTCCCGCACCGGCATCCGTCCGGAAGCATCCCGTGGACCGAGCGCTGTTACGGGAATGCCGTAGGAAGCACCCTTTCCCGGAGCGGTGATCCAGGCACGGGTCTCGGCCGCGCGGGCCGGGTGGACGGCGTTGCGCGCCTCGGCTGCCCGGGTCAGGTGCAGCAGGCGCCGGGTCCCCATGATGTCGGGTACGTCCAGGTGGGCGCCCTCGGCCCGGGCTGCGCTGATCATCTCCGTCACGATCGAGTCCGGAACCGGGCGGCCGGTGAACGGCATCCGGCTCGAGTGACGCCGTTCGATCGCCTCATACAGGTCACGCAAGGGCAGTTGCTCGTCCGCGGTACGCCCGGCCAGTTGCACGGTGGCCAGCAGATCCTGATCGTCGGCGACGGGAAGCAGCCGGACGTCGGGATCCCAGCCCAGATGCACCGCGGCCACCTGGAGGTTGAAGACGGCCGCCCCCACTGACAGGTGCTGGGCGCGCAGATCCGGGTCCGCCATCGGCAGCTGCCGCGCCCGGTCGACACGGACCTCGATCGACCGGCTGCCCGGATCCAAGCGGAACCGCCAGGGCTGCGTGTTGTGGATCGACGGTGCCGCCACCGCCGCGGCCAGCAGGATCTGAACGGCTGTGGCATCGACTTCCGGGGTCTGCATCACGGCTCCTTCGTGAAACTCTCGTCCGCTCCGTCAACCCTGCGCCGTCGTTCTCGGCGGCAGGAGGGTTGGCCGGCCCGACGTTGTGGGCCACAGGGCCTCATTCGTCGGCCAGGAAGCCGGTGACAGGACGCGGCATCCGGAGCCAGGCCGGTCATGTGGCGGGCAGGGCGGTGGCGAGCAGGACGACGCCGAGTGAGCCGACGAGGGAGACGACCGCCAGGGCCCGGGCGAGGTCGGCGCGGCCCCTGGCGTGGGCGATGCCGTGGCCGGCCGCGACCAGCATCACCACCACGAAGAGGGCGAGTTTGGTCGCCAGGGTACGGCCGTAGCCGGGTTCGGCGAGGGAGGCCCAGGTGACTCCGCTGTGCCAGGCCATGGCCCAACCGGTGGCCAGTTGGACCGGCAGGAACACCGCTCCGGTCAGCATCCCGAGCCGGCGGCCGGCCGCGGCCGTGAAGCTGTCCTTGGCCTCCGGGGCGAGCGTGTGGCGGGCCAGCGGCAGGATCACCAGGGAGAGGGCCAGCTGTCCGCCGACCCACAGGGCGGCTCCGGCCACGTGCGTGAACCGCACCAGGGACCACCAGCCGACGGTGTCCATCAGTCGCTCACCTCCACCATGCCGTGCGCACCGGCTTCGGCGTGGCGCATGTCGTGGTCGACGAACGGATAGTGGCCGGCTTCGGGGAACGTCGTCTCGACGTAGCCGCCCTGCGCAGGGGCCAAGTCCAGCACCTGTGCGCCGCCCGCATCGCCGGGCTTCAGCGAGTAGGCGCCCTCCTTGTACACGGTGTCGAAGACGGTGCCGACGACGTGGAAGGCGATGCCGTCGCCGGGGCCCGCGGCGACCACCCAGAAACGGGCCCGCTCGCCGGGCTTCACCTTCAGGGGCTGCTGGGCGTACTGGTTCGCGATGCCGTTGAACGCCCAGGCGTCCGGGGTGCCCTCACGCATCTTCGTCACCTGGGCCGTGCTGCCGGGCGTGCCGAGGTAGAGCTCGGACGAGACCAGCACGTACTCGTGATCGACCTTCGCCAGGCCGGGCGGGTCGATGACGACCGCGCCGTACATGCCGTTGCCCATGTGCTGGAGCATGGGCGCGGTGCTGCAGTGGTACAGCCATGCGCCGGCCTTCTCGGCCTTGAACCGGTAGACCAGCCGCTCGCCGGGCCGGATCGTGCGCATCGGCCGGTCCGGGGCGAGGGATCCGGCGTGGAAGTCGATGCCATGACCCATGCCCTCGTCGTCGTTGACGAGCGTGACCTCGAAGATGTCGCCGACCTTGCCGCGCAGGGTGGGCCCCGGCGCGGTGCCGCCGAAGGTCCACATCTGCTGCTTCACGCCGGGGGCCACCTCGACCGTCGTGTGGGCGGCGTGCAGTTCGACCTTGTGGACCGTCCCACCGGGTGCGGGGGCCAGGTCGGCGTCGCGTGCCTGCCAGCCGGTGGAGAAGTCGGCGGCAAGGTCCAGGCCGCTGTCGTCGGCGGCCGGCGATGTGTGGCCCTCGTGTCCGCTGCCGGTTGCCGCGTCGTCCGTCACGACGATGTCCATCGTCATCCCGGCCGCCCTGTGGCCCGGCAGGGTGCACCAGGCCTCGCGGTCCTCGGTGACCGGGCCGAGGTCGAGGACTCGTGTGTCGCCCTTGGCGAGCATCGGCGTTGACGGGCCGTCCTCGACCTTGAGGTCGTGACGCTGGGCGTCGGCATTGGTCACCCTCAGCCGCAGCGCGGTTCCCTCGGTGACCTCGACCCGGGCCGGACGGACGCGCATGTCGGCGAGGGTCACGTCGACGGTGCGGGTCGCGCCCGCGGCCCCGCCTCCCGCCGCGGAGGCGGCGGCCGGGGCACCGGTGTCCCCACCGCTGTTGGCCACGAGGACGGCCAGCACGGTCAGGACGACACCGGCGGCCGTGCCCCACAGGGCGGGCCGCCCCGACCCCGCGCTGGTGCCTCCGTCCGGCGCCCCCCTCCTGCCGCTACGGGCGAGTACGGGCACCGCGAGGGCGAGGAACGCGGCCCCGGCCAGTGCGGCCAGCAGCATGCCGGTCGTGGCGGCCGGGCCGGGCAGCGGAAGCGCCGCCAGTGCGACACCGGTGTTGAGCGCCACCAGCCTCGGCAGCCAACCCCGTTCGAGGACCGCACGTACGGCGGCACGGTCCTTGGGGCCGCTGCTGAGGACGACCGGCAGCAGATAGGTGAGCGCGCCGATCAGGACCTGGGCGACGAAGCCGATGAGCAACACCGGGAGCAGAACGTCGATCTCGGCCTGTGCCGCCGCGAGCGGCCGGGCTGCCAGCCACGCGAGATCGGCCGCCACCGCGATCAGCAGCCAGCAGGTGGCCGCGGCGAGCATCCAGGCAGCCGCCGCGGACACGGGCCGGTTGCCGCGTACGGTACGGACGAACAGGTGGACGGCGAGAGCCGCTCCCTCCGCGTAGAGGGCGAGGCCCGCCACGGCCGGCCAGCGCCACCCGAGCGCCAGCGCGACCACGGCCACCAGCAGTCCACTGCCGTTGAGCCACAGCACCCATCGGGACACCTTCGTGGTGCGGTCCTTCATCCGTACACCCAGCACGGTCGGCCACAGCATGAACAGCGTGCCGAGGACGGGCAGTCCGATCCAGCCGAGGAGCGTGACGTGGATGTGGGCCAGCCGCAGCCCGGCGTGCCGGTCGGGCCCTGCTTGGCCGGAGGCGAGCAGCCAGCCGAGGACGGCCCCGGTGATCAAGGCCGCCGTGGCCGCCCGGTAGTAGGAGACGATCGGCTTGAGCCGCCCGACTAGGGCACCCCGCCCCAGGCGGACCAGCACCACCAGATGCGCGGCGGCCGCGACCACCAGCAACACGGCGGAGACGGCGGTCAGTACAGGCTGTGCCATCCCCACACCGATGAGGAGCCCGGCCACCGCGACGTTGGCCGTCGCGAGCCGGGCGGTGCTCCAGCGCTCGTCGGGGATCTTCGCGTGCAGCAGGGCGACGGCGAAGTGCTCGCTCCAGATGAGAACGGCGGTGGTGACGGCGCCGAGCAGGAACATGTGCACGGCCAGCCAGCGAGCCACTGGGAGCGACCCCTGCAACGGGACCGCCGCCAGCGCCAGGCCCAGCCACCCCACGACCAGTACGTGGC
This sequence comes from Streptomyces sp. NPDC037054, assembly GCF_055606745.1. Taxonomy (NCBI): domain Bacteria; kingdom Bacillati; phylum Actinomycetota; class Actinomycetes; order Kitasatosporales; family Streptomycetaceae; genus Streptomyces; species Streptomyces sp. NPDC037054. Next base: position 451,397 of record NZ_JBVJSJ010000006.1, on the reverse strand, counting down.
CGCGCAGATGCCGGGCCTTCACGCCGGACGCCTTGAACCTGTTCGGATACTTGGCGGATCCGCTCGTGTCGCCGGTCCCGGCGGGCCCACCGGCCATGCTGGTCATGCCACTCCTCGGTGCTGGATCGAACCCGCGCCACCGTCCCTGTGCGACGCGTTCCTGCCGTCGGCGCCGCCGGGCAGCAGCGCGGCCAACTCCTCCTGGTGCGGGAAGGATCCCGGGACGTATCCGCACCACGGCTCCTCTGCGTACGGATCGCCGGTGACGCCGTACGCACGCGACCGTGAGCCGCCGCAGACCCGGCGGAACTCGCACACGCCGCACCGTCCACCCAGCCGGTCGGCGTCCCGCAGGCGGGTGAACAGCTCGGAGGTGCGGTAGATCTCCGTCAGCGGTGTCTCACGCACACTTCCGGCGCCCAGCGGCAGGAAGCCGCTCGGGTGGACGGTGCCGGTGTGGGAGATGAAGACGAAACCGCGGCCCGCGTTGACGTCCAGAGGTGGGCGCCTGGCTCGGCGCGCTGCGGCGTCCAGGCCCAGCTCGGCGGCCCGCTCGCGCAACTCCCGGTAGAGCGGCCCGAGTCCGAGCACCGCCACGTGGTCGTCGCCCCGGTCGGCGAGGATCTGCCGTTGCAGGGCGACGCGGCGGAAGTGGTGTGCCTCGGTGGTCTTGGCGGGGACGGTCAGGCCGACGTCGTAGACGAAGTTGAGGATGTCCTCCGCCTCGGCCGGAGTGAGCGCGCCGAGGGTGCGGCCACGGCCCGTGGGCACCAGGAGGAAGGCACTCCACAGCATCGCCCCGTGCTCGGCGACCAGGCGGACGATGTCGGGAAGGTCGTGCAGGTTGTGCCGAGCGACCGTGGTGTTGATCTGCACCTTCATGCCGAGGGCACGCGCCGTGTCCCACGCGTCCAGGGTCCATCGGAAGACCCCCGGTACGCCACGGAAGGTGTCATGGATGTCATCGGTGGACCCGTCCAGGCTCAGCGAGAGCCCGACGGCGCCCGCCTCGCGCAGCTCCCGCAGCCGCTCGGCGGTAAGCGTGGGGGTACCGGACGGCGACACCGCGATCCGGACCCCGATCTGCCGGCCATGGATGATGAGTTCGGTCAGGTCGGGGCGCTGGAACGGATCGCCCCCGGTGATCACGAACAGCGGGGCGGGCTGCCCGAAGGCGGCCACCTGACGCAGCAGGTCCTTGGCCGCGGCGGTGTCCAGTTCGCGCGGGTCGCGGTCGGGCGCGGCCTCGGCGCGGCAGTGCAGACAGGCAAGGGGGCAGGCCCGGGTGGACTCCCAGATGACTATGAAGGGCCGCTCCCCCGCGTCGTGCCGCTGGCGGCGAACGGCCCGGGCGCTGACGGTATTCATCGGACGGCCCTCCCTGGGCGGTCTTGCCGAAGTCCGGTGCGGTACCACGCCCCGACGGAGGCCGCAGGCCTCTGAGGGGCGCGGGGAACTGCGCGACCAGCCACAACGGACCCGCAGCTTCGCACCGCATGTCCAGCGGAGCGCTTGTGCACGGGGTACCTCCGAAATCGGTCGCCGTCAGCATCCACCGGCGGCGGTGGTCGGCGCGGCGGCCGATGGTCTTGTCGAACAGGGCCGTTGGTCCCTCTTGGCGGCAGGCACAACCAGGCAGCAGGGTCGACAGAGGGGCGACGACGCGTTCGGGGGTGCCCTGCGACAACCGGGTGCCCCCGAGCAGACGGGAGTCGCTGTCCCATCCGTGCGCACCGCTGCACGGTCAGCAACGGTCGGGGCAGTGGGGAGCCAGAGCGTCCGCAGTGGCCACCAAGGCGGCACCCAGGCCGGTCAGTGCGGCACCCAGGCCCGTGACCAGGGTCGTCAGATGCCATGCCTGGCAGGCGGACATCAGCGAGGCGCGCAGGGACTGGCCCATGAACGCGGTCTGGCGCAGCTCGGCGAGCTTCTCGTCGTCGCCGCCGGCTGCGTGCAACTCGGCGCTTATCTCGGCGTAGGTGCGACCGCCCGTGATGTGGGCGAGATTGCCCTTGATGAAGTCGGCGTAGGCGTGCGCTTCGGGGCCGGTTTCCACGCGCCGGCCGGCGTAGGCGGCGAGTTCGGCGGGGAGCCCCCGCTCGGGGAAGGTGATCTTCTGGGCGGCCAGCTCGGTGCGGATCTCCCTCCTGCCGCTGCGGCCGCGCCACAGCATGACCGGCCCGGCGACTGCCAGGGCCATACCGACCGTCCCGAGCAGGGCACCGGCCCGACGGTGTGATCCGTCCATGACGTGTGGTCCTTCTTTCTCATGTACGTGGGGTGCAGCGGGCTGTACGGGGGGTGCGGCGACGCGCGCACGCGAGTGCAGCAACGTCCGTGTGTCGCAGGGTTGTTGGAGTGGCCGGGTCAGCGGTGGCTGAGCCGCAGTCGCCAGGTCGCGGGGCCGCGTTCCAGGTACTCCACGGCGAAGGCTCCCGGGCTGCGCTGCTCGATCTGCGCGAGCAGCGGGAGCGGGTCGTGCGGGGCGACCAGCACCAGCGCGGTGCCCACCGGGACGGCGTCGAGCGCGCCGAAGACCGTGGCGTGACGAATGGTGTGCGGCACCTCCCGCACGTCCAGTTCGGGTTCGTTCGCCTCTTCGGCACCGCCGCAGCCGCACACTCCGCCGCAGCCGCCGGCCTCCTCGATCCGCGCTTCCCGCATGTCCGGTCCTTCCTCGCGGTCCTGATCTTCTCGGGCGCCCCCCGTGCCCGTGTCCTGCGCGATCCGCTGGTGCATGTCGGCCATCAGGTCCGCCAGGGAGACGTCGGGTGTCATGGCGAGCAGCGGCAGCACGAGGCCGTCCTCCTTGGCCACGTGTTCTTCGAAGAGCACTTGCAGGGCCCGGGCATCCGCCGCCGCACCGGCCGGGCCGGGTGCGGCGCGCAGGGTGTCGACGAGCGCGGCGAGGCAGCGGTGTTCGCCGATGAGACTCTCGATCAGCAGGCGGGCCTCGGGCATGCCGTGGGCGGCGGGATAGAGCGCGGCTTCCTCGGCCGCGGCATGCGGCAGGAGCGAATGGTCACAGAAGGCTACGAGCCCGGCGTGGATCCTCTCTGCGGCGCTCGGGGCGCGGTCCACGGCAGTGAGCAGCATCGTCACCCGGCCGGCCAGCTCCCCGGCCAGGCGGGCGTGATGCGCCTCGGCGCTTTGCAGGGCCGTGGCGTCCTCGGGAGCGGAGGCGAGGGTGAGCACGCTCATGAAGGTGTCTCCAGCAGGTCTCGGCCGGTCGGCCGACCGGGTGCGGGTGTGTCGGACATTCCGGGGCGTCGGCACCCGGGGGGAGGATGCCGCGTCCGGCCGCGAGGGGCGGCCGGACGCGTGACCGGACCGGGCGCCACGCGCCGCACGCGCTGCACCTGCGAGGGCCGGGGAGGGGGAATCGGCGGCCTTGCAGACACGGAACGCGCCACGGAGGTGGCGCCTGCGGTTCGATCACCGTCAGCATGCAACGCGCGGCATGCCCGGCTCCCCGGCCGACCGGACCCAGTCCCGGGACCATTGGTCCCTACTCCGACCAGCCGAATTGGGCCGGTAGGCCATCGGCCGGGGACCGGCAGCCCCGGGCGGAGGGCGGGGTGCGCCGCCTAGCGTTCCGGGCCATGGAGAACGATCAGAAAGCACGGCCTCAGGCGCCGCGCGCCGGTGAGGGCTGGCCGATGGCCGCCCGCAGACTGCTCACCCGCCGCGAGGTGTCCGCCGACGGACGCGCCGTGTTCGGCACAGGCGATCCGCACTGGGAGGGCTTCTACCGGGACCGCTGGGCGCACGACAAGGTCGTGCGCTCCACGCACGGCGTCAACTGCACCGGTTCCTGCTCGTGGATGGTGTACGTCAAGGACGGGATCATCACCTGGGAGCACCAGGCGACCGACTACCCGTCGATCGGCGCGGACTGCCCCGAGTACGAGCCCCGCGGCTGCCCCCGCGGCGCCTCGTTCTCCTGGTACACCTACTCCCCCAGCCGGGTGCGCTACCCGTACGTGCGCGGCGAGCTGCTGAAGCTGTGGCGCGAGGCCCGTGAGCGGCTGGGTGACCCGGTGGCCGCCTGGGCCGAGATCACGTCCGATCCGGCCAAGGCCCGTGCCTACAAGCGGGCCCGCGGCAAGGGTGGCCTGGTGCGCGCCGAGTGGGACGAGGTGAGCGAGCTGATCGCCGCCGCCCATGTGCACACCGTCAAGGCGTACGGTCCCGACCGCGTCGCCGGCTTCTCCCCGATTCCGGCGATGTCCATGGCGTCCTTCGCGGCAGGCGCCCGCTTCATGTCGCTGATCGGCGGCACGCTGCTGTCGTTCTACGACTGGTACGCCGACCTGCCGATCGCCTCGCCGCAGGTCTTCGGCGACCAGACGGACGTACCGGAGGCCGCCGACTGGTGGAACGCCGGCTATCTGATCATGTGGGGCTCCAACATCCCCGTCACGCGCACGCCCGACGCGCACTTCCTGACCGAGACCCGCTACAACGGCACCAAGGTCGTCGCGGTCAGCCCCGACTACGCCGACAACGTCAAGCACGCCGACGAGTGGCTGGCCCCGCACCCCGGCACGGACGGGGCGCTGGCGATGGCCATGGGGCATGTGATCCTGCGCGAGTTCCTGGTCGAGCGTGAAGTGCCCTACTTCCAGGACTACCTGCGCAAGTTCACCGACGCACCGTTCCTGGTGAGCCTGCGGGAAAACGCCCACGGCCTGGTCCCCGACGGGTTCCTGACCGCCGCCGACCTCGGCCGCGACACGGAACACGCCGAGTCCAAGACCGTTCTCCTCGACTCGGTCACCGGACGACCGGTCGTGCCGAACGGCTCGCTCGGCTTCCGCTGGGGGGAAGCCGAGCCGGGCCGCTGGAACCTCGACCTGGGCGACACCGTGCCCGAGTTGAGTCTGCTCGACCGTGCGGAAGAGACCGTGGCCGTAACCCTGCCCCGCTTCGACGAGGGCGACACGGAGGGCGGCTCGGTCATGGTGCGCGGGGTGCCCGTCCGCAGGATCGGCGGTCGGCTCGTCACCACCGTCTTCGACCTGATGCTCGCCCAGTACGGGGTGCGGCGCCCCGGTCTGCCGGGCAGCTGGCCGTCGTCGTACGACGACGCCTCGCAGCCCTACACCCCTGCCTGGCAGGAGACGATCACCTCTGTGCCTGCCGAGCAGGCCGCCAGGATCGCCCGGGAGTTCGCCCGCAACGCCGAACGGACCAAGGGCCGTTCGATGATCGCACTGGGTGCCGGCACGAACCACTGGTTCCACTCGGACACCATCTACCGGGCCTTTCTCGCGCTGGTGACGATGACCGGCTGCCAGGGCGTCAACGGCGGCGGCTGGGCGCACTACGTGGGCCAGGAGAAGATCCGCCCGATCACCGGCCTGCAACACCTGGCCTTCGCCTTCGACTGGCAGCGTCCCACCCGGCACATGGCAGGCACCTCGTACTGGTACCTCAACTCCGACCAGTGGCGGTACGAGGCCTTCGGGCCGGACGAGCTGGCCTCGCCGCTCGGCAAGGGGCGGTTCCGGGGCAAGGGGTTCGCCGACTGTCTGGCGCAGGCCGTGCGGCTGGGCTGGACGCCCGGTCACCCCGGCTTCAACCGCAATCCGCTCGACCTGTCGGACGAGGCGCGGGCGCAGGACAAGGAGGTCACCGAGCACGTCGTCGAGGAGCTGAAGTCGGGGCGGCTGCGGTTCGCCGCCGAGGACCCGGACGACCCGGCCAACTTCCCCCGGGTGCTGACGGTGTGGCGGGCCAACCTGCTGGGCTCCTCCGGCAAGGGCAACGAGTACTTCCTGCGCCACCTGCTGGGCACGGACGCGGCGGTCCGCTCCGAGGAGACCCCGCCCGAGCACCGCCCGCAGGACGTGGTCTGGCGTGAGGAGGCACCCGAGGGCAAGCTCGACCTGCTGGTCACGGTCGACTTCCGGATGACGTCCACCGGCCTGCTCGCCGACGTCGTCCTGCCGGCCGCGACCTGGTACGAGAAGGACGACCTGTCCAGCACGGACATGCACCCCTTCGTGCACGCCTTCACCCCCGCCATCGCCCCGCCCTGGCAGGCCCGAACCGACTACGACACGTTCCTGACGATCGCCGACCGGTTCAGCGAACTGGCCGCCGAGCACCTGGGCACCCGCACCGACGTCCTCGCCGTGCCGCTGCTGCACGACACCCCCGACGAACTCGCCCAGCCGGGCGGGGTCGTACGGGACTGGAAGACCGGCGAGTGCGAGCCGGTCCCCGGCCGGACCATGCCGAAGCTCGTCGTCATCGAGCGGGACTACGCGGCCGTCGCACAGAAGATGCGCGCCGTCGGCCCGCTCCTGGACAAGCTCGGCACGACCACCAAGGGCATTACCGTCCACCCGGACCGGGAGATCGACGAACTGCGCCGCCGCAACGGCACGGTCCGCGACGGAATCGCAGCGGGCCGTCCCTCCCTCGCCACCGCCACCGGCATGTGTGAGGCGATCCTCGCTCTGTCCGGCACCACCAACGGGCGCCTGGCCACCGAGGGCTTCCGCGCACTGGAGCGGCAGACCGGCAGCGAAGGGCTGGTGGAACTCGCCGCCGAGCGCGAGGCCGAACGGATCACCTTCGCCGACACCCGCACCCAGCCCCGCGCCGTGATGACGTCGTACGAGTGGTCGGGCAGTGAGACCGGTGGCCGCCGCTACTCGCCGTTCGTGATCAACGTGGAGCACCTCAAGCCCTGGCACACCCTCACCGGCCGCCAGCACTTCTTCGTCCAGCACGACTGGATCACGGAGATGGGCGAGCAACTCCCGGTCTACCGGCCTCCCTTGAACACGCCCCGGCACTACGGCGACGAGCACCTGCACGAGGGCGGCCGGGCAGAGGTCACCGTCCGCTATCTGACCCCGCATTCGAAGTGGTCCATCCACTCGAACTACCAGGACAACAAGTACATGCTCGACCTGTCCCGCGGCGGCCCGGTGATCTGGATGTCCACCGCCGACGCCGAGAAGATCGGCGTCAGGGACAACGAGTGGATCGAGGCGTACAACCGCAACGGCGTCGTCGCCGCGCGGGCAGTGGTCACCCACCGCATGCCCGAGGGAACCGTGTACATGTACCACGCCCAGGACCGCAACGTGAACGTGCCGAAAACCGAGGTCAGCGGCAGGCGCGGCGGCATCCACAACTCCCTGACCCGGCTCCTGCTCAAGCCCACCCATCTCGCGGGCGGCTACGCCCAGTTCACCTACGCGTTCAACTACTACGGACCGACCGGCAACCAACGCGACGAGGTCACCGTGATCCGCAGGCGGTCTCAGGAGGTCGATTACTGATGAGGGTCATGGCCCAGATCGCGATGGTGATGAACCTCGACAAGTGCATCGGCTGCCACACCTGCTCGGTCACCTGCAAGCAGACGTGGACCAACCGCACCGGCGTCGAGTACGCCTGGTTCAACAACGTCGAGACCAAGCCCGGCGTCGGCTACCCCCGCCGCTACGAGGACCAGGAGCAGTGGAAGGGCGGCTGGATGCTCGACAAGCGCGGGCGTCTCGTCCTGCGCTCCGGAGGTCGCGTCAAACGCCTGCTGTCGCTGTTCTCCAACCCGGACCTGCCCAGCCTCGAGGACTACTACGAGCCGGTCACCTACGACTACGACAACCTGGTCAGCGCTCCTGCCGGGAAGGACATCCCCGTCGCCCGCCCGCGCTCGGTCCTCACCGGCAAGCCCACCGCCATCACCTGGGGCGCCAACTGGGAGGACGGCCTGGGTGGCGCACCCGAGAACGCCGACGGCGACCCCAACCTCAGCGGTGAGTGGGCGCGAAAGGTCAAGTTCGAGTTCGAGCAGACCTTCCTCTTCCACCTCCCCCGCCTGTGCGAGCACTGCCTCAACCCGGCCTGTGTGTCGGCGTGTCCGTCGGGCGCCATGTACAAGCGGGTCGAGGACGGCATCGTCCTGGTCGACCAGGACCGCTGCCGCGGCTGGCGGATGTGCGTGACGGCGTGCCCGTACAAGAAGGTGTACGTCAACCACGCAACCGGCAAGGCCGAGAAGTGCACCTTCTGCTTCCCGCGCATCGAGGCCGGCCAGCCCACCGTCTGCTCGGAGACCTGTGTGGGACGGCTGCGCTATCTGGGGCTGTTGCTGTACGACGCGGACCGCGTCGGCGAGGCCGCCGCGACACCCGACGAGACGGACCTCCTCGAAGCCCAGCGCGGCGTCTTCCTCGACCCGCAGGACCCCGAAGTCGTCGCGGCGGCACGGGAGTCGGGGATACCGGAGGACTGGCTGGAGGCGGCCCGCCGGTCCCCGGTGTACGACCTGGTGATGCGGTACAAGGTGGCGCTGCCGCTGCATCCGGAGTACCGGACGATGCCGATGGTCTGGTACGTGCCTCCGCTCTCGCCCGTGCTCGACGCCGTCGACGCGGCCGGCGGCAACCAGGACGACCCCGACCACGTCTTCGCCGCCGTCACCCGGCTGCGCATCCCGCTGGAATACCTGGCCGAGCTGTTCACCGCCGGGGACACCGATGTGGTCGGCGGGGTGCTGATGAAACTCACCGCGCTGCGCTCCTACATGCGCGAGCGCACCCTCGGGGAGGACGGGGACGAGACGGTGCTCAAGGCCGTCGGACTCACGGTGCGTGAGGCGGAGGACCTGCACCGGCTGCTCGCCGTCGCCAAGTACGCCGACCGGTACGTCGTCCCCGCCGCCCACAAGGAGGACGCGGCAGCGCTGACCGCCATGGAGAGCCGCTGCCCGGTCGAGTCCGCCGAGCCGGCCGAGCCTCGCAAGGTCATGCTCGGCATCCCCACCCTGCGCCGCCGTACGTCCGAAGCACCAGCCGGAGGCCACCAGTGAGCCCGCTGCCGACGACCGTTCCCGCCATCATCCGCTCCCGCGTCCGGGCCGCGGTACGCCGCCCTGGCCGTGCAGCCCGCCCGGGACGTCCGGCCCTGCTCACGCCGGAGGAGGCTCAGGACCGGGCGCTTCTGCTGCGGCTGTGCTCGCTGCTGCTGCAGTACCCGGACACCGAACTCACCGCCGCCCGCACCGAATTGACGGCGACTGTCAAAGCACTACCGCCCTCCCCCGCCACCGGGCACCTGACCGCGTTCACCACCTGGCTCACCGACGCGGAGCCGCAGGCGCTGGAACGCCACTACGTCGAGATGTTCGACCTGCGCCGCAAGAGCAGCCTCTACCTCACCTACTACCTGCACGGCGACACCCGCCGTCGCGGCATGGCCCTGCTCACGTTGAACCAGCGGTACAGGGCAGCGGGCTGGGACACCGACGGCAGCGAACTGCCCGATCACCTCCCTGTCGTCCTGGAGTTCGCCGCGCTCGGCGGCCCACGGGCGGGCGAGGCACCCTTGCGCCAGCACCGGCGCGGGCTCGAACTGATCCTGCGTGCCCTGACCGACGCGGACTCCCCCTACCGCCACGTCCTGGCCGCCCTGCTCACCCTTCTGCCGCCGCCCACCGAGGCCGATCTGCGGGCGGTGGCCGAGCTGGCCGCGCAGGGCCCGCCCAACGAGGACGTCGGCCTCGACCCCTACGGGGCGGGCGAGTTCGCGCCGCCGGACGCGTTCGTACCACCCGAGCAGGCACCGCCCACCCTCATGCCGCCCCTGTCCATCCCCGTGAACCCGGAGGGTCCCCGATGAGCGCCGCTCCATCCCCTCTCGCCGCAGCGAGCGGCGCCGACCTGCTCCTGTGGGTCGCCATCCCCTACATCTGCCTCGCCGTGTTCGCCGTCGGACACGTCTGGCGCTACCGCCAGGACCAGTTCGGCTGGACCTCCCGCACCACCCAGCTCCTCGAACACCGCTGGCTGCGCTGGGGCAGCCCGCTGTTCCACCTCGGCGCCTTCATGGTGATCGCCGGGCACGTCGTGGGGCTCGCCATCCCCGATTCGTGGACCGAGGCCGTGGGCATCAGCGAGCACGCCTACCACACCACGGCCGTCTGGGCGGGCTCGGTGGCCGGCGTCGCCATGGTCGCCGGGCTGGGCATGCTGTGCGCCCGCAGACTGCTGACCCGCCGGATCCGACTCGGCACCGACCGCAGCGACAAACTCCTCTTCCCGCTGCTGTCCGCCACCGTCCTGCTCGGCATCACCGCCACCTCCGCCCACAACGTCTTCGGCGCCGGATACGACTACCGCTCCACCGTCTCCGTATGGTTCCGCGGCCTGTTCGTCCTCCAACCCCGGCCCGAGGCCATCGCCGACGCACCGCTGCTGTTCCAACTGCACGCCCTGAGCGCCTTCCTGCTCTTCGCGGCCTGGCCGTTCACCCGCCTGGTGCACGTGTGGAGCGCCCCGATCGGATACCTCGCCCGGCCGTACCTGGTCTACCGCCGGCGAGCCACACGGGCCTCGGCTCCGACGGCACCTGGCCGCCCCCGGCCTGCCTCCGGCTCCCGACGAGCCGCATGAGCCACGGACCCGCGCTCGCGCCGGACGCCACGACCGCCCGGCGCCCACGGACAGTGGGCGCGAGCCGCCGGACGGGATGGGTGATGGTCCTCACCGGGACCGTCGGCTGGCTCGCCTCCTTCCGACTCACCGTGGACGACTGGCGGTTGCTCCGCGATCCCGGCTACCAACCGCCCTGCGACCTCAGCCCCGTCGTGAGCTGCGGCAGCGCCATGTCCAGCCCGCAGGGCAGCCTGCTCGGCTTCCCCAACATGCTGCTCGGACTGGGCGCCTTCGCCGCCGTGACCGCCCTGGGCATCGCCGTACTCTCCGGGGCACGCCTGCACCGCCGGCTGTGGCTCACGCTCGACGCCGGTGCGCTGGTGGGCGTGGCGTTCGTGCACTGGCTGATCCGGCAGTGCCTCTACGAGCTGAACAAGATCTGCCCCTACTGCGCCGTCGTCTGGGTCGTCACCATCGCCCTGTTCTGGTACGTCACCCTGCACTGCCTGGAACAGGGAACCGTCCCCGCGCCCGGGGGTGTCCTGGAGGTCGTCCGGGACACGCACTGGATGCTGCTCGGCGCCTGGTACGGGGTGATCGCGCTGCTCGTCCTCACCCGCTTCTGGCCGTACTGGAGCAGCCTGCTGTGACAGACGTGCGATCACACCGCGCCAGCCGCACACAGGCAGCGCGAACCAGAGAGCATTGATCATGGACGACGTACCGAAGGAGTGGACGGCGTCCCTCGAGGCCGCGCCAGGCATCGACCACGCGGGCGATGCCGCTCACGGCGTCGCCCGGCCTGCCACCCCCCCTGACGACTTCCTGGTCGGGTACACGGCGGGGGAGGCCGGCGGCGGTCCTGACGCGGTGGTCAGTTGTCCCGCAGCTCGTCCGGCAACGCCTGGCGGCGCCGAAGCCGCCTGCCGACGGACCATTGGGCCCTGCGATCGGGACGTTCGGCCCCGGCACTCCACCACCATTCCAGGTTAGGCTCACCTAAGTAGTACGGACGCAGGCAGAGAGCGAGGCACGCGCATGGCAGCGACGGACCATTCGGCCCTGCAGAAGCACATCCCTGTTCCCGGCGACGGACTGGACGCCGCGCGCATGCCCGGCCACTGGCTGCTGGCCCGCCTGGGCAAGCGCGTCCTGCGCCCTGGCGGTGTGGAGCTGACCCGGTGGATGCTGGACGCCCTGGGCGTGGATCCGGAGGACCGCGTGGTGGAACTGGCCGCCGGCCTGGGGGCCACAGCCCGGCTGACCCTGGCCCGCCGCCCGGCCACCTACACCGCCGTCGACCGCGACCCCGCCGCCGTGGCCGCGCTCAGTGCCCTCGCCACCCCCGGCCCGACCAAAGTGCGTGCCGTACGGTCGGACGCCGCGGACACCGGGTTGCCGGACGGCGACGCCACCGTCGTGTACGGCGAGGCGATGCTGACCATGCAGCCCTGTCCCGCGAAGCGGCGCGTCGTACGGGAAGCACGGCGCCTCCTCGACGACTCCGGCCGGTACGCCATCCACGAACTGTGCCTCCTGCCCGACGATCTCGATCCGTCCCTCGCCGACCGCATCACCGCGGACCTGCAGGACGCCATCCACGTCGGCGCCCGCCCCCTGACGCCCACCGGCTGGAGTGAACTCCTCGCCGACGAGGGCTTCACCGTCACCGCCCGCAAGACCGCGCCCATGGCCCTGCTCGAACCGCGCCGACTCGTCGCCGACGAAGGCCTGTTCCCCGCCCTGCGCATCGCCGGCCGGGCGCTGCGGAACCCGGCCGCCCTGCGCCGTGTGATGCACATGCGCCGCGTCTTCCGCCGCCACGGCGCCCACCTGGGCGCCATCAGCCTGCTCGCCGTCCCGACCCCGTCCCAGTTCTGAGGAGGCACCCCATGCCCGCCACTGTTGTCGCCGACCTGGCCGCCGAGTTGACCGTGCCCGAGGACGGCACCCTCAGCCGCGTCCTGTACCGCGACGACCGACTGCGCGTGGTCGGCTTCGCTTTCGCCGCCGGCCAGGAACTCACCGAGCACACCTCCGCCCTGCCCGTGGTCATCCAAGTCGTGCGGGGCCGCCTCGACCTCGTCCTGGGCGAGGAGAGGACCGAGGCCAAGCCCGGGAGCTGGGTCCACCTGCCCGCACGGCTGCCGCACACCGTGCGCGCCACCGAGCCCAGCGTCATGCTGCTGACCATGCTGTCGGCCCCGGAGTCCTCCGCGTCCGGGGCGCCTTCCGCCGCGTGACCGACGCCCGGCCGCCAGCGCGATGGGGCGCCCACTTGATGAGCACCTGCACCGTCAGGTGCTCCGTCTGTCATGAACGGCACTGTGCCCGGCGGTGCTTCGGCAACCGATTGGCGCCGGCCGGCCCTTCGCAACGGGGCCGAACGGCCCTTACCCGACGGCCCTGTCGGTACCTGCCGCCATCGATCGGCGATCCGCCACCGCAGCGGTGCGATGTTCAGGTCCGTCGCGCTCGGAAGGATGCACCCATGCTGAAACAGGCAGGAGGAGTGTGGCTCTGGCGCTGGCGCGCAACCCATCGAGGACGTCCCCGCGACACCGTCACGGTTCTCCGGCATGGCGGACGGCCAGGTGCGGGCGACCGTACGGCGGGCGAGGCCCGACGGCTCTTTCAAGACCGGTGAAGCCCTGGTGTCGGCGGGCAGCAAGGCGGGCGCGTCCACCACGGTGTGGCTCGACGAGGAGGGCCGGCTTCGTCCCGCACCACCCACCCCGGCACAGGCCAGGTCGCGGGGAGCAGCCCTCGGCGCAGCCGCCGGAGCGGGTACCTGCGTACTGGTGCTGGGCGGCTGGTGGGTCGCCCGGGTACGACTGGATGTGCGCCGCGGGGCGCAGTGGGACCGGGCCTGGGCCGAGTCCAACGCCGGCCGGGGCCACCGGCACGCGTAACGCTTCCGCCAGCGGGGCCCGTGTACGCCTTCACCACGGAGATGCCGAGAGGAGCGAGGGCTGCGGTCAGCCATGCCCGCCGCTACGTCCCTTGCCCTGGGCGCGTCCCGGTACGTCGCACAAGCCGCCGCCGTGCCCGGTTACGCGGTCTCCAGTACGTCCCTTACCGGGCGGCGGGGGGTAGCCGGGCCCCGCGGCCCGTAACCAAGCCGCAGCACCATCTGGACCTGCCCGGTGCCCGATGTCGGGTCGCGGGTCAGCAGGCGCAGCTCGCGGTCTTCCAGGGCGTGGGAGGTCAGAGAGGTGGCCAGGTCGACCAAGGTGGCCTCCAGCAGGACTCGCTCCAGAGCCTGACCGGCGCGCAGCCAGTCGGCCCGGCCGTCGCCGGGAGTGCTTAGCAGGGCGAGGTGCGGGGTGTGCTCGAAGGTGGTGGTGCCACGGTCGGCTACAGGCCGCCGCCCGGTGAAGTCCCGTACGGGGGCCCTGCCGTCCCGTTTGCGCGGGCCGAAGGCGTACTCGGGGACTCCGTCGACAGCGGTGTCCGCCCCCGGCCCGAGCCGGGTCCAGCGAACCAGGTCCACGTTGGCGTCGGGGTCCAGTGTGCCGCGACTCTCGGCGTCACGGACCAGGTCGAGCACGGTCTCGATATGCCACGCGCCGGGGAAGAGCAGCACGGCTCCCTCGCGCGCCGCCGCGTCCTGCAAGGTGGCCCGCACGTCATCGGGGATGTCCTTCTCGACGAAGGGATGGCGGCTGGTGTGCCGGTGCCGGATCGCCGGGTGCAGCCGCGCCAGTTCCTCGTCCCGGGCGCTTCCAGGCGGATCGGCCAGATGGACTGCGGCGAGCAGCAGCGGGTCGTCCGGCTCGGGCAGCAGCGTCGTCTCCGGGGCGAGGTCCGCGTGCGCAGCCGCGACGCGCAGGTTGAAAAGCGCTGCCCCGCACCCGATGTGCAGCGCCCGGTTGTCGGGATCGGACCGGAGCATGGCCCGCTCGGGGTCGGCCCGCAACTGCAGCACACGATCGCCGCTCAGGTGGCGAAAGCGCCACGGCTGCGCGTTGTGCATGGACGGCGCCGCGGTGGCCTCGGCCACCAGCATGGTCACCGTCTTCTCGTCGAGTGGTCGCTTTGCCATGGCATCCTCCTCGCAGGTGAGCGCAGACTTACGTCCCCGATCACGCGGCGAGCCTCTGAGAGGCCGGTCAGACGTCGTGGTCCCGGTGCGGAACGACGGCGACGGGGCAGGCGGAGTGGTGCAGCGCGGCGTGGGCGGTCCGCCCCAGCTGGAGTCCCCACTGACCCTCGCGACGCCGGGCGCCGACCACCAGCAGGTCGGCGTCGTGCGAGGCGTCGACCAGCACCCGCCGGGCATGGCCTTCGACAGTGCGCCGGCGTACTTCGACGTCCACCGGGACGTCCTGCAATGCCTCTTCCAGTTCCTGGGCCGCCTTCTCCTCGTGCAGGCGGGCGGGCTCACCGGCCAGAAGCGGGTGGTCGGTGGTCTCGTGCGCCGGGCACCGCCAGGCCCGTACGGCCTCCAGAGTCACTCCACGCCGCCGTGCTTCCTCGACCCCGAAGCGCACGGCCGCCGAATCCTTCGCGTCGTCACCGACGCCCGCGACAACGCGACCGCGCACCGGCGGCGTCGCCTGGTTGTCGTGGCTGCCTCGTAGGACGATCACCGGGCAGTCGGCATGGGCGGCGACGGCCAGGCTGACGGAGCCGAGCAGCAGCTCGGCGATGCCGCTGCGGCCGCGCGTGCCCACCACCAGCGCGGAGGCGTTCCGCGCCTCACGAACCAGGGCGTACTCCGGCTCCTCGAAGACCACGTCGGCGGTCACCTCCAGATCCGGGTGGCGGGCGCGCGCCCGCTGAGCGGCGCCGCCGACGAGGTCCTGGGCCAACGGCAGCGCGGTCGGCTTGCCGATGTCCCGGGCGAGTGCGGCACCCTCGTACCGTTCCCACAGGCAGGCGTACACCACCCGCAGCGGCGCCCCGCGAAGTACGGCCTCGTCGGCCGCCCAGTCGACGGCCCGCAGGCTCGGCTCGGAACCGTCCACGCCCACGACCAGGGGCGCTCCGATGGGTCGTTCGATCGGTGCGTTCATGCTCTCCACTCCTCCTGAGGGCGTTCAGTCGTGCGCGATGACGGCGACGGGGGCGGTGGCGTGGTGCAGCACGGCGTGCGTGACGGGTCCGATGTGGGCGCCGATCGGGCTGCGGCGGATCCTGCGGCCGACGACGACCAGCGATGCCTCGCGGGAGGCGTCGATGACGTGGTTGGCGGGGCTGCCGGAGCGGGATTCCTCGACGACCTCGACGTCCGGGTACTTCTGCCGCCACGGGCGAAGCACCTCGGCCAGAGCGGCGGCTTCCTGTCGACTCAGTTCGGCGTTGGGCTCAGGGTCGGCGGGCAGGCCGAAGGCGAAGTAGGGCGGCAGGTTCCAGCCGTGCACGGCCTTCAGCACGGTGCCGCGGCGGGTGGCCTCCTCGAAGGCGAAGGCGATCACGGCGTCATCGGGGTGGTCGGTGTCGAGGCCTAGCACCACGGGCCGGTATGCCGTGGCGGCGGACGGGATGCCCGCCGGGTCCTTCTCGTGCTCGTCCGCGGCCTGTTCGCCGGAGCGCACGAGGACCACGGGGGTCTCGGTTCGGGCGATGACTGCCATGCCCACGGACCCGACGAGGAATCCCCCGATCCCGCTCAGCCCGCGCGAGCCGAGGACCAGCAGCTCAGCGTCCTTCGCCGTCTCGGGCAACACGTCCATCGGCCGGCCCGGAATCTGCTCCACGGCCACGTCCACCCCAGGGTGGCGCAGGCGGAGCCCTTCAGCCGCCTCGCGCGGAATCCGCTCGCTCCAGTGCGCTTGCGTCTCGGCACCCAGAAGCGGGGCCTGCACCATGGGCTCCGGGACGGGCTCCCAGACGTGCACCAGCCGCAGCGGCAGCCCGCGCAGCTTCGCCTGACGGGCCGCCCACTCGGCGGCCGCACGGCTCTCGGACGAGCCGTCGAGGCCCACTGTGATGGTGCGGGACATGGTGTCCACCTCCTGAATCGGGGTTCCGATCACAGGGTGGCGGTAGGACAACGGCACCGTGCAGAGACCGCAGGTCCCCGGTCGGGGGCCGATGGGCCCCAAGCCGGGAACTGGTAGGCAGGGGCAGCGGCGACAGATCCGCCGGGCTTGCGACGGCCGACGTCCGAAGTGGCGCCGCGATCAGTAAGCCGCCCTGGGATCCGTCGTCCACAGCGCGAGGGCAGCGGGGTGCCCGGCGATGTCGCCGGGGGCGGCGTTCGCCCAGAACAGCCGCCGCCCGATGCGATGCGGCTTCCCTTCACACCTCATCCCCTGCCCGGGAGGCTTCATGCTGTCCGCAGAATCCGCCGCCGTGGTCCGTGCCACCCTGCCCGCCGTGGCCGGCGCGCTCGACGAGATCACCACGCGCTTCTACGGCGCCATGTTCCGCGACCGGCCGGAACTACTCGACGGGATGTTCAACCGCGGCAACCAGGCAAGCGGAGCCCAGCGCCGCGCGCTGGCCGGCTCGATCGCCGGGTTCGCGACCACGCTGCTCGACGATCCCGACATCCGCCCCGACACGCTGCTGGACCGGATCGCCCACAAGCACGCGCGGTCGGCGTCACCGACGACCACGGCCTCGGAGAACAATGGAACAGCGGTTGGCGCTAAGGAATGATCTTGTCCGAGTTGGAGCCCCAGCAGCGTGACGTGAAGGCGTCACACTCGCTGGTAGAGCGCCGATTTGTGACGCCGTCGCCGCGCCCGGCCGCCTGCGGTTCCCGGTGGCCGCGGCGCTGGCCGATCGCCTGGATGACACCACCGTGGTCGATGTCTCGGTCCGGCTTGCCGCCGCCCGCGGTGCGCCGCTGCTGTTGATCGCCGTGATGCCCCCGCTGCCGCCGCGGCTGGCGCCCCCGCCCGGACGGGGCTGCGGCCCGAGCGGTGCTGGGGCGGGCGCTGCCGCGCCTGGCCCGCGCCGGCCTCGCCTACAAGCCGGCCGCCTACCACCGTCCCGCGAACGGGGCTGGGCGCCTGTGTGAGGCGAAGGGCCTGCTGGACGTGGCCACCACCCATGGCTGCTCGCTGCTGGTGGTCTCGCGCAGCGGGCCGGCGGGGCTGGACGCGTGCACGGTGATGCAGGCGGCGGCGATCCGCGGCGGCCCGTTCGTCCATGCTGCCCCACCGGTGCCCTGGGCGCCGCTGGCCGCGCCCTGCCCGCCCGCCTGACGCCGAGCGACCGAGCAAAGGGACCGGCCCCGGACCGCCCTACGGGGGGAGGGCGGCCGGGGCCGATGTCACGCACCCTGGCGCCGCTAGGGGCTACCGGGCAGGGCTTCAGGAAGTGGCGGCGCGCTCGGCGTCGGCGGCGGGGGTGTCCTCGCGGTGCAGGAACGTGGTCAGCAGGTCACCGACGGGATGGTCGGCCTCGGCCGGGTGGCGCAGGGCCACGGTGGGGTCGATGGTGTAGCGGTTGCGCCGCCCCACGCGGGTGCGAGTGAGGTATCCGGCCGCTTCGAGGTCGGCGACGATCAGCTGCACGGCGCGTTCGGTGATGCCGATCCGGTCGGCGACGTCGCGTCCGCGCGCTTCGGGGTCCCGGGCGAGGGCGATAAGGACGCGGGCGTGGTTGGTCAGGAACGTCCACTGGTCGCCGCGCGCGGCAGAGGAGGGTTGAGTCATGAACTCCATCCTACGAAGCCAGCTTCGCATGAACAAGCTTCTTTCGCGAAACAGTATTGCCGAAATAGTTTTCGCGTAACTCTTGACGGGAATCAGACGGTCGGGTGACGCTGAACACACCCGCCCATTGGCTCCGACCCCCGGAAAGGGGGCCACGATGTCCGCCCCGACCCTGACCCGTCCCGCCGCCTCCGGCACGCCCGTTCTGCCCGTCTCACTGCCGCATCCGGTCACCGCACCGGTGACCAACCGGCCCGAGGACATCGCCGTGGTGGACGCTGCGGTCCGCCTGGCCGCCCCCCGCAAGGCGCCGGTGCTGCTGGTGGCCGTGCTGTCCGCCGAGCGGCGGGCCCCCGGCCCGTACCGCGCGGGCCTGGACACCGCCCGGATGTTCCTGGCCCGGGTGCTGCCCCGGCTGCGGTCCGCGGGCGTCGGCTACATCCCGGTCGCCCACCGCACCCCGGCCGACGGCGGCGGACAGCCGCGGCTGCGGGCCGCGGGCGGGGTGCTGGCCCTGGCCGCCCGCCATCACTCACCCCTGGTGGTCGCCTCCAGCCGGGGACCTGCCGGACTCGACGCGCACAGTCTGATCGAAGCCTCCGCCATACGCGGCGGGCCCTTCGTCTACGCCGTCGCCCCGTCTCGGTTCACGGCGTCGGTCGGCGGCGCGGGCCTGGGACCGTCCGACCTGTCCCCGGCCGGGGTACGCAACGTGTGGGCCCTCGCCCAGCGCCGCCTGCCCACCGCCGCCGCCCGGCCGGTGGCCGAGGAGGCGTGATGGACGCGCTGACCGCGCTCGCCCCCTGGTGGCTGCTCGCAGCGGTGGACCTGGCCGTCGGCGGTGTGTGCATCGCCCTCGCGATGCGCCCGCGCCGCCGCACCACCCTCCGTCGACCGGCGTGACCGGGGAGGTGAGCGCCTATGTGAAGCCCCATCGGCGGCCCGGGCCCGGCTACCCCTCCGCATGTCTGCCAGGGCCCGGCACCCGCCCCCTCCTTCTCGTTTCACCGTCCTCTCCGTCTCCGTCCCAGGAAGCCGATCAGCCATGAATGAACTGTCGTTCGCCGTCCCGCTGTGGGTGTGGGCCGCGGTCACGCTCGGCATCGGCGTGATGCTCGCCGTCGACCTGATCGCCCACCGCGACAACCACGTGATCGGCTTCCGCGAGGCCGCGATCTGGAGTTCGATCTGGATCGCCATCGGCCTCGGCTTCGGCCTCATCCTTCTGGCCTGGCAGGGCGGGGATGCGTCCTCGACCTACTACGCGGGCTATCTGATCGAAAAGGCGCTGTCGATCGACAACGTCTTCGTGTTCGCGCTGGTCTTCTCGTTCTTCGCGGTGCCGGACGCCTACCAGCACAAGGTCCTGTTCTGGGGCGTGATCGGGGCGCTGGCCTTCCGGCTGGTGTTCATCTTCATCGGCGCCGAGCTGCTGCAGGTGTTCTTCTGGACCGCCTACCTGTTCGGCGCGTTCCTGATCTGGACCGGCTGGAAGATGGCCGTCTCCAAGGACGAGGAAGTCCATCCCGACCGCAACCCGGTCGTCCGCCTGGTCAAGAAGCTCATCCCGACCGATCCGAAGTTCCACGGCGACAAGTTCTTCATCCGGGCCAGCGGCAAGCGCGTCGCCACCCTGCTGTTCGTGGTCCTGGTCGCGATCGAGGCGACCGACCTCATCTTCGCCGTCGACTCCGTCGCCGCCGTCCTGGCGATCACCACCAACACGTTCATCGTGTGGACCGCGAACGCCTTCGCCGTTCTGGGCCTGAGGAGCCTGTACTTCTGCCTGGCCGGACTGCTGCGCCGCTTTACGTACCTGCACTACGGCCTGGCGGTGCTGCTCGCCTTCGCCGGCGTCAAGCTCATCCTGTCCGAGACCCCCGTCGGCAAGCTGCCCATCCCCCTGACGCTGGGCGTCATCGTCGTCACGATCACCGTCTCCATCGCCTGGTCGCTGATCGCCACCCGCGGACCAAACGGCGACGCCCCGCACGGCACCGGCCACCCGGACGAGACCGCCAAGCCGACACCGGCCACCAGCACCCGTCCCGCCACGTCCTCCACGACCCCGCACCGCACGGAAGGGCCCCCGTCATGAGCACCCTGACCCCAGGCCAGCACGTTCACGCCCCGCCTGCCGCACCCCGCACCCCGGCCGTCCACACCTACACGCTCCCCGGCCGCCCGGCCAGCCGTGTCCTGGCCGTCCTCACCGGGGCCCGCGCCGACAGCGACGTCGCGGCCCACGTCGGGCGGCTCGCCGCCCGCACCGGGCAGAAGATCACCGCCGCCGTGGCCTTCCGCTCCACCGGCTTCAGCCTCAACGCATTGCTCCACATCGCCCGACAGCGCCGCCTGAACCACCAGGCCGACGCGGTCCTCGCCACCCACTCCGACGCCCTCATGGCCGCCGGCCACTACCAAAGCACCGTCGTGGCGCTGCCCGCCCGCACCAACCCCTACCACCGCCTGCCCGCCCGCACCCTGGCCAGGCTCGCGGCCCGCACCGGTGCCGCCACCGTCATCACCTCCGTGCCCGTCCACCCGCCCGGCCCGCATCTCATCCCCGGCACGGCCACCGCATCCCGCCACGCCGATCCGCCCGTGCCTTTCACCCCACCGGGTCGCTGAACGCCACGAACGCGGGTGTGCAACCGCCGCAACCCGGCTCCCCCGGCGGGCAACGCCCCAGCGCATCCGCCCTCTCCGGTAGAACCGGCCGGTGAAGCGCGCGGCCCCCGGGACGTCATGGCCTAGAACAGTCCCGGGGGCCGCCGCACCTCACCCCTCCTCAGCCTCGTCGGTGTCGGCGGCGGCCGGGTCGCGCAGCGGGCGCAGGCCCCAGCCGGCCGGGGCGGCGGCACAGAAGCTGCAGCGGCCCAGGCAGTTGAGGTTCGCATGACGCAGAGGGGAGAGCCGGGCGACGTCCTCGTCCAGGACGTCGTACTCCCGCTCCTCGGCGGGCAGCGCCCGCAACTGCTCCACAGCGGCGTCCAGGTAGCGGGGGGTCCACAGCACGGCAGCGTTCAGGCCCAGGCCGAGCGCGCCGAGCTGGTCCTCCTGGCCCTCGCGGTACGCCTGCATGATCTGCCCGCGCTTGCCGTGGCAGATGTCCCTCGCCAGCTTGTGGCGGGACTCCTGCACGGTCAGCTGCCGGTTCATCTGTCGCCGGTAGGTGTCGTCCACCGGGTCGACCACCCGCAGCAGGTGCAGCGTCTTGACGATCCGCCCGTACTCGGCGAACGCCTGCCCCATCGGTGTCGGGCGGCCCTCGCGGCCGAACATCCGCAGCAGGTCGTAGGCGCGGACCTGCCCGGTCACCAGGGAGCCGGCCACCCGCAGCATGTCCGGCCAGTGCGTGATCACCTTGCCCAGGTTGACCTTGTGACGGGCCAGCGTCTCCAGCGGCCCGTACCCGCCGGTCTCGACGCCGGGCATCTCCGCCCACCAGAACCGCTGGTCGACCAGGTCCCTGAACCGGGGCGAGAAGCTGTGGCCGAGCAAGGAGAACAGGCCGAACACCATGTCGGAGTATGACCAGCAGTGACATCCCGACCACCGCTCTTTCCGTGTTGCTGCGTTCGGAGGGCGAGGTGGACCAGGAGACCCTCGCGTACGCCCGCACGAAGATCGACGCCGTCGTAGGCAGGCCCGGACTGCCCGCCGTCCATGGCGAGGTGCGCATCACGAGAGCGACCGCCCACCACGCGGACCGCTCCTGGTCGGCAACGGCCGCCTTGCACGTCGGACGGCGTGAAGTGGTCGTGCTCGCCGAGGAGGCCACCGGCCGTGAGCTCGTCGACGAGCTCCAGGACCGGCTGCGCCGCCAGACCGACAAGGCCGCCCGCGCGGGACACAACGACCACCGGCAGGTGTCTCCGCCATGGCGCGGCGGCTCCCACACCCCACGCGCTGCCGGAGGCGGCGCAGGCGCGCCGGACTCTCACCCGGCGTGAGTCCGCGGTGAGTGCAGGCCCGGTCGGTGACGGTCCACCGACCGGGCGTCCTTCGTTCCCGCACCCGGGCCTGGGGGGCGAAGTGCGGGCCGTTCGGACCGGACAGGTGACCAACGGCCCACTGACGGCCCCGACCGGAGCGGGAAAGGCTGATGTCGTGCGGTTCCCGATCAACGGGCGAGAACGAGGAGTTGTGTGATGGCGAAGGCGTACCTGGTGGGCAGCGGTGTCGCGGCGCTCGCCGCGGCCACGTTCCTGATCCGCGACGGCGGATTCGACGGAGCTGACATCCACCTCTTCGAGGAGCAGCGTCGGATCGGCGGCAGCCTCGACGCGGGCGGCACGGCTGACGCCGGCTACACCATGCGCGGCGGGCGCATGTTCGAGGCCGAGTACCGCTGCACCTACGACCTGCTGTCCGGCATCCCCACCCTCGACGACCCCTCGGTGTCCGTGACGCAGGAAATCCTCGCCGGACACCAGGACTTGGCCTGGGACGACATCGCTCGTCTTGTCGACAGCGACAGAAAGATCGTGGACACCCGCTCGATGGGGTTCAGCGAGCGCGACCGACTGGAGCTGGTTCGCTGTCTGGCCGTTCCCGAGGGACACCTCGACGGCAAGCGGATCACCGACTGCTTCGGCGAGCACTTCTTCACCACCAACTTCTGGTTCCTGTGGTGCACCACGTTCGCCTTCCAGCCCTGGCACAGCGCCATCGAGTTCCGCCGCTACCTCAGGCGCTTCCTCCACCTCTTCCCCGAGCTTTCGTCCATGTCCGGCATCCACCGCACCCGTTACAACCAGTACGACTCCGTCGTACGACCCCTGACGGCCTGGCTGCGCGAACGCGGCGTCACCGTCCACACCGGATGCCGCGTCACCGACCTCGGGCTCGCACCGGGCCGCCGGAGTACGAGAGTTGAGCGCATCCACCTGTCTCGTAGCGGCCGTGACGAGCAGATCGAGGTGGCTCCCGAGGACCTGGTCCTGGTGACCAACGGCTCCATGACGGATGCCTCCACCCTCGGCTCGCACACCGCCGCGCCGTCCGTGCGCCCCCATCGCTCGGACTCCTGGCTGCTCTGGCACCGACTGGCACGCGGGCGTGACGACTTCGGCGACCCGGCCGTCTTCGACAAGCACATCAAGGAGTCCCGCTGGGAGTCGTTCACCGTCACCACGACGGATCCCGCCTTTCTCAGGGCACTGGAGGAGTTCAGTGGCCGCGAGACCGGCAAGGGCGGTCTGATGACCTTCACCGACTCCAACTGGCTGCTCACCCTCGTGGCCAACCGCCAGCCCGTCTACCGCGAGCAGCCGGAAGGCGTCGCGGTCTGGTGGGGCTACGGCCTGCACCCCGGCCGCGCGGGCAACCACACGCCGAAGCCGATGACGATGTGCTCCGGCCGGGAGATCCTCGAAGAGGTCCTGCACCACCTGCCCTTCGACGAGTCGCTCGTGGCCCGCGTGCTGAAGACCTCCACCGTCATTCCCTGCCTGATGCCGTACATCACCAGCCAGTTCCTGGCCCGGCGCCGCGACGACCGGCCGAAGGTCGTACCCGAAGGGTCGGTGAACCTCGCCTTCATCGGCCAGTTCGCAGAGGTGCCCGACGACGTGGTCTTCACCGTCGAGTACTCGGTACGCACGGCCTGGACAGCGGTGGCTCAACTCCTCCACCTCGACAGGCAACCGCCCCAGGTCTACAAGGGCCACCACGATCCCCACGTCCTGGCCGCCGCCCTGGAGACCATGCACCGCCGGTAACCCGTAGCGTGATCAGGGAACACATCTGCGATGTGCGGGTCCTGCCGGGTGGACGATGCCGGTCTTCTCCTGGCGGGTGTGATACCGCGCCCTGATTCAGACGGCCGAGGGGACAGGCTCCCACCGCGTCGGGCTGCGCGTGCGTACTCGGCGAGGGTTCGAGGACCGCGCTTCCCACCGGTCATGCCGTACCGTTCACCCCGTGGCGGACACCGACGCCACGAAGTGTTGTCTCCAACTCGCCTGTCTCCGGCTGATCGCCCAGAACGCCGCGTTGGGCATGTGGTGTGAAGCCGAGCGCGGAACAGGCCGCCGCTCTCGGCATGGGACCGTCACCGATCGGGATGGGCGCACGCCCGCGGTCGAAGGGGCGCCCAGAGCCGCCCGCCGCGCGCACCGGCGTAGACGCGAGGGACCACGCGGATGTGAGCGCGAAGGGCGGCAGAAGGCCGGTGCGACGGAGCGTCCTCTCACATCTCGAAGACGATGCGCGCCTCGACGTTCCCGCGCAGCACGTCCGCGATGGACTCGTTGACGGTATCGAGGGAGCGCGTCTGATAGATGACCTTCGTACGGCCTGCCGCGTGCAGGCGGAACACCTCGTCGAGGTCCTGGCGGGTGCCGACGATGGAACCGATGACGGAGGTGCCGTTGAGGACCGTGTCGAAGATCGGGACCTGGATGGTGCCGCCCGCGGGCAACGCGACCATGATCAGCTTGCCGCCGCGGCGCAGACCGCCGTAGACGGCAGCGAACGCCTGCTCGTTGACCGCGAGCGCGATGGCGCAGTGGGCGCCGCCGTGAGCCTTGAGCACCTCCGCGGGATCCTCCTTGCGGGCGTCGACGAGGATGTCCGCGCCCAGCTTCCTGGCCAGTTCCAGCTTCTCGTCGGTGACGTCGATCGCGGCCACCGTGGCTCCGGCGATCTTCGCGTACTGCACGGCCAGGTGGCCCAGGCCGCCGACGCCTGAGATCGCCACCAGCTGCGTCGGGGCAACACCGGCGACCTTGAGGGCCTTGTAGGTGGTCACGCCCGCGCAGGTCAGAGGGGCGGCGTCGCGCGGGTCGATGCCCTTCGGCACCGGGGCGGCGTAGTCCGCGGAGGCGAGCATCTTCTCGGCGTACCCGCCGTCGACGCTGTAGCCGGTGTTGTGCTGCTGCTCGCACAGTGTCTCCCAGCCGGACAGGCAGTGCTCGCACCGCCCGCAGGCCCAGCCGAGCCAGGGCACGGCGACCCGCTGCCCGATCTCGAGGTGGGTCACTCCGTCGCCGAGCGCCTCGACGATGCCGACGCCCTCGTGGCCGGGGACGAACGGCACGGTGGGCTTGACCGGCCAGTCACCGTGCGCGGCGTGGATGTCGGTGTGGCACAGCCCGGACGCCTCGACGCGGACGCGGACCTGGCCGGGGCCGGGCTCGGGGTCGGGGCGCTCCTCGATGACCAGGGGTTCACCGAAGGCTCGAACAACTGCTGCCTTCATGATCTCGACTCTCCTCGGGAGTGGGTGTCAGTCGTGCGGGACGACGGCGACGGGGGCGGTGGCGTGGTGCAGGACTGCGTGGGTGACCGGGCCGATGCGGGCTCCGACGACCGACTGGGCGGCCTTGCGGCCGACAACCAGCAGCGAGGCGTCATGGGAGGCGTCGGTCAGGTGCGAGCCGGCCCTGCCGATCACGCCCTGGCCCCTCACCTCGACGCCGGGGAACTTGTCCCGCCATGGGGCCAGGACGTCGCTCACCGCGCGGCGGACGTTTCCCGTCAGCTCGGCGTGCAGATCGTCGTTGAGCGCGCCGCTGTTGTCGTAGTAGGGGCGCGGCGGGTTCCAGCCGTAGACGACGCGCAGCCCGGCCGCGCGACGGGTGGCGGCGTCGAAGGCGAACTCGATCACGGCGTCGTGCGGGTCCTCGAGATCGAGTCCGAGGACGACGTCGCGATACGCGGTGGCCTGCGACGCGGCGCCAGAGGCGTCCGGCAGGTGCTCGTCTCCGGCCCGCTCGCCCTCGCGTACCAGGACGACCGGCCGTCGGCTGCGCGCCACCACCGCGAGGCCGACAGATCCGAGCAGGAAGCCGGCGACGCCGCCCAGCCCGCGCGAGCCGAGCACCAGCATCTCGGCGTCCTCGGCGGCCGCGAGCAGGGCGGGGACGGCCTGGTCGGCGTCCTGGGCGGTGCTGATGCGCAGGCCGAGGTGGTGGTCGGCCAAGTGCGCCTGGCTCTCCCGCAGCAGTCGCTCGGACCAGCCTTGCAGGTCGGTGTACAGCGACGACGCCGAGACACCGGCGAACGCCGCCGACGCGCTGGGCCGTGGCTGCCAGGCATGCACGAGACGCAGGGGCACGTCGCGGAGCAGAGCCTCACGAGCCGCCCAGGCGGCGGCCGCCCGGCTCTCGTGTGAGCCGTCCAGGCCAACGACGATGGTGTCGGACACGATTCTCCTCACCAGGCAATCCGGGATTCGGTGACTTCTCGGTGCGTTGCCATGGTGCTGTCGTGCCATCGGTGATCGCAGGGGCCGCGGGGCCCGTGGTGCAGGGCCGAACGTCCCTGCACCACGGGCGGCCACCCGCGCCCCAGTCTCCTTCCTGCCGCAGATCCGCGAGGGCAGGGACCTGCACCACTGGCTGACGACCACCGGCTTCGACCACCTGCCGCCGCACTGGCTGATCCACCATGTCGGCGGCACCCCGGTCCTCGACACCGGCCGCTACCAGAACGCCCTGGAGTCGGGGAGGCTCCAGCGGCGGCCCATGTTCACCGCCCTGGGTGGCGACGAGGTCGTATGGGACGGCGGGAGCCGGGAGAAGGCCGACGTGGTATTACTCGCCACCGGATACCGGCCCCACCTCGACTACCCGGCCAAGCTCGGCGCACTCGACGAACAGGGGGCACCGCTGCACGCGGGGGGCATCTCCCTCACCCATTCCGGGCTGGTCCACCTCGGCCTGGAGTTCCAGCGGCCCTTCGCTCCAACACCCTGCGCGGCGTCGGCAGGGACGCCGAGTACGTGATCGACGCACTGGCCGCACACGTCCGCAAGGCCCCGGCGGCCGCCGGCCTGCAACGCTGACCGGCGAGGGGGCGGCCCGTGATCGCACGCAGCTCCACCCCTCTGTTCTCGGCGGTCGCCTCGCACCCCAGCGGAGAGGCATGCGTGTGCGACATCTCCGACGTCGGCGTCTCCCAGCCCACCGTCTCCCACCACTTGAAGAAAAGAAGCTGAAGGAGGCCGGCCCGCTCAACTGACTCGTGGCGGGGGCGAAGGCGGCCTTACGGAGTCAGTCGTGACGGGCGAGTTTCACCGAGGAGACGAGCAGGATCACCACCAGTACGGGAAGGAGCACCAGGTCGGAGAGGACGCCGACCAGTACTGCGCCCAGCAGCGCGCCGGCGATCGAACCCGCCGCCATCACGGCGGTGAAGCGCAGGTTGGCACCCAGGACCGCGAAGCTGCCGTCGCGGCTGTAGCGGGCGAAGGCGACCAGCATGGTCGGCAGCGACACCAGCAGGGACAGACTCCCCGCCGTCTAGATGTCCAGGCCGAACAGCAGCACGATCGTCGGGATCAGCAACTCGCCCCCGGCGACGCCCATGATCGCGGCGACCACGCCGATACCGAAGCCGGCCACGACTCCGCAGGGCACCTGGGCCCACAGCGGCAGCGTGAGCGTCCCCACGGTGGCGAGGTGGGTAGCCGGCAGAGCGGCGGCCATGAGCACCATCAGGGCGGCCAGCACCTTGTACAGGGTGCTGCTGTGCACCCGTACCGCCCAGCTCGCCCCGGCCCATGCGCCCAGCAAGCTCCCGGCCAGCAGGTTGACCGTGACGGGCCAGTGACCGGCCAGCTGGGAGGCGGACACCGCGGCCAGCCGGACAGGCAGCGCGACGACGACCACGACCAGGCTCATGGCCTTGTTCAAGATGACCGCGGACAGTGCCGCGATCCCGAACAGACCGATCAGGAGCGGCAGGCGGAACTCCGCACCGCCCAGGCCGATCATCCCGCCCAGGACGCCGATGCCCGCGCCCGCGCTGAACACCACGGGCACAGAGCGCACCCGGCCCACCGGGCGAGGAGGATCGGAGGCCAGGGGCGAGGTCATGGAGGGCAGTCTGCAACGATCACGCCGCGACGCGACACTGGGGGAAGTCACGAAACACGCTGGGCCGCCTCGTCAGTTGCGCGCGAGCAGCGCCGCCATCTCGCGGACGGCGTCCCGCGCGGGGCGCCCCACCCCGATCAGCGTGGCGGACGCCGGGCCGGTCCAGTCGCCGTAGCCGAGCAGGTGAAGGCGCGGTTCGCCGACTGCACGGGTGCCCTTGGTCGCGATGTGCCCGCGCGTGCCCCGGAGCTGGAGCGGGGCGAGGTGGGACAGGGCAGGGCGGAAGCCGGTGCACCAGATGACCGCGTCCGCCTCGGCGCGGGTGCCGTCGGCCCACTGGACGCCGTCGGCGGTGAGCCGGGTGATCATCGGCTTCGCGTGCAGGAGCCCGGCGTCGCGGGCAGCGCGTACGGGCGGCACGGCCACGATGTCGCCGAGCGAGGCCACCCCGCCGGTGTCGCTGCGGCCCTCTTCGAGGGCGCGGCGGCGTGCGGTGGCAACGTCGAACAGGGCGCGGCCGTCGATGTCGTCGGCGAGGAAACGCGGCGGGCGCTGAGTCACCCACGTGACGTCGACCTGGCCGTCCAGGGCGAGGTCGGCGGCGATCTGGGCGCCGGAGTTCCCTGCGCCGATGACGATGGCGCGCTGTCCGGCGAAGTCGGCCGGAGAGCGGTAGTTCACTGTGTGCAGCTGCCGCCCGGTGAACACCTCGCCACCGGGGACGGCAGGCAGGAAGGGCCGCGACCAGCTGCCGGTCGCGCTGATGACCGCGCGGGTCCGCCAGGTGCCGGTGTCCGCCTCGACCAAGAGTCGGCCTGCGACGCGGCGCACGGCGCCCACGCGGGTGCCGCGCTGGACAGGCAAGTCGTAGCGCTTTTCGTAGTCGGTGAGGTAGTCCACCACGTGCCCGGCGCCCGGGTAGATCTCGCCCGCCTGGGCGGGCATGCCCCGTCCAGGCAGCGAGGAGTGCTCGGCCGGGGAGAACAGGTGCAGGGAGTCCCACATGTGCTGCCAGGACCCGCCCGGCGCCGTGCCGGCGTCCAAGACGGTGAAGTCCAGGTGCTGGCGGCGCAGGTGGTAGCCGGCGGCGAGCCCAGCCTGGCCACCGCCGACCACCACCACGTCCGTCTGCTGTGTCACGGGGCCGTCGTGACCGCGTCGGCGGCGAACTTCCTTCGCCAGGTGAGCGCGACGTAGACCAGGCCGATCAGCACCGGCACTTCGATGAGCGGTCCGACCACGCCGGACAGGGCCTGACCGGAGGTGACGCCGAAGGTGGCGATGGCGACCGCGATGGCCAGCTCGAAGTTGTTGCCCGCCGCGGTGAACGCCAGGGTCGTAGTGCGGTCGTAGGCGAGGCCGAGGCTCTTGCCGAGGAGGAAGGTGCCGAAGAACATGATCGCGAAGTAGACCAGCAGCGGCAGTGCGATCCGGGCGACGTCCAGCGGCTGCGAGGTGATGGTCTTGCCCTGCAGGGCGAAGAGGATGACGATCGTGAACAGCAGTCCGTACAGCGCCCACGGTCCGATCTTCGGCAGGAACTTCTGCTCGTAGCCCTCACGGCCCATCTTCTTCTCACCGACGCGGCGGGTGAGGAAGCCGGCCAGTAGCGGGACGCCGAGGAAGATGACCACGTTCAGGGCGATCTCCCACATGGAGATGTCCAGGTGCTCGCCGTCACCGAGGCCCAGCCAGCCGGGCAGCAGGTCGAGGTAGAACCAGCCCAGCAGGCCGAACGCGATGACCTGGAACACGGAGTTCAGTGCGACGAGGACGGCGGCGGCCTCGCGGTCGCCGCAGGCGAGGTCGTTCCAGATGATCACCATGGCGATGCAGCGGGCCAGCCCCACGATGATCAGGCCGGTGCGGTACTCGGGCAGATCCGGCAGGAAGATCCACGCCAGCGCGAACATCACCGCGGGTCCGAGAATCCAGTTGATGACCAGGGAGGAGATCATCAGCTTGCGGTCGCCGGTGACGGCGTCCAGCTTGTCGTAGCGGACCTTGGCCAGGACCGGGTACATCATGACCAGCAGGCCGAGCGCGATCGGCAGGGAGATCCCGCCGATCTCCACCTTCGCCAGCGCGTCGTTCAGTCCCGGGATCACCCGCCCGAGCCCAAGGCCGACGGCCATGGCGATGAGGATCCACACCGCGAGGTAGCGGTCGAGAGTGGAGAGCTTCTTGACGATCGAGTCGTCCCCACCGCCGGCCGGAGCGGGGGCGGTGGTGGGCTCGGTGGAGGTCACGGGCAGGCCCTCTTGTTCTCGGAAGCGGTACGGGCGGAGTCGGCCAGCGCGGCGAACTGCTCGGACAGCCCGGCCAGGACGTCGGGCTTGAGCTTGAAGTAGGTGAAGCGGCCGCACGGCTCGGTCTCCACCAGCCCGGCCTCGCGCAGCACCTTCATGTGGTTGGACAGGTTGGTCTGCTTGGCTCCGGTCTCCTCAACCAGGTGCGTCATGCAGAGCGTTTCGCGCGCCAGCAGGGTCACGATCTTCAGACGGAGCGGATCGCCCAGCCCTCGGATCACGTCAGGATCGACTGAAGTCAGCATGCACTGATACTCTCACATCATCGCCCGCTGATACCAGCGGGGGCTGAAGTCATTGGCGGCTGGGTTCCGCCATGCGACGAGAGAGAACGATCACCATGGCCGACAAGCCGTCCGTCCTGTTCGTCTGCGTCCACAACGCCGGCCGCTCCCAGATGGCCGCAGCCTGGCTGACCCACCTGGCGGGCGACCGTGTCGAGGTCCGCTCCGCCGGCTCCAACCCCGGCGACCAGGTAAACCCGGCCGCCGTCGAGGCCATGGCCGAGGTCGGTATCGACATCTCCCAGGCGACGCCGAAGATCCTCACCGTCGACGCGGTCCGCGAGTCGGACGTCTGCATCACCGTGGGCTGCGGCGACACCTGCCCCGTCTTCCCCGGCAAGCGCTACCTGGACTGGAAGCTCGAGGACCCGGCCGGGCAGGGCGTCGAGGCCGTGCGCCCGATCCGCGACGAGATCAAGACCCTGGTCGAGGGCCTGATCGCCGAGATCGCCCCGGCGAAGCCGGAGGCGACGGCGTGAGCGAGATACGCGAGTCGTCATCATCGGCTCCGGCCCCGCCGGATACACCGCCGCCCTCTACACCGCCCGCGCGCAGCTGAGGCCCCTGCTCTTCGGCAGCAGCATCTTCGTCGGCGGATCGCTGACCACCACGACCGAGGTCGAGAACTTCCCCGGCTTCCCCGAAGGCGTCGACGGGCCCGTCCTGATGGAGAACATGCGGGCCCAGGCCGAGCGGTTCGGCGCCGAGATGATCGACGACGACATCACGGCCGTCGACCTGACCGGCGACATCAAGCTCCTCACCGACTCTGCGGGCACCGTGCACAGCGCGAAGACGGTGATCATCGCCACGGGCTCCGGCTACCGCAAGCTCGGCCTGCCCAACGAGGACGAGCTGTCCGGCCGCGGCGTGTCGTGGTGCGCGACCTGCGACGGGTTCTTCTTCCGCGACCGCGTCATCGTCGTGGTCGGCGGCGGCGACACCGCCATGGAGGAAGCCACCTTCCTCACCCGTTTCGCCCGCTCGGTCACTGTCGTCCACCGCCGCTCCACCCTGCGTGCCTCCAAGGTCATGCAGGACCGGGCCTTCGCCGACGACAAGATCTCCTTCGCCTTCGACAGCGAGATCGCCGAGATCAAGGACACGGGCGGCATGCTCGGCGGCGTCGTCCTGCGCGACGTCTTCACCGGCGCCACCCGCGACCTGGACGTCACGGGTCTGTTCATCGCCATCGGCCACGACCCCCGCACCGAGCTGTTCACCGGTCAGCTTGACCTCGACGGCGAGGGCTACATCACCGTCGCCTCCACGACGACGCGCACCAGCCTGCCCGGCGTATTCGCCGCCGGAGACGTCGTCGACCACACCTACCGCCAGGCCATCACCGCCGCCGGCACTGGTGCGGCCGCGGCCCTGGACGCCGAGCGCTACCTCGCCGCCCAGGGCGCGACAGAGATCGAGCCAGCGACCGCTGCCGTCTCGGTGTGAGCAACTCCAGCACCCGTCCGGTCAGTCCGGCGAGTAGCCGGTCGCGGTGTGTCGCGCCGCCGCGCCGGTCGGGCTCGGCGGCGATCTTCAGATACTGGCGGGCGAAGCGCGGGCGTTGCAGTCCCTTGCGGTCGGTGGTGGTCATGCGCCCTCCTTCGCGGCTGCTTGTCTGCTGCGATGCAGTGGATGGTGGGGAGGAACTCCCCTCGGGACCATGGTCTCGTTCAAAGCGGCAGTTGGCGGTCAGCGTGAGGAGGTCCCACGAGAGGGCTCGGCAGGCCGGGTGCCCGAGCTCGGGTGAAAGCCATGACGACAGCCGCCGACCGCTGGGTAATGCCGTGCGGCTACGTGCACCATCTCCTCAGAAGTTTCTGCCCCCGCTGGGCACCAAGGTGTGGCTCACAGGCGCAGTGTGCGGCGCATGGCGCCAGCGAGTTCCTCGAACTGCTCCTCGGCGTGGGCGGGGTCGGTGCGGGCGGCATCGGTGACGCAGCCGCGGACGTGGTCGTCAAGGAGGCCGAGGGCGACTTCTTGCAGGGCGCGGCTGGTCGGCCTTGTGGTCGGCGTATCCCGGTGCCTGGATGTGTGGTTCGTGGGCTGGGCGGTGGGAGGTCTGGGTGGCGGGAGTGGCGGTCACCTGTGTTCGCCTCCTTCACGCGTCCCCCCGGATCCGGAGCCGGTGTGGCGCTGCGGGTCGGCGTCGAATGCGGCGACGCAGTGGGCGGAGCAGAAGTACTGGGTGCCTGTGCCGGTGTTCCGCGAGTGCGCTGCGGACGCCTTGTCGATGCTCATGCCGCAGACGGGGTCCGTGACCGCGCTGCCGTCGGAGTGATGCTCGTGCGCTTGGTCGTGCGGGGCGGGATGCTGTTCGGTGGCGGCGGTGCCGCCGGCCGAGGAACGGTCGGTGGCGGATTCGACGCGGGGCCGGACGCTCGCGGGCCGGGCGCCCGGCAGTGGCTGGGTATGCCAGCGGCGCAGCCGGGAGGCGTTGGTGACCACCGACAGAGAGCTGAGCGCCATGGCGGCAGCGGCGATGATCGGGCTCAGGCGCAGCCCCCACACCGGGTACAAGGCGCCTGCGGCGAGGGGGACGCCGACGGCGTTGTAGATCAGGGCGAAGAACAGGTTCTGCCGGATGTTGCGCATCGTGGCGCGCGACAGCCGGATGGCGGTGACGACGCCGCTCAGCGAGCCGGAGATCAGGGTGATGTCGGCGGCCTCGATGGCCACGTCGGTGCCGGTCCCGATGGCGAGGCCAACGTCGGCGGCGGCCAGTGCGGGCGCATCGTTGATGCCATCGCCGACCATGCCGACCGTCCGGCCCTCGCCCTGCAGACGGCGGATCTCGTCGGCCTTGTGCTCGGGCAGCACCTCGGCCAGCACCCGGCCGATGCCGACCTGGGCGGCGATCGTCGCGGCGGTGCGGGCGTTGTCCCCGGTGAGCATGACGACCTCGACACCCAGGCGCTGCAGGGCGGCGATGGCGGCAGCGGAATCGTCCTTGACGGTGTCCGCCACAGCGAGCACGCCGGCGGGCCGTTGGTCGACCGCGGCAAGGACGGGTGTCTTGCCTGCGGCCGAGAGGTCGGCCGCGACGGGGTCCAGTGCGCTGGTGCCGATGCCGACGTCGCCCAGCAGCCGGGCGGTGCCGACCAGGACGGCGTGCCCGTCGACGGTGGCCTGGACGCCCTTGCCGGTGACCGAGTCGAAGCCGGTCGCCCCGGGCCACGCCAGCCCGCGCTCGCGGACGCTGGCGACGATGGCCTGCGCGAGCGGGTGTTCGCTGTCGGCTTCGGCCGCCGCCACGAGCCGCAGCAGCTCGGTCTCGTCGATGCCTCCGACTGTGTGGACGTCGGTCAGGACCGGTTTGCCCTCGGTGACAGTGCCAGTCTTGTCCAGCACCACGGTGTCCAGCTTGTGCGCCGTCTCCAGGGCTTCGGCGGAGCGGATCAAGATGCCCGCCTGGGCGCCCTTGCCGGTCCCGACCATCACCGACAGCGGGGTTGCCAGTCCCAGGGCGCACGGGCAGGCGATGATCAGCACGGCGACGGCGGAGACGAGGGCCAGGGTCAGCGCGGGGGACGGACCGAGGGTGAACCAGACGGCGAAGGTGCCGATCGCGACGGCGATCACCGCAGGAACGAAGTAGGCCGACACCGCGTCGGCGAGCCGCTGGATGGGGGCCTTGGACGCCTGGGCCTGCTGCACCAGGCGAATGATCTGGGCGAGCATCGTGTCCGCGCCGACCTTGGCCGCCCAGGCCCGCAGGGATCCGGTCCCATTGACGGTGGCGCCGATGACGACGTCCCCGGCGCGCTTGGTGACCGGCATTGGTTCGCCCGTAACCATCGACTCGTCCACTGTGGAGGAACCGGAGAGCACCTCGGCGTCGACGGGGATCTTCTCCCCGGGCCGGATGAGGATTTCGTCCCCGACGGCCACGTCCTCCACCGGGATCTCACGCTCGGTGCCATCCCGTGTGACACGGGCGGTGCGAGCCTGCAGGCCCAGCAGGGCCCGGATCGCCTCGCCGGTGCCGGCCTTCGCACGAGCCTCCAGCAGCCGGCCGAGCAGGATCAGGGTGAGGATGACGCCGGCGGCCTCGAAGTAGACCTCGCGCACGTCCTCGGGCAGCAGGCCGGGGGCCAAGGTGACCAGCAGGCTGTAGCCGTAGGCGGCAGTCGTCCCCAGGGTGATCAGGGAGTTCATATCCGCGGCGTGGTGGCGCAGGGTCAGCCAGCCGGTCGCGTGGATAGGCCGACCGGTGTAGAACATCACCGGGGTGATCAGCGCCAGCTGCAGCCAGTGGTTCAGCATCCAGCCGGGAACCCAGTCGGCGCGGAAGAGTTCGTGCGCCATCACGGCGAACAGCACCGGGGCGGTCAGCACCGCGCCGAGCAGCACCCTGCGCGTCAGGTCCTTGATCTCCGTCTGCCGCTCGGCGGCGTCCGCCGCCTCCGCCTCGGCCGCCGTCCGCTCCTCTCCCACGGGCGGCCCTTCGACCGTCGGAGCATCGGGCTTGGTGCCGGTGTCATGGCCTTCGGGGGAGGGTGGCGGGCCTGCCAAGCCGTCGGCGGGTTCGACCAGGAGCGTGCCGTGGATCATGTTCATGCCGCAGGCGAAGCCGAAGGAGCCCGGCCTGTCCGGGTTCAGCCGCACGGTGGTACGTGCGTGGGCCGGCAACCCGGCACCGGCCTTGAAGTCGGGGAAGACCACGCGGGAGGTGCACTCACCTGCTTCCTGTCTGTCGAAGACCAGCTCCACCGGCGTGCCCTCACGGACTCTGATCAGGTCGGGGCTGTAGCCGCCCCGCACCGTGACCTCCACCCGCTGCACCCCGCCCTCGATCCGGGCGACGCCTGACCGGCGCGGCCCGAAGAAGTACCAGCTCAGCCCGGCGATCAACAGCACAGCGGCCAGGACTACCACGACATCGAGGGCACCCATGAGCTGCTCGCCTCCCTTGGAAGGTCGCTTTCCAGCCTGCGCTCGGGTACTCCTGCCGGGTAGGGGCTGAACGGCCCACAGGTCCTGGACCGTCCGGCCCAAGAGCGCCACTTATGCAGGGGAACAATGGAGGTGAGGGCAGCAGCCCGCTCCGGAGGACGGGCTCCGCGCCCGTACCGGTCGCCGAAACGAGCCGAAGCAGGTGAGTGGCGATGATGTTCTGGTACGACCACGATGTCAGCGGCTGGGGCTGGTTCGGGATGTCGGTCGGCATGGTCCTGTTCTGGGCGCTGATCATCACAGCCCTTGTTCTGGTCTTCCGTGCCGCCAACCGGCCCCATGAACACACCCACACCCCCACCGCACCCACACCTGAGCAGATCCTCAGTGAGCGGTTCGCCCGCGGGGAGATCGACGAAGAGGAGTACCAGCGCCGACTGAACGCCCTGCACGCCGGCCCTCTCACCAAATCCTGAACACGGCCGCACGCCCTGTGGCCTGGCCCTCCGCTGAAGGAGGCCCGTGATGAACGACAAGCGCAACTACGGCACGTACGCCCTCGCCGCCGCGATCGTCGTCGTCGGCGCCCTGATCGTCGGCGCGTCGCTGGAAAGCCTGGCCTGGCTCGCCCTCGTCGCCGCCTGCCCGCTGATGATGTTCTTCATGATGCGCAGCATGGGCGGCCAGGGCATGCACGGCGGACAAGATCAGCACCGCGACGACCAGGACGGGGGCCCGCTGCGCAAGCACGACCACCACACCGGGCCAGGACGGTCCTGACCGCCCCGGCCCGGGCAGGGGGTGAGTGCCATGGCGCGGCCCGAGTGCACCGCTGGGGCGGCCCCGTACCAGGTAACCCTGGCCCTACCTGTTGCCGGTTTGCTCGCCTTGCCCGCGCTCCTGCTCGACGAGGCGCCAGCCGCGGCCTGGGGCCTGTGGGGCACCGCCACCCTCGCCGCCGCCCTGACTTGGGCCGTTCCCGACACCTTGCGCGATGTGCCGGCTCGGGCTCGGCATACGGCGCGGAGGACACCATGACCGCGACGTGGCCAGGCCGCCGCAGGCCGAAACAGTCTCCGCCGCAACAGCTCCGGCCTCTGCGTCGACCGCCCCAGGCGTAGTGCTCCAGGCGTCAGGCATCGCCGACCGAGCACACGCCGTACGCAGACTTACCCGCCCACACAGCAGGCAAGGGCCGCTACGGCAGCCCTGTCTCCCCTCGCGCCTGACAGGCGATCGCCGTCCCGCATGCACCCACCCGGCGCTCATAAGGGAACAGACAGTTTGGCCGCCCGCCGTGTGAACCCCGGCGCAGGCGAGCGGCCGTGTGCTCCTTCTTCTCCTTGATCACCAACCGGATGCCGAGCCCTACGGAGATAAGGTACGTGAGCGGTTTCACTGCATAGCTCCCGGCCGATCCAGTCGAGATGCACGGTCAGCCCTTCACCACCCGGAAGTCCTGGATTCGTTCGAGTTCATGGGCCAAGCCGTCGTAGTCGCTGAGATGACAGAGGCGTGGGCCAAGCTCCCGGCTTCTGGACGAGGAGCGCGGGCACAGCGTCATGGTGTGCCTCATTCGGGTTCGCGCTGAGCTGTGCCGAGGATGTATGTGGCGGCGGGCGAGGGCAAGCGGGTGCCGGGGAAGGAAAACGTCTCCACCTGGATCAGAGGGTCTCGCAACTGCTGCAGCACCCGCCGCCACGCGGGGGCGCGCGGCTCCGCCGGGATCGCGTTGGGCCCGTAACGCGTCAGTCGGCGCGCGGCCTCGGCCGACGACAGACCCGCCGCCGAAGATGCGGGCGACGTCGTACGGGGTGCGTCGGTGCCCGCACCAAAGCCGCGGCCGCCCCGCTGCGCGCTCATGTGCCCGGCGGAGTTCCGTACGCGCGTGCGCCACGGACTGCTCGAAGGTCGCCGTCACCCACCGAGAGGACGCCGGGGCGTGCCAGAGCGGCCGCATCAGGACCGGCTTGTTCGCTGTGCGCCATCCACCACACTCCCGTCATGCAGGGGACCTCTGTCCCCGAATACCGGTGTCCGCTTGTCAGAGTGCCACCGCTGACGCCGACCGGCATGACCGACAACTCGTCGTCTGGGCGGTCCTGGGCGCTGCGTGCCAGGCATGGGCCGGTTGGTCAGGGCTGTGCGAGGCTGCGCCCGTGGTCGGCGGCGTACGCGGCGAAGACCTCCGCCGCCGTGCCACCGGTGTGGAGAAAACGCTGGTCAAGGATGGCGGCGAGGTCGTTCAGCGCACCGGCGAGCAAGTCACCTGCCAGGCGCACCTCCGGCCGCTGGGCTGCCTGTCCTCGCTGGGCGAGGGTGGCGGCGTAGCCGACCGTGGCCGCCAGCGACGAGTGGTCCTCCCCGTCATGGAAGTAATACGCCTCGGCGTACTGGGTGAAGTCGATCCGGACACGTACGACTTCGGTGGCCAGGCTGTCCAGCAGCAGCGCCCCGGCTGTGCAGTCGATCTGCTGCGGTGTCGGCGCCGAGTCGCGCAGCAGTGCCAGCCGGATGGCCAGGACCCTCCTGCGGGTCAGCGCCGGGTAGATCTCCAGCACCCAGGAGACAGTGGCCGTCAGAAGGGCGAAACCGACGAGGGCTTCCAGCGGGGAGACCAGGCGGAGCCAGCCCTCACCGGGTGCGATGTCCCCCAGCCCCAGGGTGGCCACCGTGACGAGCGACAGGTACAGGGAGTCGAGCAGCGCGGGCTCCTGGGCCGCTTCGGAGCCGGGCGAGAAGGTGAACGCCCCGGGCATGTGGGGCCAGTAGATGATGGCCCATCCGAGGATGACGGTGGCGGCCCACATGAACACGACCGTGACCATGGCGAGCGGTCCGACGAGCCCGACCACCCGCCGGCGCGCTCGGAGGCGCCGGGCGAGACGCCACAGCGCCGTCATGACGAGGCGGCTCAGCCCACCGTGGCGGGTGGGGTGCCAGAGGGTATGAAAGAGGTCCCGCAGGGTGAGCATGACGAGCCCGGCACCGACCAGCGAGACCAACCACTTCATCCACGTCTCCCACGGCACTGTCGCCTGAAGCCGAACCCCGCTTTTCGAAGCCTATGACCTGTCCGGCGGATCCTGCCGCAGACGCCGTGGTCGGCACGCCCGTCTGCGCGGATCAGCTCTCCGGCAGCACGAGCGTGCAGGCCTCTCCGGGCGCGACGGTCACAGCCCGGTCGGCCAGCACCACGCGGATCGGTGACTCCTCCGAGTCGGGCACCCGGATCTCCAGCTGCCCGCCCCGGCGCCGTATGCCGACACCCCAGTGCCCGCGGTAGCGCAGGGAAAACCCGTACTCCGACAGTGCAGGAAGGGGTACCGGATCCAGCCAGAGCGCGTCCTCACGCGTCTCCAGTCCCGTCAGGCCGCGTTGCACCAGATCCAGAGTCCCGGCCATGGCGCCGAGGTGGATGCCTTCGCCGGTCGTGCCGCCCTGGATGTCGGCGATGTCCGCCTCCAGGGCCTCGTGGACGTAACTCCACGCCTCGGCTCGTCTGGCCCGGGCGAGGACGAGCCCGTGGACGAGTCCGCTGAGGGTGGAGCCGTGGCTGGTGCGCTGCAGGTAGTAGTCGACGGTCCTGCGCCAGACCTCGTCGTCCACTTCGTACCCGAGACGGCGGAACAGATCCCGCAGTTCGGCGGGCGAGAAGAGGTAGCCGAGCATCAGGACGTCGGCCTGTTTGGAGGCTTGGTAGCGGTTCACGGAGTCGCCCTCGGCCTCGAGGATGCGGTCCAGCCGCCGGATGCTGTTGTAGCGGGTGCGGTAGGCGTACCAGTCCAGCTCGGTGAGGTCGCCGTAGCCGTCGAACTGGCTGATGACGCCCTGGTGGAACGGCACTCGCAGCCGCCGGGAGACCTCCTCCCACTTCGGGAGTTCGCCGCTGTCCAGCTCGATACGTTCGAACAGCTCCTGTCGGCGCCATGCCGGGAGGAGCCGCACCAGGTCCAGGGCGCGAGTGATGACCCAGACGGCGGTGACGTTGGTGTACGCGTTGTCGTCCAGGCCCGGCCGGGCGGCGTCGGGGTAGCTGTCGTGGTATTCGTCGGGGCCGACCACGCCGAGGATGCGATACCGACCGAGGCCGGGGGCGAACTGCGCGCTGTCCGCCCAGAAGCGGGCGATCTGCAGCAGCATCTCCGCGCCCTTGGTGTGCAGGTATTCGGTGTCGCCGCTCGCTTCGCAGTACTGCCACACGTTGTAGGCGATCGCCGAGCCGACGTGGTGCTGGAGCGGGGAGTGGTCCGGCAGCCACCGGCCGGATCGGGGGTTGAGGTGCAGCTGCTGGGTCTCCTCGCGGCCGTCGCTGCCGGACTGCCACGGGTACATCGCCCCGGCCCGGCCCGCCGCGTGGGCAGCGCGGCATGCCTGGGGCAGGCGTCGGTGACGGTAGTTGAGCAGGGCCCGCGAGACCTCCGGGAAGTGCAGGTTCAGATAGGGCAGTACGAACAGCTCGTCCCAGAAGACATGGCCCCGGTACGCCTCGCCGTGCAGCCCACGGGCCGGCACGCCCACGTCCAGGTCCGCGGTGTGCGGCGACAGTGTTTGCAGCACATGGAACAGATGCAGGCGCAGGACACGGCCCGCCTCCCCCGGTACCTGGATGTCCGCCCCCCGCCACAAGCGCGCCCAGGCCGCGACATGGGAGTCCACAAGCGCCGGGAAGCCCGCGGCCGTGGCCACCTGGTCGAGCGCCGCACCGAGCGGGTCACTGATCGCCGGATCACGGGAGGTGTGCAGGGCCACTGTCTTGTCCACGACGGCGGGTCGGTCAGGAGCGACCGGTATCACCAGCCGGTGTACGGCACGGCGATGAGACGGCCGAAACTCCGACGACGTGGGCGGCCCGGCGGCGACCGTACGGGCCGCCATGCCGATGCCGACGTCGGAGGTGCTGGTGCGGCAGCTCAGCCACGTCACGTCGGTCGCGGACGCGCCGGTCCGTACACGGGCCAGGTGGTGACGGTTGAGGGACCTGTAACGGTGCACGTTGCTGTTGATCACGTCGCCATCAAGGGCGGCTTCGACCTCCAGTTCTCCCGACCATTCCTCGGCTGTGACAACGGTCCGCAGTGCGGCCAGGTGCGGATCCGCCATGTGCACCAAGCGAATTTGCTCCACGCCCAGCGTGCCTGCCGCCTCGTCCCGAAACCGGAACATGCGCGTCAGCGTGCCACGGCGCAGATCAAGGGTGTGCCGGTAATCGAGCACCGGACGCGTGTCGGGAGAGAACCACGGGCCCGCCGATCCGTCGGCAAGGCGGAGACGGAAGCGCAGGAACAGCCAGTTGGGGAGATTTACGAGGTCCTCGTTCACCACCCGTCGCCCGGCCACGGTCGACTCCAGGCGGTTGTAGACCCCGGCCGCGTAGGTGGCCGGGTAGTGCACCAGGCTCGCCCTGCTCTCGGGTACGGCGCCGCGGGTGGCGAAGTAGCCGTTGCCGAGCGTGCACAGCGATTCACGCAGCCGCTCGCCGGCCGGGTCGTAGCCCTCGTCCTCCCAGGTCCACTCCGACATCCGCCACCCCCTCCTTCTCCCTGCACGAGGTGTGCAGGAGTGTGAGACGCGCGTCGGGTCAGGCCCGTTGGGGGACGACGGCCACCGGGCACTCGGCGTGATGCAGCAGGGCGTGGGCGACCCTGCCGAGCTGCAGACCTACATGGCCATGGCGCCTGCGCGCACCCACGACCACCAGGTCGGCGTCGGAGGAGGCGTCCAGCAGGACCTTGTGGGCGGGGCCTTCGACAGCCTGACGATGCACTTCTGCCTGCGGGTGATTGCGTACGGCGTCGCGCAGCGCGTCGGTGAGGAGGGCGGAGGCGCGCTCCTCGTGGGCACCGGCGGCATCGTCGGCGATCAGGGGATGGTTCACGTGTTCATGGGCGGGGCGGCGCCAGGCCCGTACGGCGTGCAGGGCGCAGCCGCGCGTCTCGGCCTCGCGGAAGGCGAACCGCACGGCGGCCGAGCCCTCCGTGGAGTCGCCGAGGCCGACAACTACCCGGCCGAAGGAGCCCTGCCGGTTCGGCTCACCGCCCCGGACCACGATCACCGGACACACGGCACGGGCGGCCACCGCCAGGCTGACCGATCCCAGCACCATCCCCGCGATTTCACCGCGGCCGCGGGAGCCCGTGACCAGGGCGAAGGATTCATGAGCTGCGTGCAGGAGTGCGGACACGGCGTCGTCGGGCAGTACGTCGCTCGAGACCTTCACCTCCGGGTTGCGCAGCCGGGCTCGTTCCGCGCAGGACGCGGCGATGTGCTGGGCCATGACCTCTTCGGCTGGACGGCCAGTACTGAAGGACGGCCGGCCTCCCTCGTACCGCTCCCACAAAGAGGCGTAGACGAGCCGCAGAGACAGCCCGCGGCGCGCGGCCTCGTCCACCGCCCAGTCGACGGCGTCCAGGCTGGAATCCGATCCGTCGACTCCCACGACCAGCGGGAGGTCCATGGTCACTACCACCTTCCTGCCCGGCCACTGCCTTGAAGAAGCCCTTGTGAATACCGTCGCACCGCATGGGTTCCGTCGCGACACATGGACGCTCTCGAAAAGGGACGTCGGCCCAGGTTGCACTGCGGCGATTTGCGACGATCGTGGAGTCATGCGGTCGGATAAAGAACGAGGTTCCATTCCTCGCATCGCCGCCACGGCCGTCGCATCGGCCTGATACGAGCGGGTTTCCGCTTCGAGGTCATGGTGAAGGGAAGACGATCGTGGTTGCCAGGACCGGCGTCTTCGGCGCCCTGACCAAGGAACATCACGAACAGCTCATGCCCCTCGCTCGCGAGGTGTCGTTCGCGACCGACGAGCGCATCTTCAACGAGGGCGGCAAAGCCGACCGCTTCTGGATCATCCACACGGGGACCGT
Organism: Streptomyces sp. NPDC037054; assembly: GCF_055606745.1. Taxonomy (NCBI): domain Bacteria; kingdom Bacillati; phylum Actinomycetota; class Actinomycetes; order Kitasatosporales; family Streptomycetaceae; genus Streptomyces; species Streptomyces sp. NPDC037054. The sequence continues at coordinate 409,193 of NZ_JBVJSJ010000006.1, read as the reverse complement.
CGCCCTCGACGTACATGTGCCCGGCCGCCGCGCAGCGGTCATCGAGACCCTCGGTGCCGGGGAGCTGCTGGGCTGGTCCTGGCTGATCCCTCCCCGCTACGTGCCTACGAGTTCGACGCGGCTGCGGTACGTGAGCTGTGCGGGAACGACCCAGGGCTGGATCACGCGCTGTTGACCTACGTCGCCGGCGTGATCGCGGGTCGGCTCAGGTCCTCCCGGGTGCGGCTGCTCGACCTGTACGCACCCCACGGCGCCGGCGAGGTGCCCTGACAAGGCCAGACGAGGAGGATTGCGGTGCCTGAGACGGGGCGTGTCATCGGTGTCGTCTCCGAGGCCGACCTGCTGCCCAAGGAGGAGTTCCGCGACAGCGACCCGAGCCTCTTCGAGCAACGCCGGCGCCTGTCCGACGTCGCCAAGGCCGGGGCGGTGACGGCGGAGGAGCTCATGAGCACCCCCGCGATCACGGTCCACCCCGACGCCACCCTGGCACAGGCGGCCAGGATCATGGCCGTTCGGCACGTCAAGCGGCTGCCCGTGGTCGACGACATCGGCATGCTCCGCAGGAGGTGGAGCGGCACACCGTGCCGAACGGCTTCGTCGGCGGCCCAGTCAACCGCCTCCAGGCTCGCCACGAACCCGTCGACGCCGACCACCAGGGGAATCGTCACCGGCCCCTGTCTTTTCTCGTCCGGACCCCGCACCTCCGGCCCCCTTCTCCGGTCCGCATGCGCCGCGGAGGGGATTGCGGTACTCCTCGAATGAGAGAACCCGCCGCGCCCGGCGTGCCGACGACGTCCGGACCATCCACACCGTCGGACTCGTTCACCGTCATCCACCCGTCATTTCCAGCTTCGTACGAGACGGAGGACGCCGCCATGCAACAAGTCGTCACCGTGGGCCTGGACGGCTCACCGGAGAGTCTTGCCGCTGCCCGCTGGGCCGCCGACGAGGCCGAGAAGCGCAAGCTCACCCTCCGCCTGCTGCACGCCTGGCCACTGCTGGCACCGGAACCGACCCGCGTCCCCTCCGAAGTCGATCAGAACTACTGGGCGAAGCGTCTCGTCCACACCGCGCAGGCAGAACTCCAGGCACGTCACCCGGGCCTGTCCATCGTCGGGAACCTGGTCGCCGACGATGCCCAGAACGCCCTGCTCCAAGCGGCGTCGGAGTCCGACATGCTCGTGCTCGGTTCGCGGGGGCTGGAGCCCGTCGAGAGTTACTTCCTTGGCGACGTAAGCATGCCGGTCGTGGCACGGGCAGAGCGGCCGGTGGTACTGGTCCGTGCCCAGAGCGGCGGGGAAGGGGCAGCTTCGGCATCCGCAGGCCGTGTGGTCGTGGCCCTGAAACTGCACGGTTCGTCCGACGACCTGCTCGACTTCGCCTTTCACACCGCTGCCGCCAGAGGCGTTCCCCTCCAAGCCATCCACGGCCGAAGCGTGCCACTCCACGCACGCGTTCCCTGGGGCGTGGACCACAACGTCACCGAGGAGATCACGCGGGACGCGCTGAAGGAGCTGGGCAAGGCGCTCCGGCCCTGGCGCGAGAAGTACCCGCAGGTGGACGTGGCCGACGGCATCCGTCTCGAAAGCCCTGCCAAGGCGGTCGTACGGGCTGCCGAAGGCGGCGCGCTGCTCGTCGTCGGCCGACGCGGACACCGTCCGGGGCTGGCGCCCCACCTGGGTCCTGTGGCGCAGGCGGCCATTCATCACGGGCGCTGCCCCGTCGCCGTCGTTCCTCATGACTGAGCCCGGCCTCCGCGGGAGGTCAGTGGGATCGGTGCCCCGGGCCGACGCGTCCGTGCTCCGGTCCAGTGACCGGTACGGCGGCGAGCTCGGCGCCCCGCAGGCCGCGGCGTACTTCCTCGCCCAGTACGGCGAGTACTCCGGCGATCCCGCACCTCCGTCCCTGTGGCACCACTACGTCGCCTACCGCGCGTTCGTCCGCGCCAAGGTCTCCCTGATCCAGGCCCGCCAGGGCGCGCCAGGCGCGGAGGCCGCCTCGCGACGGCGCTGCGCCACCTGCGCACCTCCGCCGTCGGCCTGACGCTCGTCGGCGGGCTGCCCGGCAGTGGGAAGTCCACCCTCTCCGGAGCGCTGGCCGACCGGCTGGGGGTCACGCTGCTCAGCAGCGACCGTCTCCGCAAGGAGCTGGCGGGGATCCCGGCTGAGCAGTCCGCGGGGGCCGGCTACAGCGAGGGCCTTTACACGCCCGAGTGGACCGCCAGGACCTGCGCCGCTCTGCTCGACCGTGCGTCCGCCCTGCTGTCCTCCGGCGAGTTCGTCGTCCTGGATGCCACCTGGTCAGATGAGGCACAGCGCGAAGCGGCTCTGCGCATGGCCGAACGCACCAGCGCCGAGCTGGTGGCCCTGCACTGCCACGTGCCGGGCGACGTGTCAGCGGCCCGCCTGAGCACGCGCGCTCCCGCGCCCTCATCTGATCGCTGCTCGCGATGACGAGGACAGCGCGGTTGCCGTGCTGCGACTGGTGAACAGCCCCGGTCGCGGTCTGGTGGCCGTCCGCCCGGACGGGCATGTCAGCTTCCGCTGCGGGGCCGCCGACCCCGCCGGGCTGACCGGCTGGCTCTCCCTGATCGGCGCAGCGGCATCTTCACCCGTTCGGCCATGAACACCAGGCGACGGAGCCCCACCTACCTCCCCGCTACAAGAGTCCGATGAACCTCAGGAGTCAGCGGGCTGATGGTCCCGGTTGCCCAGGCGTCCTTCCAGAGCGACGGTGGAGAGAGGCGGCCGAGTCGGCCAGGGAGTGGATGACCATGCGAGCCCTCGTCTACCACGGCCCCGGACAGATCTCCTGGGACAGCGTCCCCGATCCGGCGATCGAGGACGCTGCCGACGCCGTCGTGCGCGTCGAGGCCACGACCATCTGCGGCACCGATCTGCACATCCTGCGCGGAGACCTGCCCGAGGTGAAGCCGGGGACGATCCTCGGTCACGAGGCCGTCGGCGAGGTCATGGAGGCCGGCAGCGACGTCCACGACCTGCGCCCCGGAGACCAGGTGATCGTGTCGTCCGTCTCGGCCTGCGGCCGCTGTCCGGCCTGCCGTGACACCTTGCGCGGACAATGCCGCGGGGGCGGTGGATGGATCCTTGGGAATCTGATCAACGGGACCCAAGCGGAGTTCGTACGGGTCCCCTTCGCCGACCACTCCACCCACCGACGGCCCTCCGCCCTCTCACTCAATGACGCGGTCCTGCTCGCCGAAGTCCTCCCCACCGCCTACGAGGTCGGCGTGCGGAACGGAGAGGTGGGCCCAGGAGACACCGTCGTCGTGGTGGGCGCGGGTCCCGTCGGTCTCGCCTGCGTCGTCGTCGCGCGGCTCTACTCGCCCCGCCGGATCATCGTGGTGGACGTGTCCTCCGCCCGGCTGGAAGCCGCCGCCCGTGTGGGGGCCGATGCCGCCGAACTACCCGGGACGATGATCGCCGAGCTGTCCGAGGGACCGGGTGCCGACCTGGTCATCGAGGCATCGGGTGAACCGGAAGGCTTCGTCCTGTGCACCCGCGCCGTCCGCGCGGGAGGGCACATCGCCAACATCAGCACGCACGGCAGGCCCGCGACCTTGCATCTCGAATCCCTGTGGCGCAAGAACGTGACGATCAGCACCGGCCAAGTGGACACCTACTCCACACCGTGGCTGATGGAGTTGGTGAGGTTCGGCCGCCTGCACGTCTCACAGCTGGTCACCCACACCTTCGGCCTCGATCGGGTGGAGGACGCCTACGAGGTGTTCTCCCACGGCACGACTTCCGGTGCGCTCAAGGTCGTACTGCACCGTGAGTGAAGGGCCCGGCCGACAGGAGTCCGGAAAGGCCGTTCGGTCCCTTTTCATGGGCCGTCCGGCCCTGGAACTCGCCGGCGAGCGGCAGTGCTATGGAAATGAGCCGAGGGCCACAGGAGACACGGCGAAGCGGAGCGATACCGCGCACCGTGCAATTCGGGCCCGCAAGAAGCGGGCGGCCCTCGGCTCCATGAACGCCGGCAGCGACCACCGCCGGCCCCCCCTCGGGCGCCCGTGCCCGCGGGCGTCCGGCGGAACTGCCCGGCGTCGAGGCGACCGTGCTGGAGCAGGGCGAAGACGGCCGGGCGCAGATCATCGGCGGTCGGTCACCAAGGTTCAACGCCCCGGAGTCGAGGGCGAGTTGGCGCTGCGGCCGGGCTGGCCGTCGATGTTCCGCGGCTATCTGCACGACAAGGAGCGCTACGACGCCGCGTTCGCCGACGGCTGGTATCCGACGGGTGACTTGGTCCGGCGGGACGCGGACGGCTGGTACTGGTTCGTGGGGCGCGCCGATGACGTCATCAAGTCGGCGGGGCATCTGATCGGCCCGTTCGAGGTGGAGAGCGCTGCGGCACACCATCCGCTCCCCCGCGAGCGGCCGCCGAGCGGGAGCCAGCACCCGACAGCACGTCACCCGCCCGGCACCGAACAATCCGTCGTTTCCGCAGGTCAACGGGCTCTTCCTCGCGGCTTCAGAGGCGTCGGCGGCAGCTCGGGGGCCGGCAGCGGAGCCCCGTCGTACCCCTTCACCTCCCCGAATCTCGACCCTTCCATCCAGTCCCGGCGAGCCTGTACGATCTCCTCCTGCGACCGTCCGATCCAGTTCCAGAACATGATGAGCTCCTCCTCGAACGGCTCGCCGCCCAGGAGCATCACTTCCGCGTCCGACTCCGCCCGCAGCGGCAGTTCCGTGCGGCCGCAGCCGAGGTAGAGCATGGAGCCCGGCAGGACCGGCACCCCGTCGACGTGGGCCTCGCCGGACATGGAGAGCACGGCGTACTCGTAGTCCGGCTCCACCGGGAGGCGGACGTCCGCGCCGCGGCTCAGGGCCAGGTCGGCGCCGACGATCGGGGTGTACGTCGTGCCGGGCGACGCCGCGCCGTCCAGTTCGCCGAGGATCATCGTGGCCCGCAGGCCCGGGGCCGTGACGACGGGCAGCTCGGCGTGGTGCTCGAAGCGCGGGTCGGTGTGGCGGTGGCCGTCCGGGAGCGCCACCCACAGCTGTGCGCCGTGCAGGAAGCGGGCGTGCGACCTGGGGCTCTCCTCGGAGTGGCTGATCGCCCGGCCGGACGTCATCAGGCCCAGCTCGCGGGGGCGGATCGTCTGGAGGCTGCCCGTGGAGTCGCGGTGCAGGACCTCGCCCTCGTGCAGCCAGCTCACCGTCTGCAGGCCCATGTGCGGGTGCGGGGGCACCTGCATGCCGGGCTCGTCGGCGATGTCGTCGGGCCCGTAGTGGTCGACGAAGCACCAGGCGCCGACCATGCGCCGGCCCAGGTTGGGCAGCAGCCGTCGGACCTCGGTGGACTCACCGAGTTTCACTCGCCGCGGGCTCAGGAGTTCACGTACCGGCTCCGCCACCACGAAGCCGCGCCCACCGCACACCGCCGGAGCCGGCTGCCGATCGAGATTGCTCATACCGCCCAACCTAGCCCGCCGGAGGCGTCGCGTCAGGCCTGGCCGCCCGGCCGGCGGCACCCCGGCGTGCCGCGGCGCCCCTGGGCCACAGTGCGGCGCCCGCGGACCACAGTGCCGCAGCCGCGGAGCATGTTGTGGAATGTTTAACCAACTCCGTCGGTTGCGGTACGGCGAAGGAGGTCACGAGTGGACACGACGTACTACGACCACGGAACGCCGGCGGAGCGCTGGGAGCGCGCGCTGATGTTCTTCGACGCCAAGGACTACGCCGCCGCGGCGCGCGTCCTGGGCGGACTGGTCGAGGAGGTGCCGGAGCAGACCGGACCGCGGCTGCTGCTGGCGCGCTCCTACTACCACTCTGCCCAACTGCGCCGCGCGGAGGCCGAGTTGCGCGTCCTCGTGGAGCGCGACCCGGTGGAGCACTACGCCCGGCTGATGCTCGGGCGGACCCTCCAGCGGCAGGGCCGGCACGAGGAGGCCGAGTCGCACATGCGCATCGCCTCCGCGCTCGCCGGTGACTTCGAGCGGCTGTAGGCCTTCTCCCGAAAGGTGCGATGCTGAGCGGCATGGGATCTGCGCGTGGGCCTGCTGTGCCACTGGCCGAGAAGGTGGCGGAACTCCTCGACGGCGGCGGCCCGTTGCCGATCGTGGCGGCCGGTGATCCGGTGCTGCGGCGCGGCACGGAGCCGTTCGACGGTCAGCTCGGTCCCGCGCTGCTCGCCCGCTTCGTGGCGGCGCTTCGCGCGACGATGCGCGCGGCGCCCGGCGTGGGTCTCGCGGCCCCGCAGGTCGGCGTGCCGTTGCGGATCGCGGTCGTCGAGGATCCGGCCCCGGTGCCGGAGGAGGTCCGGGTCGCCCGGGGGCGGGTGCCGCAGCCGTTCCGGGTGCTGGTCAATCCCTCGTACGAGCCCATCGGCACCGCACGTGCGGCGTTCTTCGAAGGATGTCTGAGCGTGCCGGGCTGGCAGGCCGTCGTGGCCCGGCACGACGCGGTGCGGCTGACCGGACAGGACGAGCACGGCCGCCCGCTGGACGAGGTGGTCACGGGCTGGCCCGCGCGGATCGTCCAGCACGAGACCGATCACCTCGACGGCGTGCTGTACCTGGACCGCGCAGAACTGCGCTCGCTCTCCTCCGCCGCGGCCATGACCGAGCGCTGGAACCGACCGACCCCCGAGGACGCGGCACGGGAGCTGGGCTTCGACCTCCCCGGCTGACCGATTCACCGGCGGACCGGCGGACCGCACCGGCTGACGCGACCCGTCACTGGTCCCGGTACGCCTCCAGCAGCCGCAGCCACACCTCGCTGATCGTCGGGTACGGCGGGACGGCGTGCCACAGGCGGCTCAGGGGGACCTCGCCGGCGACCGCGATCGTCGCCGAGTGGATGAGTTCGCCGACGCCGGGGCCGACGAACGTCACGCCGCGCACGATCTCGTCCTCCAGGTCGACGACCATGCGGGCGCGGCCCCGGTAGCCGTCGGCGTAGAGGCCGGCGCCGGCGACGGAGGAGAGGTCGACGTCGACGGCGCGTACCCGGTGGCCCGCCTGTTCCGCCTCGGCCAGGGACAGGCCGACGGCCGCGGCCTCCGGGTCGGTGAAGACCACCTGCGGTACGGCCGCGTGGTCGGCGGTGGCGGCGTGCGCGCCCCACGGCTCGGACTCCGGGACGGGCACGCCGGAGGCGCGCGCGGCGATGGCGGCGCCCGCGATGCGCGCCTGGTACTTGCCCTGGTGGGTGAGCAGGGCGCGGTGGTTGACGTCGCCGACCGCGTACAGCCAGTCGTGCCCGGTCACCCGGAGGCTGTCGTCGACCTCCAGCCAGGAGCCGGGGGCCAGGCCGACCGTCTCCAGGCCGATGTCGTCGGTGCGCGGGGCGCGGCCCGTCGCGAAGAGGATCTCGTCGGCCTCGATGCGGTCGCCGCCGTCGGTGACGACCACGACCGTGCCGTTCTCGCGGGTCACGGACTCCACGGACGTCCCGGTGCGGATGTCGGCGCCGGCTTCCGTGAGCGCCTCGGCGACCAGTTCGCCGGCGAAGGGCTCCATGCGGGGCAGCAGGCCCTTGCCGCGCACCAGGAGCGTGACGCGGGAGCCGAGGGCCTGCCAGGCCGTGGCCATCTCGGTGGCGACGACACCGCCGCCGACCACCACGAGCCGGCCGGGGGCGCTCTCGGCGCTGGTGGCCTCGCGGCTGGTCCACGGCCGTACGGCGTCCAGGCCCGGCAGGCCGGGCAGGGCGGCGCGGCTTCCGGTGCAGACGGCGACCGCGTGCCGGGCGGTCAGGACGCGCTCGGTGCCGTCCGGGCCGGTCACGGTGACGGTGCGGGGGCCGGTGAGCCGGCCGTGTCCGCGGTACAGGTCGGCGCCGATGCCGTCGATCCACTGGACCTGGCCGTCGTCACGCCAGTGGGAGGTGTAGTCGTCGCGGTGGGCGAGCACCGCCGCCGTGTCGAGGGGGCCCTGGACCGCCTGGCGCAGCCCGGGCACGCGGCTGGCGTCGGCGCGGGCGATGACCGGGCGCAGCAGGGCCTTGCTCGGCATGCAGGCCCAGTAGGAGCACTCGCCGCCGACCAGTTCGCTCTCGACGACCGCGGTGGACAGGCCGGCCGCGCGGGTGCGGTCGGCGACGTTCTCCCCCACGGGTCCGGCTCCGAGCACAACGACGTCGTACGCGATGGGTTCCGTTTCCGTCATGGGGCCCAGTCTGGTGGGTGGTGTGCGGCGTGGCCACACGGGTACGAGCGCCGAAGCGTGGGTGTCGGCGCGTGGAGACGCGCCGGCGCCGGCGCGTGGAATACCCGTTCGTCCGGCCGTGTTGTCCGGACGGCCAACCCCGGATACCAGGAAGAGGGATCACGCCATGAGCAGCACCGTGGAGCTCACCAAGGAGAACTTCGACCAGATGGTCACGGACAACGAGTTCGTCCTGATCGACTTCTGGGCGGACTGGTGCGGACCCTGCAAGCAGTTCGCGCCGGTCTACGACAAGGCTGCGGAGGAGAACCCCGACCTGGTCTTCGGCAAGGTGGACACCGAGGCGCAGCCGGAGCTGGCGGCGGCCTTCGGCATCCAGTCGATTCCGACGCTGATGATCGTCCGTGAGCAGGTGGCCGTGTTCGCGCAGCCCGGCGCGCTGCCCGAGGCCGCGCTGACGGACGTCATCGGGCAGGCCCGCAAGCTCGACATGGACGAGGTCCGCAAGGCGGTCGCCGAGCAGCAGGCCCAGGCGGCGCAGCAGGGCCAGGCCGAGCAGAACGGCCAGTAGGGGCCGGGAGGCAGGCACCCTTCTCTTTGCGGGGTCCCCCAGGGGGATCCGGGGTCTAGAACGGGTACGTCGCCACGTCGCCGCGCACCGTGGTCCAGCGCAGTTCGGTGAACGCCTCCAGGTTGGCGTCGCCGCCGAGGCGGGCTCCGGTGCCGGAGGCGGCGACCCCGCCGAACGGGGCCACGGCCTCGTCGTTGACGGTCTGGTCGTTGATGTGGACGATCCCGGTCGGGATGCGGTCCGCCAGGTCGAGTCCGCGGGCGGGGTCGCGGGTGACGATGCCGAGGGAGAGCCCGTAGGGGCTGCGCGCGGCGAGCGCGGCGGCCTCGTCGGCGCTGTCGAAGGGCCGTACGGGTGCGACGGGCCCGAACACCTCCTCCGCGTAGGCGGGGGTGTCGTCGTCGACGCCCGCGAGGACCGTGGGCCGGTAGAACAGCCGGTCGTGCCTGCCTCCGGCGGCCAGTTTCACGCCCGCCGCGGTGCTGGACTCGACCAGGCCGTGCACCTTGCCGAGCTGCTTGTCGTCGATGAGCGGGCCGAGGTGGACCTGCTCGCGGTGCGGGTCGCCGACGGCCATCGCGTCGGCCTTGGCGGCGAGCCGCTCGACGTACTCCTCGTACAGGGAGCGGTGGACGAGGTGCCGCCCGGTCGTCATGCAGATCTGTCCCTGGTGGAAGAACGAGCCCCAGGCGGCCGTGGAGATCACCGCGTCGAGGTCGGCGTCCTCCAGGACGACCAGGGCGGAGTTGCCGCCCAGTTCCAGGTGGGCGCGCTTGAGGTGGCGTCCGGCGGCCTCGCCGATCGCGCGGCCCGCCGCGGTGGACCCGGTGAAGGAGACGACGCGTACGCGCGGGTCGGCGACCAGGGCCTGGCCCACGTCGGGGCCGCCCGGCAGGACGTGCAGCAGCCCTTCGGGCAGGCCGGCCGCCTCGAACACCGCGGCCAGTGACAGGCCTCCGCAGACCGCCGTGCGCGGGTCGGGCTTGAGGACGACCGCGTTGCCCAGGGCGAGGGCCGGGGCGACGGAGCGGATGGACAGGATCAGCGGCGCGTTGAACGGGGCGATCACTCCGGCGACGCCGACCGGGACCCGCCGGGTGTACGACAGCCGGGGCGCCTCGCTGGGCAGCGTCTGGCCGGTGGGGCGGGAGACGAGCGCGGCGGCCTCGTAGCACTCCTGGGCGGCCGCGTGCAGTTCGAAGCCGGCCTTGCCGGGGACCGAGCCGGACTCGCGGACCAGCCACTCGCGCAGTTCGTCGGCGTGCTCGGCGACCAGGTCACCGGCGCGGCGCAGCACCCCGGCGCGGACGAAGTGCGGGGCGCGCGCCCACGCGCGCTGCGCTTCGGCGGCGGCCCCGGTGGCCGTGCCGACGTCGGCGGAGGTGGCGAGCGTGACGGTGGCGAGCGTGTCGCCGGTGGCGGGCTCGGTGACCGCGTAGTCGTCTCCCGCGAAGGGGGACCGCCAGGTGTTCGGGTCGAGCAGCGGCATGGGGGCGCTCCGATCCACCGTCTTGGTCGGTCTCGTGCGTCTCGCGCGTCCGGGTCTCTCCTGTTTCCGTGCGTCTCGTGGGAGTACGAGTGGCCCGTTGCGCGCGTTCCAGACACCGACGGGAGCGCGGGGCGTCTCAGGTGGAGTCGCGGTGGACCACCGACGCGCCGAGGACCTTGTGCCGCTCGGGGGCCGTCGACGGGTCGCGGACGGCGCGGTCGACCAGTTCGGCGAGGTCGCGGCCGGACGGCAGCTCGATGTGGACGGTGCTCAGCCGCGGCCGCAGCAGCCTGCCCAGCATCAGGTCGTCGGCGCCGATCACGGCCGTCTCGTCGGGGACGGCGACGCCCTCGTCCTGGAGGGCGCGCATCAGCAGCATCGCGTACTCGTCGTTGTACGCGAACACCGCGTCGAGGCCCAGGTCGCGCCAGTGGGCGGCGAGGCGGGCCGCGGATTCCTCGTCGTGGTCGAGGGGCAGTTCGGTGACCGTGGCGTCGGTGCCGCGCAGGGCGTTGCGCACACCGGCGAGGCGCGGCGCGGAGAACAGCTCCAGGCCGGGTTCGCCGGGCACGACGACGCCTACGCGGCGCCTGCCGCGCTCGTACAGGTGGCGGGCGGCGCACTCGCCGACGGCCTCGTGGTCCATCAGCAGCGCGTGCGCGCCCTCGACGGGCTCGGGGCCGAGGGTGACGACGGCACGGGCGCCGGAGCGCTTGAGGACGGCGACGCCCCGCGCGCCGAGTCCGGAGCCGGGCACGAGGACGGCGACCGGCCTGAGTTCCGCCCAGGCGCGGGCGGCCTCGTCGTCGTGGGGTCCGGCCGTGCCGTACTGGACGACGGTGTAGTCGAGACGGCTGAGCGCCGACTGGAGTTCGGCGATGAACCGGGTGTAGAGCGGCCCGACGGGGAAGTCCGGGGCGGGCATCAGGACCATGCGGCTGTGGCCGGCGCGCAGGCTGCGGGCGGCGGCGTGCGGGACGTAGCCGAGTTCCCGCGCGGCGGCGTGGACGCGGCGGCGGGTGGGTTCGCTGATGCGTACGGCGCTGGTGTTGTTGAGGACGTAGGAGACGGTCGCGCGGGACACGCCGGCCAGCCGGGCGACATCGGCGCTCGTGGGCACGGAGCGCGGCGGTGCGGGCGACGCGGGGGCGGGCGAGTTCGGTATCTGCACCATGACGTACCGCATCTTGGCAGAAGCGGGGGCGGGAGGTGCGGGCGGGTGCGGCGCGGGCCGCCTCAGCGCTCGGGCGTGCTCTCTTCGGGGTGCTTGGCCGTGTGCTCTTCGGAGTGCTTCGCCGTGGTCCCCCCGGGATGTCCGGCCGTGCTCGCCGTGGGGCCGGTTCGCGTCACCCGCGCCACCAGGTCGAGCCACGCCGCCTCCAGCCTCTCCAGCGGCATGCCGCACTGCTCGGTGAGGTGGTGGACCAGTGCCGGGTCCACCGCGCTCATGAGCGTGTGCGCGAGCAGTTCGGCGTCGCCGTCCGGGACCGCCTCGCGCAGCAGCAGGGCGACGTGGCCGCGCAGGAAGCGGCGGGGGGCCGCGGTGTACCTGCGGTCCGGAGTCGGTTCGGCGGCGAGTTGCAGGTCCAGTTCGTCGACCGTGCGGCGCAGCAGGGCGCGGCCGAAGGCGCGCAGGCGCTCGACGGCGGGCGCGCCCGGGCCGAGGGGCGGAGGGCCGCTGAGCAGCGCGGCCTGGAACTTCTTCTCCGAGTGGTCCAGCAGGGCCATGAGCAGGCCGGTGCGGTCGCCGAAGCGGCGGAAGACCGTGCCCTTGCCGACCGAGGCCGCCGCTGCCACGCCCTCCATCGTGAGGCAGTTCGCGCCGTGCTCGGCCACCAGGCGCTCGGCCGCCTCCAGCAGCCGGGCCCGGTTGCGGGCGGCGTCGGCGCGCAGACACGGCTCCTCGGGCTGCGGGAACGAGAGCGGGGCGGCGGCCATGAAGCCAGGGTAAAGCATCGGGAAGAAAACTGGACCCCGGTCCGTTTAGGGTGCTACAACGGAAGCGGACCTCGGTCCGGATTATTGCGGCGGTGTTTCGGGGCGTTGGTCCCCGCCGCCCGTGCAGGTCTTTTCCAGTCGTTCGTCACGACGGTTTTCTCAGCCTCAGGGAGTTCCCATGTCAGTTCGCATTCTCGCGCTCGTCGGCAGCCTGCGCGCCGGTTCGCACAACCGCCAGCTCGCCGAGGCGGCCGTCAAGCTCGCCCCCGAGGGTGCCGAGGTGGACCTCTTCGAGGGCCTGGCGGACATTCCGTTCTACAACGAGGACATCGACGTCGAGGGCTCTGCCCCGGCCGCCGCGCTGAAGCTGCGCGAGGCCGCCGGGTCCGCCGACGCGCTGCTGCTGTTCACGCCGGAGTACAACGGCACGATCCCGGCCGTACTGAAGAACGCCATCGACTGGCTGTCGCGGCCGTACGGTGCCGGGGCGCTCAGCGGCAAGCCGGTCGCCGTGGTCGGCACCGCGTTCGGTCAGTACGGCGGTGTGTGGGCGCAGGACGAGACGCGGAAGTCGCTGGGCGTGGCCGGCGGCAAGGTGCTGGAGGACGTCAAGCTGGCGATCCCCGGGTCCGTGACGCGGTTCGCCGAGACGCACCCCGCCGACGACGCGGAGGTCGCCGCGCAGCTGACCGAGGTCGTGACCCGGGTGCAGGGGCTGGTGTCGGAGGCCGCCGCGGCCTGACGCACGTCGGTCGCGCGGGGCGCGGGAGTACGGAGTGCGCCCCCCACCTGCCCTACGGCGACTGCGGCGCGGGGTGCGCCCAGGCCACCGCCTCCGTCGCCAGGTCGCGCAGTCCCCCGAGGGCCGCCTGGACCGCCGGGCGGGTGCGGACGCCGCCCCGCGTGCAGGTCAGGAGTTTGCGGTGCGGGTTGCCCGTGCAGCGGACCCGGGTGATCGGCAGGTGGGGCGTGAGCTGGGCCAGGCGGGGAATCAGGGCGACGCCCAGGCCGTGGGCCACCAGGTGGGCGGTGACGTTCCAGTCGAGGACGTGGTGGACCACGTCGGGCGTGAAGCCGGCGGCGCCGCACGCCGACATGACGTGCGGGCGGCAGGGACTGTCCGGAACCGGGGCGATCCAGGGCTCGCGGGCCGCCTCGGAGAGGTCGATCCGGGCGTGGCCGGCGAGCGGGTGGTTCTCGGGTACCACCAGGTCGAACGGGTCGTCCAGCAGAGGCTGTTGGTCGAATCGCGTGTCGCCGAGCGGCGGGTTGCGCGGGGTCGCCTCGACGACGGCCAGGTCGGTCTCGCCCTCGAAGAGCAGGTCGAAGCACTCCGGGACACCGGCCTCCGTGATGTGCACGGACAGGCGGGGATGCCGCTCCCCCAGGCGTACGGCCATGGGGGCGAGCAGGACCGAGACGGCGACCGGGAAGCCCGTGACGCGCAGCAGGCCCGCGGGCTCCCCGTCGTCCGCGCGCAGGTCGAGCTCGGCCTGTTCCCAGCGCGCCTGGATCGCGTCCGCGTGGGCCAGCAGGCTCTCGGCGGCCGGGGTGAGGCGGACGCCGCGGCCCTGCGGTTCGAGCAGGTCGACGCCCAGGTCCCGGGCCAGTTGGCGGATCTGCTGGGACGCGGCGGACGGGGTGAAGTGCAGGGCGCGGGCGGCGGCGGTGACCGTTCCGTAGTGGGCGACCGCCCTGAGGACGTGCAGCCGGCGCAGGTCAATCATGAAGTCCACGCTTCACGGTGACGTCCACAAAGTCAACCTGGACGTGTACGGAGCGTGTACCGCACGCTTGGTGTGTCGCGACGGGCGGAACAGCCAACACGTCGTCCCACACGAAGGAGTCGCCATGACCAGCACGACCGGCCCCCTCTGCCCGCACTGCGGCTGGCCGGACGGCGCCGAGCCCTTCCAGGTGGTGTCCTGCCACACCACCGGGGCAGGGAGCACGGTGTGGACGCGTTGCGGCTGCGGATCGCTCCAGATGCGCGTGGTCGACACGTGCGGCACCCGGGTCGTCTCGCGCAGCCGGCCCCCGGTGACCGAGTCGAGCGCGGCGTGGGGCTGACGACCGCTCACGCGGGTGCCGGGCGGGCGCGGGTATTTTCGGCGATGCCATACCCTGGAGACCGGCCGGTTCGGACCGGTTCGGACGGAGGAACAGGGACCATGACGGCGACGGATCCGGCGCTCACCGCCCTCGCGCAGGGCTGGTGCGCCCTCTCCCTGCTGCACGGCAGGATCGAGGCGCACATCGAGCGCGCCCTGCAGTCCCGGCACGACCTGAGCGTGCGCGAGTACTCGCTGCTCGACGTCCTCAGCCGGCAGCACGAGGGCGACGGCGGGCACCTCCAGATGAAGCAGGTCGCCGACGCGGTGGTGCTCAGCCAGAGCGCCACCACCCGGCTGGTGACCCGGCTCGAGGACCGCGGGCTGCTGGAGCGGTACCTGTGCCCGACCGACCGGCGCGGCATCTACACCAACGTCACCGAGGCGGGCCTGAAGCTGCTCGGCGAGGCCCGGCCCACGAACGAGGCCGCCCTGCGCGAAGCCCTCGACAAGGCCGCCGCCGACCCCGAACTCGCCCCGCTCGTACGCGCCGTCGAGGCGCTGCACGCCCCCGCCTGACCGCCGCCGCACCAGCCCCAGGAGCGACAGGAATGAACGTGCGGCATCCGCTGTCCGGGATCACCGTGGTCAGCCTGGAGCAGGCGGTGGCCGCTCCCTACGCCACCCGGCAGCTCGCCGACCTGGGCGCCCGGGTCATCAAGGTGGAGCGGCCCGGCGAGGGGGACTTCGCCCGGCGCTACGACACGACCGTGCACGGGCACTCCAGCTATTTCGTCTGGCTGAACCGGTCGAAGGAGTCCCTGACCCTCGATCTGAAGGATCCGCGGGGCATCGAGGTCCTGCACCACCTCCTCGCCGGCGCCGACGTGTTCGTGCAGAACCTCGCTCCGGGC
Source organism: Streptomyces sp. NPDC037054 (assembly GCF_055606745.1). Lineage (NCBI taxonomy): Bacteria > Bacillati > Actinomycetota > Actinomycetes > Kitasatosporales > Streptomycetaceae > Streptomyces > Streptomyces sp. NPDC037054. The sequence continues at coordinate 394,099 of NZ_JBVJSJ010000006.1, read as the reverse complement.
GCCACGGACCGGCTGGGCCTCGGCACCGACGTGCTGACGCGGCGCCACCCGCGGCTCGTCCCCTGCACGATCTCCGGCTACGGCACGACCGGGCCGTGGGCCGACCGGAAGTCGTACGACCTGCTGGTGCAGTGCCAGACCGGCCTGGTGTCCCTGACCGGCACCCCCGAGGAGACCGCCCGCACCGGGATATCCGTCGCCGACATCGCCGCCGGGATGTACGCGTACAGCGGCGTCCTCACCGCCCTCTACACGCGGGCCACCACCGGCGTGGCGCACCCGGTGGAGGTGTCCCTGTTCGAGGCGCTGGCCGAGTGGATGGGGCAGCCCGCCTACTACACGCGGTACGGCGGAAGCCAGCCGCCGCGGCTGGGCACGCAGCACGCCACGATCGCGCCGTACGGCACCTATCGCGCCGCCGACGGCAAGGAGGTGCTGTTCTCCATCCAGAACGAGCGCGAGTGGGCCGGGCTGTGCGCCGAGTTCCTCGGCCGGCCCGAGCTCACCGCGGACCCGCGCTTCGCGACCGGCTCCGACCGGGTCGCCCACCGCACCGAACTCAACGCGGTCGTCGCCGAGCGGTGCGCCCGCTCCGACGCAGCCGAACTGCTGGAGCGGCTCCGGGCCATCGGCATCGCCTGCGCCGGTGTCAACGACGTCGCCGCGTTCCTCGACCATCCCGTACTCGCCGGCCGCGACCGCTGGCGGGAGGTCGCCGTGCCCGGCGGCGCGACGGTCGAGGCACTGCTGCCGCCGGCCGACCTGGCGGGGACGGAGCCGCGCATGGACCCGGTACCGGCGGTCGGCGAGCACACCGACGCGATCCTGGCCGAACTCGGCCGCTCCCCCGCCGACATCGCCGCCCTGCGCGCGGACGGCGTGGTCTGACCCGGTGGAGGTCTAGCCTCCCACCGTGCGCTGGGCGCGCAGGGCCGCCAGTACGTCCTCGTCCGTCAGCTGCTCGAAGTCGTCGTACCACTGGCCGACGGCCATGAACGCCTCCGGCCGGTGCGGGCAGACGACGAGGTCGGCCTCCGTGCTCAGTGACCTCGCCGCTTCCGGGGAGCCGACCGGCACGGCCAGCACGGTCCGGGCGGGGGCACGGCGGCGCAGCGCGCGCAGGGCGGCGCGGGCGGTCGAGCCGGTCGCCAGTCCGTCGTCGACGACGATCACCGTGCGGCCCCGGACCTCGGGGGCGGGGCGGCCCTGCCGGTAGCGCTCCTCGCGGCGCCGCAGCTCGGTCCGCTCCCGTTCCACGACGGGCGCCAGGTCGTCCGGGCCGAGACCCAGGCGGGCCAGGGCATCGTCGTCGTACAAGGGCTCGTCGTCCCCGGCGAGTGCGCCCACGCCGTACTCCTCGTGGTGGGGCGCGCCGATCTTCCGCACGACGAGCACGTCGAGCGGGGCGTCCAGGGCGTGGGCGACCTCGCGGGCGACGGTGACGCCGCCGCGCGGCAGGGCGAGGACGAGGGGATCGGGAAGGCCCCCGGCCTCGCGGAGTTCGCGCAGTTCCCCGGCCAGTTCCCGCCCGGCCTGACGGCGATCACGGAACAGCATGGCCGTCGTGCCTCCTTCCCGCACCGGAGGACGGGCCCCGGCCCGCTCCGGAAGTCGCGCCCCGCGTACCCCTCCTCGCCCCGCCGATGCACGCCGGCACGGCGGGGCCAGGTCCGCAAGCGGGAAACTCGCCGGATCGGGTGCGTTTCCCGCCGGGCAGGTGAGGCAACCCGGCACCCTGCGCGGGCGCGACCGCCGCTGCGTCATGGGCGGCCGGGCCCGCCGTACCCCGGCGAGGTCCGCGCCGTGCGCACCCGCCCGATCCCCACCGACGGGAGACTTCGGATGACCACTGCCCCCTCGCTGCCCGCCCGGTCGGGCCCGCGCATCGGCGTGCTCGGTTCCTACGGCGGTTTCAACATCGGCGACGAGTCGATCCTGTCCTGCGTGCTGGGCTGTCTGCGGTCACTGCGGCCCGACGCGCGGCTGGTGGTGTTCAGCCGCAACGCCGAGCACACCCGGGCCCACCACCAAGCCGCCGACCAGGTGCTCGACTGGGAGGGCGTGAGCCTCAACCACGTCCTGGACACGCTGGCCTCCCTCGACCTGCTGGTGCTGGGCGGCGGCGGCATCCTCTACGACGGTGAGGCGCGCCGCTACCTGCGGCTGGTGCGGGCCGCCCAGGAGCGCGGCGTGCGCACGTTCGCGTACGCGGTGGGCGCCGGCCCGCTGCGGGAGCGGGACGACCGGGAGGCGGTGCGGACCGTACTGGCGGAGATGGACGACGTCGTGGTGCGCGACGAGGAGTCCCGGCTGGTGCTGGAGGAGGTCGGCCTGGAGCGGGAGGTCGTCGTCACGGCGGACCCGGCGCTGCTGCTGCGGCCGGAGCCGTTCACCGACGCGATGATGCGCGACGAGGGCGTGCCGACCGACGCCCGGCTGGTCGGCATGTCGGTGCGCGAGCCCGGCCGGGCCGCGGAGAAGCTCGACGAGGGCGACTACCACGCGCTGCTCGCCGACGTCGCCGACTTCCTGGTGCGGCGGCTGAACGCGCACGTGGTGTTCCTGCCGATGGAACGGCACGACGTCCGGCACGCGCACGCCGTGCTGTCCCACATGACCGCCCCCGACCAGGGCCGCATCCTGCACGGCTCGTACAGCCCGGGACAGGTCCTCGGGTTCATGCGGCACCTGGACCTGGCCGTCGGCATGCGGCTGCACTTCGTGATCTTCGCGGCGCTGTCCGGTCTTCCGGTGCTGCCGCTGCCGTACTCCGGGAAGGTCTTCGACTTCGCCCGCCGTGTGGGGAGCCCGGCGCTCGTGGGTGTGGCCCGGCAGCAGGCGGGGCTGCTGCTCGCGGAGGTGGACCGGCTGTGGGACGAGTTCCCGGAGCGCCGGGACGCCCTCAACGCCCGCGTCCGGGAGCTGCGCACGACGGCCACGCAGACCTGCGACCGGTGCGGCGACCTGCTGGACGACATCGACGGCGGCCGGTCGGCCCCCGCCTCGGAGCCGGCGGATCTCACCGTCCCGTCGGCGGGCTCCCTGAGCGTGTGACCGGGCCGGACGCGGAAGGACAGCGATGCCGATCCTGCGACAGCCCTCCAATCCGGAAACCGTCACCCTGCCGTCCCGGCCGGCCCAGCACGGCGGCCGGGTCGACGTGCTGGTGGTGGGCGGCGGACCCGCGGGGTGCGCCGCCGCGGTGGCCGCCGCCGACGCCGGGGCGGACGTCGCCCTGGTGGAGCGGTACGGGTTCCTCGGCGGCAACGCCACCGCGGCGCTCGTCATGCCGCTGATGTCGTTCCACAACGAGCACAAGCAGGCCACCTTCACGGAGTCGGGCGACGACGCACGGCTGCTGCCCACCGACCACGGCGAGGGCGAGCCGGTCGTCGCGGGCGTGCTGTGGCGGCTGATGGACCAGTTGCTGTCGCGGGGCGGCGCGCTGAAGCCGTCCCCGAGGACCGGGTACACCGTGCCGTTCGACCCGGAGCTGTTCAAGCTGGTGCTGCTCGACATGATGGACGAGTCGGGGGTGCGGGTGCTGTTCCACGCCTTCGCCTCGACGGCACTGCGCCTGGACGACGGCTGGCGGGTGGTGTTCGAGACCAAGTCGGGGCCGGTGGTGATCGACGCGTCGGTGGTGGTGGACGGCACCGGCGACGGCGACGTCGCGGCGGCCTGCGGGGCGCCGTACGAGATCGGGCGGCGCGAGGACGGTCTCGTGCAGCCGATGACGCTGATGTTCCGCGTCGCCGACTTCGCCCGGGCGGACTTCGCGGACTACGTGCGCGCGCATCCCGACCAGTGGCGCGGCGTGCACGGTCTGTGGGACCTGGTGGAGGAGGCGCGGGCGGACGGCGACCTGCGGCTGCCGCGCGAGGACATCCTGTTCTTCGGCACGCCGCACCCCCGTGAGGTCAGCGTCAACAGCACGCGCGTGAACCGGGTGCTCGGCACCAGCGTGTGGGACCTGACCCGCGCCGAGTACACCGCACGCCGCCAGCTCGCCCAGATCGACCGCTTCCTGCGCACGCGCGTGCCCGGCTTCGAGGAGTCCTACGTCGTGCAGTCCGGCACGCACATCGGGGTGCGCGAGACGCGGCGGGTGCTGGGCGACTACCAGCTCACCGGCCACGACATCCTGGGCGCCCGGCCGTTCCCGGACGTCGTCGCGCACGGCGCGTACCCGGTCGACATCCACAACCCGCGCGGTTCCGGCACGGTCCTCAAGCGCGTGCCGATGGGCCAGTTCTACGACATCCCGCTGCGCTGCCTCGTGCCGCGCGGCACGGAGCGGCTGCTGGTGGCGGGGCGCTGCATCTCCGGCACGCACGTGGCGCACTCCTCGTACCGGGTGATGCCGATCGCGATGGCGACCGGGCAGGCGGCGGGGGTGTGCGCGGCGCTGACGGTGCGGCACGGGCACGGTCCGCGGGGTGTGCCGTACCGGCTGGTGCAGCGCGAACTGCTGCGGCAGGGCGCGCGGTTGAGGATCACGACGCCGTCGGCCGGGTGAACCGCCGGGGAGATCGCCGGGTCAGTCGGTGGGGGCGCCCACGTGCGCGTCGCACCAGCGGCGGGCCGCGTCGGCGACCCGTTCCAGCGCGCCGGGCTCCTCGAAGAGGTGGGTCGCGCCGGGCACCACGTGCACCCGGTGCGGCGCCCGCAGCCGCCGCGCCGCCTCCTCGTTGAGGCGCAGCACCTCCCGGTCGTCGCCGCCGACGATCAGCAGCACGGGCGCGCGTACGGCGTCGAGGGCCTCGTCGGCGAGGTCGGGCCGGCCGCCCCGGGACACCACGGCCACCACCCGGTCGGGCCGCTCGGCGGCGGCGACCAGGGCCGCTGCGGCGCCGGTGCTCGCGCCGAACAGGGCGACGGGCAGCGCGGCGGTCTCCGGCCGGCCGGCGAGCCAGTCGGTCGCGGCGACCAGACGGCGGCCCAGCAGGGGGATGTCGAAGCGGTGCTCGGCGGTCCGCAGGTCCCGCTGTTCCTCCTCCTCGCTGAGCAGGTCCATCAGCAGGGTGCCGAGGCCGGCCGTGCGCAGGTCGGCGGCCACCTGCCGGTTGCGCGGGCTGTGCCGGGAGCTGCCGCTGCCGTGCGCGAACAGCACCACGCCGCGCGCGGCGTCCGGCAGGTCGAGGTCGCCGGCGAGTGACACGCCGTCGGCGGGGACCCGGACCAGGCGGGAGATCATCGCGATCGCCCCTTCTCACTCGTGGGTGCGGTCCGTTCTCACCGGCCGGGTACCCAGGGCGGGCCTGCGCAGGGCCGGCCGCTTCCGTCCTTCCGGTACAACGGGCGGTCCGGGACCGCATGTGTGTCCGGCGCGAGGGAAGACGGTGGGGATGGTGGGTGAAGCGGACGACGACAGGCAGGCCCGGCGGCAGGGTGAGAGCGGGCACCGCGCGGTGCCGCACAGCGACGACATCCGCGTCGAGGCGTGGGCGGCGGACCGTGAGCGCTGCCTGGCGGAGGCGGTGCTGGGCATGGTGGAGTCCTTCGCCGACGTGTCCGGGGTACGGGCCACGGGCGTGGACCGGGTCCGGCTGGCCGAGGGCAGCGACGACGATCTGCTGGCGACGCTGCTCGACGAGGTGCTCTACCGGCTGGAGGCGCACGGGCAGGTGCCGGTGGACGTCGAGGCGGAGGACGTCGAGGGCGGCCTCGACATCCGGCTGGCGGTCGCCCGGCTCCGGGAGGTGGAGATCACCGGGTCGGCGCCGAGAGCCGTCGAATGGCAGGACCTGCACATCGGGCCGGACGCGTACGGCTGGTCGTGCGCGGTGACGCTGGACGCGTGAGGCGCGGGGCGCGGAGCGCTGGGGTGACGGGGGGGCCGGGGTGGCGGGGCCTCCGCGTGACGGGGGCGGGCGGGCACTGCGGGGCGGCGGGGCGGCGGCGCGCGCATGCCCCGGGTCGAGAGGGGTACTTCGGGCCCCATGTCCGGCATCGACCTCCGCAGCAGCGCATTCGACGATCACGCCCCCATCGCGCGCCACTACGCGCTGGAGGGCGAGAACGTGTCCCCTCCCCTGTCCTGGAGCGGCGTCCCGGACGACGCGGCCGAGCTGGTGCTGGTGTGCGAGGACCCCGACGCGCCGTCGGGCACCTTCGTGCACTGGATCGTCGTGGGCGTCGACCCGCACAGCGACGGCGTCGGCGCCGGACAGGTACCGCCGGGCGGCACGGAGCTCGTCAACGGGTACGGCCGGGAGGGCTGGGGCGGCCCGCACCCGCCGCCCGGTGACGACCCGCACCACTACGTCTTCCGGCTGCTCGCCCTCTCCGAGCCCTGCGTCCTGTCCGACGCGCCGACCGCCGACGAGGTGCACCGCGCGGTCGGGGAACGGCGGCTGGCGGAGGGCGAGTTGGTGGGCCTCTACCGGCGCTGACCGGCGTCAGCGGCCCCGCGGCCCGCCCCGTTCCCGGCGCAGGCGGCGTCCGACGACCCACAGGTCCACGGCCGCCGTCAGCGCGAGCACTCCGCAGACGACGGCCAGGACGACGAGTTCGCCGCGGTCGAGAGCGGCTCCGGGCTCCGCGGCGGCGGCCAGCACCGCGAAGAGCACGGTGGCCGCGACGAACAGCGGCAGGAAGAGAGCCGCGAGCAGTCGGCGCGTACGCACCGCGCTCTGGGCCGTCCACGGTTCGGTGCCGGTCCGGGGCCACCGGCGGCCGAACGCGCCGGACCGCGCCCGCGGGACCGGCCGCTCGGGGCGGTCCGTACGTCGACTGCTCACGCGGCCTCCTCACCACTCGGCTCCCCGCCCGCGTAACCGGCACGCGGACGGGTAAACCGGGTGGGCCGGTGAACCGGACGGGCCGGTCGACCGGGTCGCCGGCGAACCGAGTGGTCGGGTGACCGGCCGGTGAGGCGCCGCTCGGGGCGAGGGCTCAGACGGCGCCGGGGACCGGCTCCGTGACGCCGTTGAGCGGCGACGCCGGATCGGTGCCGTAGGGGCGGGTGAAGACCTCCAGGCCGTGGCCCGCGGGGTCGGTGAAGTACACGCCGCGCCCGCCGTCGTTGCGGTTGATGCGGCCCGGGTGGCGGCCCTGCGGGTCGGCCTGGACGGGCACGCGGTCCGCGACGAGACGGGCGAGGACCTCGTCGAACTCGTCCTCGGAGACGAGGAACGCGTAGTGCTGCACGGGGATGTCGATGCCGACGGTCGCGAAGTCCAGCGTGACGCCGTTCGCGGTCGTCACGGGCAGGAACATCCCGGCCGGTTCCCCGACCTCCAGGCCGAGGACACGGGCGAGGAATCGGGCGGACTTCTCCCGGTCGCGGGAGAGAACGATGGTGTGGTTGAACTCGACTGACACGGGCAATGCCTCCACGGGCATCTCCACGGCGCCTCCATGCCTCACCCGGCCGGTGACCGACACGCGATGCCGCGCCGGGATCGTAGGCAGGACCTTCCGAGCACGTCCACCGATTTCCGGCCGCCCCGGCCATGGACGGCGCTGACGTCCGGTCTCGCCGGGGAAATCCCGTCGTCGGGGAAATCCGGTTGCCGGAGAAATCCGGTTGCCGCGGCGTGCCCCGCACGTCTTGCATGGCCGCATGGTGTCCACCGACCGTCTGGCCGCCTTCGCGGCGATGTCCTTCCTGCTGATCGTGATCCCGGGCCCGAGCGTGCTGTTCGTGATCGGGCGGGCGCTCGCGCAGGGCCGTCGCGCCGCGCTGACCACGGTCGTCGGGAACACCGCCGGCGCCTACGTCCTCGTCGCGGCCGTCGCCCTCGGTGTCGGGTCCGTCGTGGAGCGCTCGGTCCTCGTCTTCACGGCGCTGAAGCTGGCGGGCGCCGCCTACCTCGTGCACCTGGGGGTGCGGGCGTGGCGGGACCGGGGCGCGCTGCGGGCCGTGTTCGCCGGTGAGGCGCCCGCGCCCGGGGGACGGCGGACGTTCTGGGAGGGCTTCGTGGTCGGGGTGACCAATCCGAAGACGATCGTGTTCTTCGCGGCGGTGCTGCCGCAGTTCGTGGATCCGGACCGCGGCGGCGTGGTGGCCCAGGTGCTGCTGCTCGGCCTCGTCTTCAACGTGATCGCGGTGGCCTGCGACAGCGTCTGGGGGCTGGTCGCGGCCGGCGCCCGGGACTGGTTCGCGCGTTCGCCGGGGCGGCTGTCCCTGGTCGGCGGGGCGGGCGGGCTGTCCATGATCGGCCTCGGCGTCACGGTGGCGGTGACCGGCCGCAAGGACTGACGCCGGCCCCACAGGGACGGTGTTCGTGGGCGTAGTGGCGCGGGAAGGTGGACGCCTGCTTCTCGGTGGTGCTGCTGGAGGCCGTCACCACGGGCAGGTTGAGCAGTCCGGACTGCTTCTGCCGAACGCCACGCGTGGCCGCGCATGACGGTGTGAATACCTGTGAACTGCCCGCCGCGCCAAGGGCGTTCCGTCACCCGCCGCCCGACGTTACTGTTCGGTAGACACCGTGCTCCCGGAGGTGGCCCGCATGACGCCGACGCCCGACCGTGCCGCGGGACTGGTCGAGTCCGCCCGTGCGCTGGCCGCCGGGGACGTCACCTCCCGCGCGCTGGTCGAGCGGGCGCTGGCGCGGATCGAGGCGACGCGGCGATCGCTGAACGCCTTCCGGGTCGTGCGGGCCGAGCGGGCCCTCGCCGAGGCCGACGCCGCCGACCGTCGACTCGCCGCCGGGGAACGGCTGCCGCTGCTCGGGGTGCCCGTGGCGGTGAAGGACGACATGGACGTGGCGGGCGAGCCGACGGCGTTCGGCTGCCCCGGCGAGTTCCCGCCGGCCGCCGAGGACGGCGAGGCGGTGCGGCGGCTGTGCGCGGCGGGAGCCGTGGTCGTCGGCAAGACCAACACCTGCGAGCTGGGGCAGTGGCCGTTCACGGAGGGGCCCGCGTTCGGCGCGACCCGCAATCCGTGGCACCCCGGGCACACGCCGGGCGGCTCGTCCGGCGGTTCGGCCGCCGCGGTCGCCGCCGGTCTGGTGCCGGCGGCGCTCGGCTCGGACGGCGCCGGATCGGTGCGCATCCCGGCCGCCTGGACCCATCTCGTCGGCATCAAGCCGCAGCGCGGCCGGATATCGACCTGGCCGCGCGCCGAGTCGTTCCAGGGCATCACCGTCAACGGCACCCTGGCCCGCACGGTCGCCGACGCCGCCCTGCTGCTCGACGCCGCGAGCGGCAATCACGACGGCGACCTGCACCGGCCGCCGTCCGTCGACGCCCGGGCGGCGGCCCGCCGCGACCCCGGCCGGCTGCGCGTCGCGCTCTCCCTGAAACCGCCCTTCACGGCGCTGCCCGCCCGGCTGCACCCCGAGGTGCGGGCCCGCGTGGTCGAACTCGCGGAGCGGCTCGCCGCTTCGGGGCACCGCGTCGAGGAGGCCGACCCGCCCTACGGGCCGATCGGGCTGACGTTCCTGCCGCGCGCCACCGCGGGGATCGCCGAGTGGGCCCGCGAGGTGCCCTGCCCCGCGCTGCTCGACCGGCGCACCCGGGACGCCGCCCGGCTCGGCCGGCTGCTGGGCGGCGCGCCGCTGCGGGCCGCGCGGCGGGCGGAGGCGGCGCTGCGGCGTCGCGTCGGCGCGTTCTTCACGTCGTACGACGTGGTCCTCGCGCCCACCACGGCGACTCCCCCACCGCGCATCGGCGCGCTGCTGGAGCTCGGCGGGTTCGCCACCGACCGGGCGATGATCGCCGCCTGCCCCTACGCCTGGCCGTGGAACGTCCTCGGCTGGCCCGGTGTGAACGTCCCCGCCGGGTTCACCGCCGACGGACTGCCCGTCGGCGCGCAGCTCCTCGGCCCGGCGAACAGCGAGCCCCTGCTGGTGTCGCTGGCCGCGCAACTGGAGGCGGACCTGCGGTGGTACGAGGCGTGGCCGACGGGGCGGGTGACGCCGGTCGGGTCGTGAGCCGTTAGCGTGACGCCCGTGACTTCCTCCACCGACGGCACCGCAGAGCACGCCCCCGGCCGGTACGGCCCCACCGCCACGACCGAGGCCGACGCCGCTTCGGCCGGGCGGGTGCGCACCGAGTACTCCCCCGCGTACGACGGCGACCCCGACCCGGGCGAGATCGTCTGGACGTGGGTGCCCTACGAGGAGAACGACGGCCGGGGCAAGGACCGCCCGGTGCTCGTCGTCGCCCGCGAGGCCGCCGGCACCCTGCTCGCCGTGCAGCTGTCGAGCAAGCGGCACGACGGCGACCGCGAGTGGGTCCCGATCGGCAGCGGGCCGTGGGACCGGACGGGGCGCGAGTCGTGGGTGGACGTGGACCGGGTGCTGCGCCTGCACGACGGCGGCATGCGGCGGGAGGCGTGCGCGCTGGACCGGATGCGCTTCAACCTCGTACGGCAGCGGCTGCGCGAGCGCTACGGCTGGCGCTGAAGCCCGGAGGCCGGCCCCGAAGCCGGGCCGTCGCGCGGTCCGGCGTCACGGGGTGCCGCTCCGCCGTGGGACGCGTGCTGTGCCCGCCGGGCGCGCGAAGGCACGGGCGAAGGCCTCCCTGACGTCCCCGCCCGGTGTCCGGTCCAGGACGCCGAAGGTCACGTGCGCGAACGCTCCCGCGAAGCGGCCCCCGGCCCCCAGCAGGGCCCGGAACGCGTCTGCGACCTGCGCCGGGTCGTTCTGGAAGACCCCGCAGCCCCAGGCACCCAGCACCAGCCGCCGGTGGCCGCGGGCCGCGGCCGTCTCCAGGACGCGCTCGGCCCGGGTCGCCAGCGCGGCCGGCAGGGCGGCGGCGCGTTCCGGTGCCGTGCGGCGGACGACGCCCGCGTTCGGTGCGGCGGCGGTCAGGAAGGCCACCGTGTACGGCTCGTCCAGCAGGTGGCCGCGGTCGTCGCGGAAGACGGGTACGCCGGGCGAGTGGATGACGCGGTCTGTGTAGAACGGGTCGCGGTGGGCGCGGTGGTGGTCGTAGAACTCCCGGGCCCGCAGCAGGCAGGTGTGCAGCGCGGACGCCCGGCACAGGGCCTCCTCCTGGCCCTGTGCTCCGTTCAGGTAGCCGCCGCCCGGGTTGCGGGCGGAGGCGAAGTTCAGGACGGCCGTCCCGGGGCCGAGGCGGCGTGCGGCCTCCAGGCTGCTCTCGCCGGTGACCTCGATCAGGGTGTCGAGGCGCGGCGCGTCCGGCACCGGGACCGGGCCGGGCCCGTACGTCCGGGTGCCCGCGCGCGCCGCCTCGACCGCCGCCGCGATCGGCACCTCGCGCCCGTCGGACGCGCGGTAGCCGCCCGCCGTGACGATCTCCTCGGTCCCCCGGGCGATACCGCGCAGCCGCGCGCTCATGGCGCCACCCCCGTGGACGCCTCGGGCCCGCGTGACGCGCCCTCCCCCGTCGTGTTCATGACGGCATCGTGAGCGATCCCGCCGACGTGGCGCAACGGAGTTTTCCCGCCCGCGAACGCGGGGGAAAGCCCCAGGAAACGGAGCGGACAGCGCGGACGATCGACCGGGAACGTCCCGGATCGCCCCCTTGTGCGGAGCATCAGGAGCGTCTTGGGTGGGACGGGTGACGCTCAACCGGGCCAGAGAACCGGGTGGGTGGCATGGTGGAATCTCAGGAGGATCCCGACATGTCCGATTCATCAATAGATACGGCGGGTGACTGTACGGATTCCCGTACACCCGTCACGGAGGCAGAGGTGGAGGCCCTCGTCCGGGGCATCTGCTTCAAGACCGGCCCGCCCCGCAGCCTCGGGGTGGAAGTGGAATGGCTCGTCCACGAGCTGCGCGACCCGCGGCTGACCGTGGCGCCCGGCCGACTCGAAGCGGCCTACGCCGCACTGCGGACCGTGCCCCTGCGGTCCGCGCTCACCGTGGAACCCGGCGGCCAGCTGGAGCTCAGCTCGCCGCCCGCCGCCTCCCTCATGGAGTGCGTGCGTACCGTCTCCGCCGATCTCGACGCCGTCCGCGCGGTCCTGCGCCGCGCCGGGCTCGGTCTCGCCGGCATCGGCCACGACCCCTGGCGGGCCCCTCGCAGATTCCTGCGCCGGCCGCGCTACGACGCGATGGAGGCCTGCCTCGACCGCATCGGCCCGGCCGGCCGCGCCATGATGTGCACCTCGGCGTCGGTGCAGGTGTGCCTGGACGCCGGGTACGAGGAGCCCGGCACCCTCGGCCACGTGCGGCGCTGGTGGCTCGCCCACCAGCTGGGCGCGGTCCTGGTGGCCGCGTTCGCGAACTCCCCGCTGGCGTCCGGCCGCCCCACGGGCTGGCTGTCCACCCGGCAGCTGCGCTGGACGCAGATCGGCACCGGCCGGGCGGGCGGCCCCCGGCTGGACGCGGACCCGCGCGCCGCCTGGGCGTGGCACGTCCTGGACGCACCCGTGATGTGCGTACGTCGGGACAGCGGGCCCTGGGACGTCCCGGAGGGGCTCACGTTCCGGCAGTGGGCCCGGTCGGGGGCGCCGCGGCCGCCGACCCGGGGGGATCTCGACTACCACCTGACGACCCTGTTCCCGCCGGTCAGACCGCGCGGCCACCTGGAACTGCGCATGATCGACGCGCAGCCCGGCGAGGACGGCTGGATCGTGCCGCTCGCCGTGACGGCCGCGCTGTTCGACGATCCGGAGGCCGCCGAGACCGCCTACCGGGCGGTGAAGCCGCTGGCCGAGCGGGCGCTGGCCCTGCCCGCCCCGCACAACCCGCTGTGGCTGGCGGCGGCCCGGTACGGCCTGGCCGACACCGAGCTGCGCGAGGTCGCGGTGGTCTGCTTCACGGCGGCGCTGGAGGCCCTCCCCCGGATCGGGGCCACCGCCGAGGTCACCGGCGCCGTCGCCGCGTATCTGGACCGCCATGTCGCCCGGGGCCGCTGCCCCGCCGACGACCTGCTCGACGGGCTGCGCGCCGGGGGCCGCCCCGGCGGGGAGACGTACGGCGAGCACGGGAAGAACCGGAAGGACGTCCGCTCATGACCGAGCCCGCGACCGACGCCGAGACCCTGCGGGAGCGCGCGATCGGCTCGCTCGTCACCGCCCGCGACCGCACCACGCTGCTGACCAGCTGCGTCGAGGACCCGGACCTGACCGCGCAGCACTCGCCGCTGATGTCCCCGCTGGTGTGGGACCTCGCCCACATCGGCAACCAGGAGGAGCAGTGGCTGCTGCGGGCCGTCGCGGGCCGGGACGCGATGCGGCCCGAGATCGACGGCCTGTACGACGCCTTCGAGCACCCCCGTTCCGAGCGTCCCTCGCTGCCGCTGCTGCCGCCCGCCGAGGCCCGCGCGTACGCCGCCGAGGTGCGCGGCCGGGTCCTGGACGTGCTGGAGGGCACCGCGTTCCACGGGACGCGGCTGACCGAGGCCGGTTTCGCCTTCGGGATGATCGCGCAGCACGAACAGCAGCACGACGAGACCATGCTGATCACCCATCAGCTCCGCAAGGGCCCGCGGGCCCTGACCGCGCCCGACCCGGACCCGGTGCCGCTGTTCACCGGACCGGCGGAAGTCCTGGTGCCCGGCGGCCCGTTCACGATGGGCACCTCGACCGAGCCGTGGGCCCTGGACAACGAACGCCCCGCGCACCGGCGGGAGGTGCCGCCGTTCTGGATCGACACCACCCCGGTGACGAACGCCGCCTACCGGGCGTTCATCGAGGACGGCGGCTACGACGACCCGCGCTGGTGGACGGCGGAGGGCTGGGCGCACGTCCGGCAGCACTCCCTGCACGCCCCGCTGTTCTGGCACCGCGACGGCAAGCAGTGGCTCAGGCGCCGCTTCGGCGTGACCGAGGCCGTGCCGCCCGACGAGCCGGTGCTGCACGTGTGCTGGTACGAGGCCGACGCGTACGCCCGCTGGGCGGGCCGCCGGCTGCCCACCGAGGCCGAGTGGGAGAAGGCCGCCCGGCACGATCCCGCCGGTGACCGCTCGACGCGCTACCCGTGGGGCGACGCGGACCCGGGCCCCGAGCACGCGAACCTGGGCCAGCGGCATCTGCGTCCGGCGCCCGCCGGGAGCTACCCGGAAGGCGAGTCGCCGCTCGGGGTACGGCAGTTGATCGGCGACGTGTGGGAGTGGACGGCGAGCGACTTCCTGCCGTACCCCGGCTTCCGGGCGTTCCCGTACAAGGAGTACTCGGAGGTGTTCTTCGGCCCCGAGTACAAGGTGCTGCGGGGTGGTTCGTTCGCCGTGGACGCGGTCGCCTGCCGAGGCACCTTCCGCAACTGGGACTACCCGATCCGGCGGCAGATCTTCGCCGGGTTCCGCACGGCCCGCTCGGAGGGCCTCTGATGTGCCGTCATGTGGCGTACCTCGGGCCCGCGTTGCCGCTGGGCCGGCTGCTGGTGGAGCCGCCGCACGCCCTGTACCGGCAGTCGTGGGCGCCCCGCCGGCAGCGGTACGGGACGGTCAACGCCGACGGTTTCGGCGTCGGCTGGTACGCGGAGGGCGACCCGGTGCCCGCCCGGTACCGGCGGGCCGGACCGATCTGGGCCGACCGGTCCTTCGCCGACCTCGCGCGCGTCGTGAGCAGCACGGCGCTGCTCGCCGCGGTGCGGGACGCGACGCTGTCCGGCGCGGACGCGGAGGCCGCCGCGGCGCCGTTCGCGGACGGTCCGTGGCTGTTCAGCCACAACGGCGCGGTGGCGGGCTGGCCCGACGCGCTCGCGCCGCTCGTGCCGACGCTGCCCGCCGTCGACGTGCTGTCGCTGGAGGCCCGCAACGACTCGGCGTTCGTGTGGGCGCTGGTGCTGGCCCGGCTGCGGCGCGGCGACGACCCGGGCCAGGCGCTGGCCGACACGGTCGCCGAGGTCGCCGAGGCCTCCCCCGCGTCCCGGCTCAACCTGCTGCTGACCGACGGCGCCCGCGTCGCCGCGACCGCCTGGGGCGACACCCTGTGGTACCGCGCGCAGGGCCCGGCCACGGTCGTGGCCTCCGAGCCGTACGACGACGATCCCCGCTGGGTGGAGGTCCCCGACCGCACCCTCCTCGTGGCGAGCCGCACGGACGTGCTGCTCAGCCCGCTCAAGGAGCCGGGCGCCGACGCCCCGGCCCACGCATCCGCGAAGGAGCCCCGTACGTGAGCCCGTTCCTTCTCACCCGCACGCTGCCCGAGGACGCCAAGGAGGCCGCGCTGCGCGCCGACGTCCTCCAGGGCCTGACCGCCACGCCGAAGACGCTGCCGCCCAAGTGGTTCTACGACGCGCACGGCAGTGAACTGTTCGAGCGGATCACCGAGTTGCCCGAGTACTACCCGACGCGCGCCGAGCGGGAGATCCTCGTCGACCGCTCCGGCGAGATCGCCGCGGCGACCGGCGCCCGCACGCTGATCGAGCTGGGCTCCGGCTCCTCCGAGAAGACCCGGCACCTGCTCGACGCCCTCGACGGGCTGCGGACCTACGTGCCCGTGGACGTCAGCGAGAGCGCGCTCACCCTGGCCGGGCAGGCGCTGGTGGCCGAGCGGCCCGGGCTGCGCGTGCACGCGCTGATCGCCGACTTCACGGCCGCCCTGACACTGCCCGAGACGCCGGGGCCCCGGCTGGTGGCGTTCCTCGGCGGCACGATCGGCAATCTGCTGCCGGGCGAGCGTGCCGCGTTCCTGTCCTCGGTCCGCGCCCTGCTGGCGCCCGGCGACGCCCTGCTGCTCGGCACGGACCTCGTCAAGGACGAGGACGTGCTGGTCAGGGCGTACGACGACGCGGCCGGGGTGACGGCCGCGTTCAACAAGAACGTCCTGTCCGTCGTCAACCGCGAGCTGGGCGCCGACTTCCACCCGGACGCCTTCGACCACGTCGCGCTGTGGGACGCCGGGCGGGAGTGGATCGAGATGCGCCTCAGGTCGCGTACGGCGCAGACCGTGAAGGTGCCCGCGCTGGACCTCGCGGTCGACTTCGCGGCGGGCGAGGAACTGCGCACCGAGGTGTCGGCGAAGTTCCGCAAGGAGGGAGTGCGCGCCGAACTCGCGGCGGCCGGGCTGGACCTGGCGCGCTGGTGGACGGACGCCGCGGGCCGCTTCGCGCTGTCGCTGAGCATGGCGCGTTGAGCGCGGAGTCGGGCATCACGCGGTGAGCCCGGCGCGCTGACCGGGCCCGGCGCGCGGGAAAGCCCGCGCGCCGGGCCGTCAGTTGAGTTTCGGGCTCAGGAGTTCCGTGATGCGGCGGGAGGCGCGGCGGGCCTCCGTCACCGGGTCGGCGCCGGTGAGCACCCTCGTCATGTACGCCTTGATGGGGTTGTCCGCCTCGACGTCCGCCCACTCGGGCGTGCTGGGGGTCGCCCTGCCCTGCGCGGCCCCGGCCGCCATGGCGGCGACCCCTTCCTCGCCGGCGACGGCCTTCGCGAGGGTGGTCTTGTTGGGCACGTAGTTCATGGTGCGGGCGAGTTCGGCGTTCCACTTGGCGCCGGCGAGCGCGCCGACGACCTCGACGGCGCCGTCGCGTTCGTCGGTGTTCGCCGGGACGACGAGGTCGGAGCCGCCGGTGAAGACGGCGCCCGGCTCGGCCGCGCTCTTGCCCGGCACGGGGAAGAAGCCGAGCCTGCCCTCCAGCTCCGGGTTCTGCTTGACGATCGCGCGGGCGAGGCCGGGCACGGCGACGATCTGGGCGACCTCGCCCTCGGCGAAGACACCGGCCTGCGGCGGGTGTTCCTCGTCCGCGCCGGCCGGTCCCTCGCCGAGGGCCTGGAGCCGGCGGTAGAAGTCCATGCCGCGCAGGGCGGCCGCGCTGTCCAGGGCGCCCCGCCAGGTCCCGCCGCTCTCCTCGGCGAGGTCGCCGCCCTCGTCCCAGATGAACCCGGCGAGCGTGTACCAGTCCTGCCCGGCGAGGTAGATGCCCTGTCTGCCGTCGGAGTTGAGCTTCTCGGTGGCGGTGAGCCACTCCTCGCGGGTCTTCGGCGGCGCGGTGACGCCGGCCTGTTCGAAGAGGTCCTTGCGGTAGATGACGACGCGGTTGGCCGCGTACCAGGGGATGCCGTACTGCTGGGAGAACCGCTGGCCGGGTTCGGCGAGGCCGGGCAGCCAGTCGCGGTTGCCCCAGTTCCGCATGGACTCCAGGGTGAGGTCGAGCAGCCCGTCGCCCTCCACGTACTGCGGGACCTGGGTGTTGCCGACCTCGATGACGTCCGGCCCCGAGGTGCCGTCGGCGGCGAGGGCGGCGTGCACCTTCTCGCCGATGCCGGTCCACTGCTGGATGCGGATGTCGAGGTCGAGGTCGGGGTGGGTGCGTTCGAAGTCCTCGGTGAAGCGGTCCAGGAAGTCCTGCGAGGCGCTGTCCTTCATCAACCAGACGGTCACGGTGCGCCGCTCGCCCTCTCCTCCGGGCAGCATGCCGCAGCCGCCGAGCAGGGACGTGGTGACACAGGCGAGGGCGAGGAGGCGACGTCTCACGGAGGGTCCTGTTCTGTCTTGTGGACAGGGCTGGGAAACCCGACGTGGGGGGCCGAGCGGGGCGCTCGCACGGGCGTGACCGGGATTTTGGTATGGACCAATGCGGCGGTCAAGTGTCGCCCGCCCGGAGGTGCGACGCCTCGCGCTCCGCCGCAGCTTGGGGCACCGTGGAGTGACGCGCGACACATGCCGCACCGTCGTCACCGCGAGAGGAGCACCCGCATGTCCAACCACACGTACCGGGTCACGGAGATCGTCGGCACCTCGCCCGACGGCATCGACCAGGCGATCAGCAACGGCATCTCCCGCGCGTCGCAGACGCTGCGCAATCTCGACTGGTTCGAGGTGACCCAGGTCCGGGGCCAGATCGAGAACGGCGGCATCGCGCACTGGCAGGTGGGCCTCAAGGTGGGATTCCGCCTGGAGGACTCGGAGTGACGCGCCGCCGGCCCGCCCGGGGCGCGAACCCCGGCGTCAGGTCCGGCCCTCGCGCTCCTGCGCCACCTTCAGCTCGGCCGACGGGGTGGCCCAGTTCGCCCGTACGACGGTGAAGCCCGCCTGCTCGGCGTCCGCGCAGACCAGTTCGTCGTCGTCCACGAGGACACGGATCTCGCGGGTGCGGGCCAGGCGGCGCAGGGTCTCCAGCTTGGTGCGCCGGGCGGGGCGGCGGTCGTGGTCGCGCCGCATGTGGACCGGACCCTCGGGCAGCCCGTGGGCGGCGAGCCAGTCGAGGGTGTCCCGCCGGCACCGCTCGGGCCGTCCGGTCAGGTAGACGACCTCGCACTCCTCGGCGCTCTCGACCGCCATCGCGACGCCGTGCGGCAGCGGCGGGTCGTGGGGCGCCGCCGCGAAGAAGGCGTCCCAGTCGCGCGGCTTGCGCTCCAGGAACTTCTGCCGGTGCGCGGTGTCGGCGAGGGTGTTGTCGAGGTCGAAGACGGCGATCGGACGCTTGCTGCTGTCGGTCACACCGCCACCTTAGACAGCCGGGTCCCGCGATGGGCGCCGGTCGCCGCCCCTCCGGCTGCCGGACCGGCGGGAAATTGTTAATGGGATCCATTTTCATATAGCGTCCTCGGTGCTCGTGCGCGGTGCCCGGCACCGTCTTTCGTCCACCGAGGAGGAACCCATGGCCGTCCCCAAGCGGAAGATGTCCCGCAGCAACACCCGGCACCGCCGCGCCCAGTGGAAGGCCGCCACGCCGACGCTGGTCCCGGTCACCGTCGACGGCGTCCGGCACCTCGTCCCGCAGCACCTCGTCCGGGCCTACGAGCGCGGGCTGCTGCGCCCCGAGGGCTGATCCCGTGACCGTGGACCGACTGCCCGTCACCGTGCTCTCCGGGTTCCTCGGCGCGGGCAAGACCACTTTGCTCAACCACGTGCTGTCCGGCCGCGGCGGCCTGCGGGTGGCCGTCGTCGTCAACGACATGAGCGAGGTCAACATCGACGCCTCGCTGGTGCGCGGCGGCGAGGCGGCCCTGTCAAGGACCGAGGAGCGGCTGGTCGAGCTGACCAACGGCTGCATCTGCTGCACGCTGCGCGACGACCTGCTGGAGGAGGTCGACCGGCTCGCCCGCGAGGGACGCTTCGACCACCTCCTCATCGAGAGTTCGGGCATCTCCGAGCCGATGCCGGTGGCGGCCACCTTCGCCTTCGCCCGCGACGACGGCGCCACCCTCGGGGACGTGGCAGAGCTGGACACCATGGTCACCGTTGTGGACGCCGCGAACTTCCTCGCCGAGCTGGACAGCGGCGACGACCTCACCGAGCGCGGCCTCGCCCCGTTCGAGGACGACGAGCGCACGGTCAGTGATCTCCTCGTCGACCAGGTCGAGTTCGCCGACGTGCTGGTCCTCAACAAGCTCGACCTCGTGGACGAGACGGCGGCCGGGCGGCTGCGGGCGGCACTGCGCCGCCTCAATCCGGTCGCCCGGATCGTGCCGGCCGTGCACGGGCGGGTCGACCTCCACCAGGTGCTCGGCACCGGCCTGTTCGACCTGGAGCGCGCCCAGCAGGCACCCGGCTGGGTGCGCGAGCTGAACGGCGACCACGTGCCGGAGACCGAGGAGTACGGCATCTCCTCCACCGTGTTCCGCTCCCACCTGCCCTTCCACCCGGGCCGGTTGTGGTCGTTCGTGACGGAGGGCCTGGACGGCGGGACGTACGGGCGGGTCCTGCGCTCCAAGGGCTTCTTCACGCTGGCGTCCCGGCCGCGCGTGACGGGACTGTGGTCGCAGGCCGGCGCCGTGGCCCGCTTCGAGCCGTCCGCGGCCCGCGACGCCGACGCCCCGTACGCGCAGGAGCTGGTGTTCATCGGGACCGGCCTGGACGCCGGGGCGCTGCACGCGACGCTGACCGCCTGCCTGATGGCGCCCGGCGAACCCCTGCCACCCGACGACCCGTTCCCCGCGTGGGAGGCGCACGGCGTCGACGACGCCTGCGAGCACGAGCACGACGCGGAGCTGTCGGTACCGGCGCGGTGACGTCCGGTGAGGGCGGGAATGCCGCGGGCCGTCCGGCGTTGGAAGCAGTGTGAGTTCCGTGATCGCCGCGACCCGCTTCTCCGTCCTCGACCGCTCCCGCACCCGTGAGGGACACAGCGCGGCCGAGGCGCTGCGCGACACCGTGGCGCTGGCCCGGGAGGCGGAGCGCCTCGGCTACCACCGCTTCTGGGTGTCCGAACACCACGGGGTGCCCGGCGTCGCGGGCTCCGCGCCGACCGTGCTGGCCGCCGCCGTCGCGTCCGCGACCGGCACGATCCGGGTCGGCACCGGCGGCGTGATGCTGCCCAACCACCAACCCCTCGTCGTCGCCGAGCAGTTCGGGGTGCTGGAGTCCCTCTTCCCGGGGCGCGTCGACATGGGCCTCGGCCGCTCGGTCGGTTTCACCGACGGGGTGCGCCGGGCGCTCGGCCGGGACAAGGGCGACGCCGGCGACTTCGAGGCGCAGCTCGCGGAGCTGCTCGGCTGGTTCCGCGGCACCTCCCCCACGGGTGTGCACGCGCGGCCCGCCGAAGGGCTCACCGTGCCGCCGTTCGTGCTGGCCATGGGCGAGGGCGCCGGCATCGCGGCGCGCGCCGGGCTGCCGCTGGTGATCGGCGACCTCAGGAACCGGGAGAGGATGCGGCGCGGCGTCGACCACTACCGCGCGGCGTTCACTCCCTCCGAGTGGGCGAGCGAGCCGTACGTCGTGATCTCCGGCACGATCGCCGTCGCGGCCACGCCCGAGGAGGCGCGGCGGCTGCTGATTCCGGAGGCCTGGTCGGCGGCGTACTCCCGCACCCGCGGCACGTTCCCGCCGCTGCCGCCCGCCGAGCGGGTCGAGTCCCTGGCGATGACCGCCAAGGAGCGCGGCCTGTACGAGGCCGCGCTCGCCGGTCACCTCGCGGGCACCGAGGAGCAGGTGGCGCACGAACTGGAGACGGTGCTGAAGGAGACGGGCGCGCAGGAGGTGCTGGTCACCACCAGCACCCACGACCGGGCGGCGCTGCTGGACTCCTACCGGCGGCTCGCCTCGCTCGTGCGGGCCTGAGCGCCTGCGCGCCAGGCGGCCGTCCGCCCGGGGCGCCGACGGCACCGGGCGGACGCCACGGCGTCAGTCGGCGTCGCGGGGGTCGAACGACGTGGTGTCGACGGTCAGCGGCCGGGGGAAGGCCCCGGCGACCGCGTCCCAGCGGACCAGCTTGAAGTCGGTGCCCTCACGGTCGCCGTCGCCCGGCGTGGCCTCGCCGTCGTGGGTGACGAGCAGGCCCTTCGGGTAGCCGGCGCCGAGCGGCACGTTGACCAGGGCGGAGCCGTCGGAGTGCTGCACGCCGTCGGTGGCGGCGCTCTCGGTGACGGCGAAGGAGCCGACGTAGTCGTTGCCGCCGTCGCGCTCGTACACGGCGAAGGTGTTGTCGCCCTGGCTGGAGGCGAGGACGTAGCCCCTGCCGTCGGCGGCGTGGTAGACGGCGGCGCCCTCGGCGTCGGCGCTCAGGTGCTCACCGCCGAAGCCCGGGTCGTTCGCGGTGTCGAGGACGCACTCCTCCTCTTCCGCGTCGTAGGTCCACGGGGTGCCGTACTCGCGGACCCGGTCGACGATCCTGGGCGTGTCGAACTCCTCGTCGTCCAGGTCGATCCGCCACAGGCCGACGTCCTCCTGCGCGGCGTACAGCACGTGCTCCTCCTGGTCCACGGCCATGCCCTCGACCTGCGGGCCCTCGCCCGGGTCGGCGCACGGCGTCCAGTCGCGGCCGTTCGGCAGCCGGAAGGCGGACGGCAGGGCGAGGGTGTCCTCGGTGCGGTAGCCGACGCGGCCGCCGCGGTCCTCCAGCCGGAGCAGCCGTACGCGCGTCTCGTTGCGCTGCGACACGACGACGTACGCCTCGTCGTCGTCGCTGTAGGCGGCCAGGCCGTAGGCGGTGTGCTGCTCGTCGACCTCGGCCTCGCTCGCGGCGAAGACCGGCGCGGCGTCGGCGGCCGTCACGTCCCTCAGCGGCGGGCGGCCGGCCGCGACGGCGGCGGGGTCGATGGCGTAGGCGCGGACGCGGTCCCTGCCTCGGTCGCTGACGAGGGCCAGGTCGGTCCGGCGGCCGTTCAGTTCGAAGCCGTAGACGACGTCGACGTTGTTGAACCGGCCGACGGCGGCGTCCTCTCCGGGGGCCGGGGGCGCGGCGATGTGCTGGACGCGGCGCCCGTCGAGGCCGTAGACGTCGAGACCGGCCTCCTTGAGGGTGCCGATGACGATGCTGCGCGCCGGGTCCTTCGGGTCGACCCAGACGGCGGGGTCGTCGGCGTCGGCGTTGCCGCCCGCCTCGTCGTCGTACACGGCGGGCGTCTCGGCCCGCGCGGACACGGACACCGGCTGCTGTGCGGCGGCCGGGGTGACCATCAGGAACGCGGCGGTCAGAGCGGTCAGAGCGGAAGCGCTCACGGTACTCCTCGGTAGGGGGCGGTCGCGCGAGAGGCTAGGGGCGGCCGGTGGAGTCGAGCCGACGGAGCCGTGAACTCCGCGTGGACCCTCGGGACGCCCGCCCCGTTCGCATAGAATCGCGGGGTTTGCCCGACCACCAGCACCCCCGGAGCCCTCCCGCATGCACGCCCCGCACGACCCGTACGTCCGCGTCCGCGGCGCCCGCGAGCACAATCTGAAGGGCGTGGACGTGGACATCCCGCGGGACGTGGTCGCGGTGTTCACGGGCGTGTCCGGCTCGGGCAAGTCGTCGCTCGCGTTCGGCACGATCTACGCGGAGGCGCAGCGCCGGTACTTCGAGTCGGTGGCGCCGTACGCGCGGCGGCTGATCCACCAGGTGGGGGCGCCGAAGGTGGGTGAGATCACCGGGCTGCCGCCCGCGGTCTCGCTCCAGCAGCGTCGTGCGGCGCCGACGTCGCGGTCGTCCGTCGGCACGGTCACCAACCTGTCCAACTCGCTGCGGATGCTGTTCTCGCGGGCGGGCGCCCACCCTCCCGGCGCCGAGCGGCTCGACTCCGACGCCTTCTCCCCGAACACCGCGGCGGGCGCCTGCCCCGAGTGCCACGGCCTGGGCCACGTGCACGGCACGAGCGAGGAGTCGCTGGTTCCCGACCCGTCGCTGTCGATCCGCGAGGGCGCGATCGCCGCGTGGCCGGGCGCCTGGCAGGGCAAGAACCTGCGGGACGTCCTGGACGCCCTCGGGTACGACGTGGACCGGCCGTGGCGCGAGCTGCCCGCCGCCGAGCGGGAGTGGATCCTGTTCACGGACGAGCAGCCGGTGGTCACGGTCCACCCGGTGCGGGACGCCGGCCGCATCCAACGCCCGTACCAGGGCACGTACATGAGCGCGCGGCGGTACGTGATGAAGACGTTCGCCGAGTCCAGGAGCGCGACGCTGCGGGCGAAGGCGGAGCGGTTCCTCGACAGCGCGCCGTGCCCCGCCTGCGCGGGCCGCAGGCTGCGCCCGGAAGCGCTCGCCGTGACGTTCGCGGGCCGGACCATCGCCGACCTTGCGGCGCTGCCGCTCACCGCGCTGGCCGGTGTCCTCGCCGACGGGCGTTCGGAGACGGCCCGCGTCCTCATCGACGACCTGAGATCCCGCATCGCGCCGGTCGTCGAACTCGGCCTCGGCTACCTGAGCCTCGACCGTGCCACGCCCACACTGTCGGCGGGCGAGCTGCAACGCCTGCGCCTGGCCACGCAGTTGCGGTCCGGCCTGTTCGGCGTGGTGTACGTCCTGGACGAGCCGTCCGCCGGGCTGCATCCGGCGGACACGGAGGCGCTGCTGACGGTGCTGGAGCGGCTGAAGGCGGCGGGCAACTCGGTGTTCGTGGTCGAGCACCACCTGGACGTGGTGCGCGGCGCGGACTGGCTCGTGGACGTGGGCCCCGGCGCCGGGGAGCACGGCGGGCGCGTCCTGCACAGCGGTCCCGTGGCGGAGCTGGCCGGGACGGCGGACTCGGCGACCGCCCGCCACCTGTTCGACCGCTCGCCGACGCCCGTGCGCCAAGTGCGCGCGCCGCGCGGCGGGTTGACGGTGGGTCCGGTCACGCGGCACAACCTGCGCGGGGTGACGGCCGAGTTCCCGCTCGGGGTGCTGACGGCGGTGACCGGGGTGTCGGGGTCGGGCAAGTCGACGCTGATCGGTGAACTCACCGAGGACCTGCCGGGTGTGGACCGCCTGGTCTCCGTCGACCAGCGGCCGATCGGCCGCACGCCGCGCTCCAACCTGGCCACGTACACGGGTCTGTTCGACGTGGTCCGCAAGGTGTTCGCGCAGACCGACGACGCGCGCGCACGGGGCTACGGCGTGGGCCGGTTCTCCTTCAACGTGGCGGGCGGGCGCTGCGAGACCTGCCAGGGCGAGGGCTTCGTCGCCGTGGAGCTGCTGTTCCTGCCGAGCACGTACGCGCCGTGCCCGGACTGCGGCGGGGCGCGCTACAACCCCGGGACGCTGGACGTGAAGTACCGGGGCCGGAACATCGCCGAGGTGCTGGACCTGACGGTGGAGTCGACGGCGGAGTTCTTCGCGGGCACGCCGGCCGTCGCGCGCAGTCTGCGCACCCTGCTGGACGTCGGGCTCGGCTACCTGCGGCTCGGCCAGCCCGCGACCGAGCTGTCCGGCGGGGAGGCCCAGCGCATCAAGCTGGCGAGCGAGTTGCAGCGGGTCCGGCGCGGTCACACGCTGTACGTCCTGGACGAGCCCACGACCGGTCTGCACCCGGCCGACACCGAGATCCTGATGGCCCGCCTGCACGCCCTGGTCGACGCCGGTCACACGGTGGTCGTCGTCGAGCACGACATGGCCGTGGTCGCGGACACGGACTGGGTGATCGACCTCGGCCCCGGCGGCGGCGACGAGGGCGGCCGGATCGTCGCGGCGGGCCCGCCGTCCGAGGTGGCCCGGGCCGCGGGCAGTGCTACGGCGCCGTATCTGGCGCGGGCGTTGTCCCTGCCCTCCTGAGCGCGCGGCGGGGCACCCTCACCGGACCCCGCGCCGGGGTCTTCACCGGGCCTCGCGCCGGGGTCTTCACCGGGCCTCGCGCCGGGCCCCTCACCAAGTCCCGCGCCGGTTCGCGCAGCACCGACCGCTCGGCCGCCGCCGCGAGTCCGCGGCGGTCCCGGTGGGCTCCGGGCCGGATCGTGTCCCGCACGTGCACCTCGGCGACGAGGCCCCGGGCGGACGTCACGCGCCAGACGGACGCGAGCAGGGTGTCGTCGCCGACGAAGGCGGGCGCCGTGGCGAGGCACCCGTCGGCGCGGCGGTAGCGGATGCGGACCGGCTGGACGGGGACGCCGGCGTCCAGGGCGGCCTGGAAGGCGGCACGCCGGAAGGTGCCCTGCGCCCGGCCGCACCAGGTGCTGCCCTCGGGGAACACCGCGATCGCGGCCCCCGAGCGGAGCAGGGACGTCAGGTGGGCCACCGTGTGCGGCAGCGCGCGCAGCCGGTCGCGGTCGATGAAGACGGCACCCCGCGCGGCCATCGGACCGGCGACGGGCCATGCGCCGATCTCCTTCTTGGCGAGCATCCGTGCCGGACGCACGGCGGCGAGCAGCGGGATGTCCAGCCACGAGATGTGGTTGGCGACCAGCAGGACCCCGCCGTCCGGCGCCGCCGCGCCCGAGAAACGCACCCGGACACCGGCGGCCCGCACGAGCCACCGGCACCAGCGCCGCACGAGCCCTGCGGGGACGCGCCGGACGAGGGTCGACAGGACGAGGCCGGTGAGCAGCAGGCCGACGAGCCCCGCGATCCGCGCCAGCGCGCGCGGCGCCGCCGTACGGGAGGCCCGCGCCGGGACGCACGCGGCCGGAGTGCAGGGAGCGGACGGCAGCCAGGCGGAGCCCGCGGGGAGGGCGCTGGTCGCGTGCGGGCCGGCGCCGGCCACGCCGCCCGTTCCGCCCGCGCGGGCGCACCGTACGGCGCCGGCGGCCGCACGGCCGATCCGGACCGCGGTCATCACGCCGGCACCAGCGACAGGAAGTGCTTCAGATAGCGCGGGTTCACCCGCCGCATCGACAGCAGCACGTACAGGTCGGCCACCCCGAAGTCCGGGTCGTGGGCGGGTTCGCCGCACACCCAGGCGCCGAGGCGGACGTAGCCGCGCAGCAGGGGCGGCAGTTCGGTGCGGGCGGCGGGGCGGGCGATGCCGTCCGGGCTCCACGGGCGCAGGGGGCTCACCCGGTACTCCTCGGGGGCGAGGTTCCTGGCCCGGACGCGGTCCAGGGTGGCGGCGGCGAAGGCGCCGCCGTCGGCCAGCGGGAGGGAGCAGCAGCCGGCGAGCCACTCGTGTCCGCGGTCGACCATGTAGCGGGCGATCCCGGCCCAGATCAGCCCGATGACCGCGCCGTCGCGGTGGTCGGGATGGACGCAGGAGCGGCCGACCTCGACGAGGCCGGGGCGGATCGCGTCCAGGGCGGTGAGGTCGAACTCGCTGTCGGAGTAGAGCCGTCCGGCGACGGCGGCCCGCTCGGGCGGCAGCAGCCGGTACGTGCCGACGACCTGGCCGGTCACGGTGTCCCGCACGAGCAGGTGGTCGCAGTAGGCGTCGAAGGCGTCCATGTCGTACCCGGGCTCCGGCGAGGCCAGCAGGGCGCCCAGCTCGCCGGCGAAGACGTCGTGCCGCAGCCGCTGGGCGGCTCGTACGTCCTCCTCGTCGCGGGCGAAGGTGACGGTGTAGCGGGTGGGTGCCGCGGGCTGCGGGGGGCGGTCGAGCGTGGTGACGCCGTTCATGGCTCTCTCCTGGTACGGGCCGGGTTCGGCGGCGGCAGAGGGCAGGACCGGTGACTATTCGGCCCGCCGGTCCTGTTCTTCCGATCCCGGTTGGCGTGCACGTGACATGTGCCAGGAGGGGGGATGTGGGGTTGTTGAACGACGTGGGCCGGGTTCCGCGGGGCGGCGGGGCGCTCGGCGGAGCCGACGGGGTACTTGGCGGGGCCGGGGTTCTGAGCACCACTCCCGGCCCCGCCCGTCCGCACCTCGTCGGCGAACGTCTGGGGGTCTCCGCGCGGGTGGCGGGACCTACTTCCGGGCCACCTCGCGGGTCGCGCGCAGCCACTCCCTGTTCATGCTCGTGATGGACGTCAGGGGGATGCCCTTGGGGCAGGCGGTGGCGCACTCGCCGGTCAGGGTGCAGCCGCCGAAGCCCTCGTCGTCCATCCGCGCCACCATGTCGAGCACCCGGGTCTCGCGCTCGGGCGCGCCCTGCGGCAGGACGCCGAGGTGGTTGACCTTCGCGGAGGTGAACAGCATCGCGGCGCCGTTGGGGCAGGCGGCGACGCAGGCCCCGCAGCCGATGCACTCGGCGTGCTCGAACGCGAAGTCGGCGTCCGGCTTGGGCACGGGCGTGGCGTGGGCCTCGGGCGCGGCGCCGGTGGGGGCGGTGATGTAGCCGCCGGCCTGGATGATGCGGTCGAAGGCGGAGCGGTCGACGACGAGGTCCTTCACGACCGGGAAGGCCGCCGCCCGCCACGGTTCGATGTCGATGGTGTCGCCGTCCTCGAAGGACCGCATGTGCAGCTGGCAGGTGGTGGTGCGCTCCGGGCCGTGCGCGTCGCCGTTGATGACGAGCGAGCAGGCCCCGCAGATGCCCTCGCGGCAGTCGTGGTCGAAGGCGACCGGGTCCTCGCCCTTGAGGATGAGCTCCTCGTTGAGGGTGTCCAGCATCTCGAGGAAGGACATGTCGGGTGAGACGCCGTCCACCTCGTACGTGGACATGGCGCCGTCGGCGTGGGCGTTCTTCTGCCGCCAGACGCGCAGGGTGAGCCTCATGCGTAGCTCCGCTGGGTGGGGTGGACGTACTCGAAGACCAGGTCTTCCTTGTGCAGGACGGGCGCCTCGCCGGTGCCGGTGAACTCCCAGGCGGCGGCGTACGCGAACGCGTCGTCCTTGCGGGCCGCCTCGCCGTCCGGGGTCTGCGACTCCTCCCGGAAGTGGCCGCCGCAGGACTCGGTGCGGTGCAGCGCGTCGAGGCACATCAGCTCGGCGAGTTCCAGGTAGTCGACGATGCGGTTGGCCTTCTCCAGGGACTGGTTGAACTCCTCTCCGGTGCCGGGGACCTTGATCCGCCGCCAGAACTCCTCGCGGATCTGCGGGATGCGCTCCAGGGCCTTGCGCAGCCCGGAGTCGGAGCGGGCCATGCCGCAGAACTCCCACATGAGTTCGCCGAGTTCACGGTGGAAGGAGTCCGGGGTGCGGTCGCCGTCGACGGCCAGCAGCAGGTTCAGCCGGTCCTCGGTCCCGGCCAGCACGTCCTGTACGACGGGGTGCCGGGCGTCGATCTCGTCGCCGCGCGGGGTGCGGGCGAGGTAGTCGTTGATGGTGGCCGGCAGCACGAAGTAGCCGTCGGCGAGGCCCTGCATGAGGGCGGAGGCGCCCAGCCGGTTGGCGCCGTGGTCGGAGAAGTTGGCCTCGCCGATGGCGAACAGGCCGGGGACGGTGGTCTGGAGGTCGTAGTCGACCCACAGGCCGCCCATCGTGTAGTGCACGGCGGGGTAGATCCGCATCGGCACCCGGTACGGGTCCTCGTCGGTGATCCGCTGGTACATGTCGAAGAGGTTGCCGTACTTGGCCTCGACGGCCTCGCGGCCCATGCGCTCGATGGCGTCGGCGAAGTCCAGGTAGACCCCCTGCCCGCCGGGGCCGACTCCCCTGCCCTCGTCGCAGACGTTCTTCGCGGCGCGGGAGGCGATGTCGCGGGGCACGAGGTTGCCGAAGGACGGGTAGATCCGCTCCAGGTAGTAGTCGCGCTCGTCCTCGGGGATCTCGTGCGGCGGGCGGGTGTCGCCCTTGGCCCTCGGCACCCAGATCCGGCCGTCGTTGCGCAGCGACTCGCTCATCAGCGTCAGCTTCGACTGGTGGTCGCCGGTGCGCGGGATGCACGTGGGGTGGATCTGCGTGAAGCACGGATTGGCGAAGAGGGCGCCGCGCCGGTGCGCCCGCCAGATCGCGGTCGCGTTGGAGTTCATGGCGTTCGTCGACAGGTAGAAGACGTTGCCGTAGCCACCGGTCGCGAGCACGACGGCGTCCGCGAAGTACGTGGAGAGCCTGCCGGTGATCAGGTCGCGGGCCACGATGCCCCGGGCCCGGCCGTCGACGACGATCAGGTCGAGCATCTCGGTGCGCGGATGCATCTCGACGTTGCCCGCGGCGATCTGCCGGGACAGCGCCTGGTAGGCGCCGAGCAGGAGTTGCTGACCCGTCTGGCCGCGGGCGTAGAAGGTGCGGGAGACCTGGACGCCGCCGAAGGAACGGGTGTCGAGCAGTCCGCCGTACTCGCGGGCGAACGGCACGCCCTGCGCCACGCACTGGTCGATGATCTCGACGGAGATCTGCGCGAGCCGGTGCACGTTGGACTCGCGGGCCCGGAAGTCGCCGCCCTTGACGGTGTCGTAGAACAGGCGGTGGACGGAGTCGCCGTCGTTGCGGTAGTTCTTCGCGGCGTTGATGCCGCCCTGCGCGGCGATCGAGTGGGCGCGGCGCGGGGAGTCCTGGTAGCAGAACTGGACGACGTGGTAGCCCTGTTCGGCGAGTGTGGCGCCCGCCGAGCCGCCGGCCAGGCCGGTGCCGACGACGATGACGGTGTGCTTGCGGCGGTTGGCGGGGTTGACGAGTCTCGCCTCGAAGCGTCGCTTGTCCCAGCGCTCGGCCACCGGGCCGGCCGGCGCCTTGGTGTCGACGAGCGGCTCGCCCGTCGTGTAGTTCGCGTAGTCGGTCATGTCAGCTCACCACTCCGGTCATGACGGCCACGGGTACGGCGACGAAGCCGGCCGTGAGCAGCAGCGCGAGGACGCCGGCGGCGGCCTTCAGGGCGCGGTCGCGGGTGCGGCTGCCGACGCCGAGGGTCTGGGCGGCGCTCCAGAAGCCGTGCCGCACGTGCAGGCCGAGGGCGAGCGTCGCGACGATGTAGATGACGTTGCCGTACCAGGTGGAGAAGGTGTCCACGACGTTCTGGTAGGGCTTGCCGGACTCGAAGCCGCCGGAGTGCACGGTGCCGGTGGTCAGGTCCAGGATGTGCCAGACGACGTACAGGCCGAGGATGATCCCGCCCCAGCGCATGGTGCGCGTCGCGTAGCTCGCCCGGGGCTTCTTGTGGACGTACTTGTCGGGCCGCGCCTTGATGTCGCGGCGGCTGAGCTGGTACGCGGACACGGCGTGCGCGACCACCGCGACGACGAGGACGACGCGGACCAGCCACAGCGTCCAGCCGTAGTGCATGAACGGCTCGCCGACCGTGCGCAGCCAGTGGGCGTAGCGGTTGAACTCGCCGGGCCCGAAGAAGATCTTCAGGTTTCCGATCATGTGGACGACCAGGTAGGACAGCATGATCAGGCCGCTGACCGCCATCACTGCCTTCTTGCCGACGGTCGAGTCCCACACCGTGCGCGCCATGGACGGCCGTCGGTCCGTCCGCGTTGCCAGAGCCATGTCACCGAAGGTAGGCGGCCGACGCCCCATCGGTCCAAGACATGGTCGGCCTTGATTCGATAGGGCGAGCCTATGATGGCTGCGTGCAGTTCCATCAGCTCCAGTACTTCGTGGCGGTCGCCGAGACCCGGCACTTCACACGGGCCGCCGACCTGGTCCATGTCGCGCAGCCGTCGCTGTCCCAGCAGATCAGGGCGCTGGAGCGGGAGCTCGGCGCGGACCTGTTCCTGCGGGCCCGCGGCAACATCACGCTGACCGACGCCGGCGAGGCGCTGCTGCCGCTGGCCCGGCGCATCCTCGCCGACGCGGACACCGCACGGCACGAGGTGCTGGAGCTGGTGCAGTTGCGGCGCGGCCGGGTCCGGCTGGGCGCGACGCCGAGCCTGTGCACGGGCCTGCTGCCGGACGTGCTGCGCGCCTACCACGACCGCTATCCGGGCGTCCGGCTGCTGATCGAGGAGGGCGGCTCGCACGACCTCGTGCGCGAACTGGCCCGGGGCGCGCTCGACTTGGCGCTGGTGGTGCTGCCGCTTCCCACGCCGTCGCCGGCGCTGACGACGGTGGAGCTGCTGCGCGAGGACCTGGTGGTGGTGTCGTCGCCCGACGCGCCCCGGCCGGGCGGCGGGCGGCGCACGGTGCGGATCGCCGATCTGGAGGGCGAGCGCCTGGTGATGTTCCGGCACGGCTACGACCTGCGGGAGCTGACCGTGGCGGCGTGCCGCTCCGCCGGTTTCGAACCGGACTTCGCGGTCGAGGGCGGCGAGATGGACGCGGTGCTCGGGTTCGCGCGGGCGGGGCTCGGGGTGGCCGTCGTGCCGCGGATGGTGGCGGCGCGGGCCGGGCAGGGCCTCAGGGTGACAACCCTGGCCCGGCCCGGACTGCACCGCACGATCGCGCTGGCCCACCGCAGCGATGTGGCTCCGCCGCGGGCCGCGCGGGAGCTTCAGCGAATGCTGCTGGAACGGTGAACCGCGTTGTTCCGCCCACCGCCGCGGGTGGTGGTTGCCCTTCGTCCCGGACCGACGGTCGCGTGGGGCTTGTCGCGCAGTTCCCCGCGCCCCCTCAGGGGCGCCCCCTTCCGGTCACCTCGTCGCGTCCACCAGGGCCAGCTCGTGCAGGCGCTCCGGTGGGCCCGGGCGGGCGTAGTACCAGCCCTGGGCCGTGTCGCAGCCCAGTATGCGCAGTTGCTCGGCCTGGGCGCCCGTCTCCACGCCCTCGACCGTGACCGCGAGATCCAGGCTGTGGGCGAGGGAGACGATGCCCTCGACGATCTTCAGGTCGACGGGGTCGGCCGGGAACTGCTGCATGCTCTGGGTGAAGGAGCGGTCGAGCTTGAGGACGCTCACCGGCAGGCGGCGCAGGTTGGCGAGGTTGGAGTAGCCCGTGCCGAAGTCGTCCAGCGCGATGTCGACGCCCATCTCGGCGAGCCGGCGCAGCGGCTTGAGCAGGTCGTCGTCCGCGCCGATCAGCGCCGACTCCGTCACCTCCAGGCACAGCACCTCGGGGCCGACGCCCGCGCGCTCCAGGATGTCGACGGTGTCCTGCACGAGTCCGGGGTGGGTGAGCTGGCAGGGCGAGAGGTTGACGTTGATGCGCATCGGCCCCGCGTCGACGTGCTTCTCCCGCCAGGTGCGGGCCTGCCGCACGGACTGCTCCAGCACCCAGCGCCCGAGCGGCACGATCAGCCCGGTGTGCTCGGCGAGCGGGATGAACTTGTCCGGGCCGAGCACCCCGTGCTGCGGGTGCAGCCAGCGCACCAGCGCCTCCGCGCCGCGCACGCTGCCGTCGCCGAGGCGCACCAGCGGCTGGTACTCGATGAAGAACTCGCCGCGCTCCAGGGCGGCGGGCAGCGCCGTGGTGAGCCCGTGCCGGGTGATGGCGCGGGCGTCCGCCTCCGGGTCGGCCAGCTCGTAGCGGTTGCCGCCCGCCGACTTGGCCCGGTACATGGTGATGTCGGCGCTGCGCAGCACCTCCGCGGGGCTGCGCTCGCCGGCCGGTCCCTCCACTATGCCGATGCTGCCGCGCACGGTCAGCTCCCGGCCGTCGACGCTGACCGGGGCGAGGAGCGCGTTCATGATGCGGTCGGCGAGCTCGTCGACCTCGCGCTGGGTGTCGGGGCCGGTGGTCAGCGCCACGAACTCGTCGCCGCCGAGCCGGGCGACCATCTCGCCGGGCGCGGTCGCGCAGGACTGGAGCCGGTCGGCGACCTCCACGAGCAGCCGGTCGCCGGCTGCGTGGCCGAGGCTGTCGTTGATCGTCTTGAATCCGTCCAGGTCGAGGTAGCACAGCCCGAAGCGCTGCCCCTCGCCCGCGGCCAGGGCCTTCTCCAGGCGCTCGAAGAAGAACGTGCGGTTGGGCAGGCCGGTGAGCGCGTCGTGGGTGGCCTCGTAGCGCAGCCGCAGGTTGAGCAGCCGCCGCTCGGTGGTGTCCTCCATGAGGGCGAGCTGGTACTGCGGGGCGCCGTCCGCGTCGCGCAGCAGGGACACCGTCAGGTTGGTCCACAGGACCGTTCCGTCGGGCCGGTAGAAGGCCTTCTCGACGTGGTAGTGCTCGCGCTCGCCGCGGACCAGCTCGTCGTACAGCCGCCAGGTGTGGGGCGCGTCCTCGGGGTGGGACCAGTCCATCACCTTCTGCCCGCGAAGGGACTGCTCGGACACCCCGAACATGCGCAGCAGCGCGCCGTTGACCTGGAGCACGGTGCCGTCCAGGTCGGCGATGCCGATCCCTATGGCGGCGCCCTCGAAGACGGCGCGGAAGCGGGCCTCGCTGGCGTGCAGCGCCTGCGCCACGACGCCCTGCGCGAGCAGCGCGGCCTGCGCGATGGACTCCTGTTCCGACAGGGTGCGTTCCCGCAGCGCCTGCGCGAACCCGGCGGCCATGGCGTGCTGGAGGCGCGCCGAACGCGCCCGCAGGTCCTCCTGGTCGCCGCCCTCGCCGCAGTACAGCACCAGGTAGGCGTCGACGCAGTCCAGGGTGCGGCTGAGCGCCTCCGGGTCGGTGCAGTGCGCGTCGACGAGGGCCGCGCCCACGGCCCTTCCCTCGCCGGCGTCGAAGGCCCGCGATCTGAGGGCCTCGCTCAACCGCCGGGCGAGGGGCAGCAGTTGTCGCTCGAACTCCGGCCGGGTCGCGGACGTCGAGGTCACCGGGAACACGGCCCGGCTCCAGATCGTCGCGAACCGGCGCAGTCTGTCCTCCGGCCCGTCCGGCTCCGTCTGATCGCTCACGCCCGCCGCCCCACGCCCGCGAAGCCGGAGTGGGCGTACGGGTCCTCGTCGTCCGGCGAGGTGTCGGGCCGCCAGTTCGCCATCGACACCAGTCCGGGTTCCACCATGTCGTACCCCTCGAAGAACCGTGCGACCTCGTCGCGCGAGCGGATGATCACCGGATTGCGGATGTCCTTGTACACGTCGACCGTGCCCTGGACCTGCTCCTGGGGCAGCGGGATCCCCTCGTACGCGGCGTGCGTGAGCACGAGCAGACTGCCGGGCGCGAGCGCGTCCCGCAGCTCGGCCACCGCACTGTACGGGTCGTCCGCGTCCTCCACGAAGTGAAGTATGGCAACGAGGAGCACCGCCACTGGCCGATTCAGGTCGATGAGCCGCTCGACCTGAGGGCTCGACAGGATTTCGTGGGGCTTTCGGAGGTCGGCCGCGACGACGTCCGTGTTCTCGTTGCCCGCCAGGACCGCCTGGCTGTGCGCCACCGCCACCGGGTCGTGGTCGACGTACACGACGCGCGCGTCGGGACGGGCGGCCTGCGCCACCTCGTGCACGTTCCCGAAGGTCGGGATGCCGGATCCGATGTCGAGGAACTGGGTGATTCCCTCGTCGGCCGCGAAGCGGACCGCGCGGCGCATGAACGCCCGGTTCGCCTGCATGATCTTGGGAAGTCCCGGCATGAACTCCATGGCCCTGCGGGCCGCTTCCCTGTCGACCTCGAAGTTGTGCGAACCGCCCAGGTAGTAGTCGTAGATCCGGGAAACGCTGGGCACCGAGATGTCGATGCTCCGTGGGGCCCAGGCGGGACGCTCCATCTACCTCTCCAAGGCTCGGCGATCCGGTGTTCGAGCTGAGGCTACTGATCGCCCGCCAAAGGAGCGAGCCGAAACGGAAATTGACCGTCCGTTCCCGGTCACTGCCTGCGGCACGTGCCAAATGGCTGTCGGGCGCGGCCCGTTCGAAAACGCTACGAAAGGTAGCGGACCCGTATCGGATCCGTGAACACGCAAACCGGTACGCCCCTTCCACACACCGCGGAAGGGACGTACCGGAATGTGACGGAGGGCGCTCTACTTCTTGGGTGCGCCGACCGGTTTTCCGTCGGGGGAGACGGCGTACCAGGTGCCGCCCACGCCCTGGCCGTTGGTGTCGCCGGGCTTCTTGTCGCCGGCGAAGGTGTAGATGGGCCAGCAGTCGACCGTCTGCTGCTCGGCACCGTCGGGCCGCGTGAAGCTCATGAGGCCCTCCTTGTCGAGGCCCTTGGTGTCATTGACGGCCACGGGGGCGACGACCGGCCACTTGTCCAGGCACGCGCCGGTGCACGCGGAGACGGGTTTCGGCCAGGCCTCGTCCTTCATGAACCGGTAGACGGTCATGCCGTTGCCGTCGACGACGATCTCGCCCAGCTCCGGGTCCTCGCGGGTGGACAGCCCGGGCAGGTCGGCGGACCGCGCCTTCTTGCCGTCGGGGGCCAGCGCGAACCACTTGCCTCCGACGCCCTGCCCCTTGACGTCACCGGCGTTGACGTCCTTCACGTAGCGGTACGCCGGCCAGCCCGCGACGGTCAGCTGCTTCGTGCCGTCGGAGCGGGTGATCTCGCCGAGCAGCGCCTTGTCGATGCCCTCGCCGGCCTCGACGTCGTCGGCGGGCACCGGGGGCCAGGTCTTGGCGCAGTCGCCCTCGCAGTTCGACACGGGCGGCTCGGCCGTGTCCTGGTCGAACCGGTAGAGGGTGAGCCCGACACCGTCGGTCATCAGCTTGCCGAGTTCGGCGTCGGTCGCCACGGACAGCTTGCCCGCGGGGGCCTCGGTCGGGCTCGGGGCGGCCTGTTCGCCACCGGCGAGTCCGCCCGGGCCCTCACCGGCGCCGACGCTGCTGTAGTCGCCGGGCGAGGCCGTGGCGCCGACGTTCTGGCTGTTCGCGGCACCGCCGGTTTCCTGACCGCACGCCGTCGTCAGCGCCAGCACCGCCGCGGCGCCCGCCACGAGTGAGGCGCTCCGCCAGGAGGTCTTCATCTTCAACTCCCCATATCAGCAAGGGTGTTGCAGCGCCCTGCTGCGCCGCCGCACGACAGGGGGTACGCACGCGGGTCCCGGTTGTGTTCAATCCGCCCGCGCTTTTCTTCCGCTGTCCGCCATCGGCCGTCCGCCGTCGGCCCCGAGCCCGCCGCGCGACGGTCGCGGTCAACGGGCCGCAGGGCGCCCGTCCTCCCTTCGGGGCATTCCTGGTGCGCGGCGGCGCGGCGCGTCCCGGAGCCGATCATGCTCTTGGTCGTGCGAGAACCCGAACCGACCCAATCCGCTGGCCCCGCAAGGGCGTTGGCTCTCATGACACTGATGTGGTCGCTCGTCGGGGCACCGGCCGGCACCGCCGTCGCCGACGCCTGCGCCTACGCGTCCACGGGGCCGGGCGGCACGACGGCGGTGGCGGTCGCCGGGAGCACCACCTGGCCCACGTTCCCGCCGTGCCAGAAGCCCACGCCACCCCCCGAGCCGACACCCACACCCACACCCACCCCTCCGCCTCCGCCTCCCCCGCCACCGCCACCGCCACCGCCGAAGCCCACGCCGACCCCGACACCACCACCCCCGTCGCCGCCGCCGAGGCCCGAGTCGCCCCCGCCGCCCCGCCCGGCGCCGCCGCAGGCCCGCCCGGCGCCCACTCCCCCGCCGCGCGCCACGCCCACGCCCATTCCCCGGCCGACCCCGAGCCCCCGCCGTCGGCCGAGCCCTCGCCGAGCGCCTCCCTGGCGCCCGTGCACTACCCGCGCCACCGCGCCGCGCCGCATCGGCGGCCGACACGGGACGCGCCGTCCCCGCTCACCTTCGTCCTGCTCATCGCGACGCCCGCGGTGATCGCCGTCGCCGCGCTGCGGCCCCGCTGACCCCTCTGGAGGCTCCCCTTGCCGGAATGGCTTGTTCTCACCCTCGCGATGCTCGCCGCGTGCGCGGTGGTGGTCGTCATCACGCTCGTACGCCACCGCACGGCGTCCGAGGACGAGGACCCGAGCGAGACCCCGGACGTCATCGAGTACATGACGATGTGGATCGGCGTGGTGTACGCCATCGTCCTGGGTCTCGCCATCGCGGGTGTCTGGGAGGCACGGAGCGCGGCCCAGGAGCACGTGCGGGCGGAGGCCGTCGCGCTGCACGAGATCTCCGAGCGGGTCCGGGTCTACCCGCCCGACGTCCGTGACCGCATTCGCGACGACGTCAACGCCTATGTCGGACACGTCGTCACCACCGAGTGGGAGGTCATGGCCGACCACGGCCGCGTCACCGAGCGCGGCACGGCGCTCATGGACCGGGTCCGCGCGGACGTCACCGACTACGAGCCGCGCACCGACTTCGAGGCGCAGGCCTACCAGCCGCTCCTCGACCAGGTGACGGCCGCCGACCAGGCGCGCAACGCCCGGTCGGAGTCGACCGGGGCGACCATGCCGGGGGTGGTGTGGTTCGGGCTGGTGGTCGGGGCCGCGGCCACGATCGGGATGGTGTTCGCGCTGCAGATCCGGCGCACCGCGCGCGAGCTGGTCCTCGCCGGGCTGTTCTCCGCGCTGATCGCCTTCCTGCTGTTCCTCATCTGGGACTTCGACGCGCCCTACGGCCGCGGCGTCGCCGCCTCCGCCGACCCGTTCCTGCGGCTCTTCCTGCACCTCGGGAACTGACCCACCACGGGCCGCCCGGGAGACGGCGACACGCACGCCGTTCCCCTGAGCGGCCCACAGGGTTGCCCCGTTCGCCCGACACGGATCGCGCGTCCGTTCGCATGTTCCTAGCGTTTCGGTCATCGAGGTGCATTTCTGACGCGAGCGGAAGAAGTCCGCCGCTGCTCCTCGGGGACCCGGAGGATTCACATGCGCGCGATACGCGTCGCTTCGGCCGCGCTGCTGGGCGTCGGCGCCCTCGCCGTGACCGCGCCGTCGGCCGCCGCCTACGGACAGGGGGACATCACCCCGTTCGGCTTCAGTGTCCTGCCCTCCACCATCGCGGCCGGCGGTCAGGTCAGCCTGCGGGTGGACCGGGACGACGGCGGCTGCAAGGGTCCCGCGAGGGTGTCCTCGGCGGTGTTCGACCCGGTGACCATCCCGCCGCGCCGGTCGACGGCGACGGCCGTGGTCGACTGGGACGCCAAGCGGGGCGCGGTCTACCAGGTGACGTTCACCTGTGACGGTGCGAGCGGGTCGACGGGCCTGACCATCGCCGGCGGGCGCCCGGAGCCCACGCACCACCCCGAGCCGCTGCATCCGCCGCACGGCGTGCACGCCGGTGAGGGCGGCAGTGTCGCGGGCCTCGACCTGCGGGAGATCGGCCTGGGCGCGCTGCTGATCACCGGCTCGGTCGGCGCGGCGTACCACCTGTCCCGCCGCCGCGCGGGCGAGGACGGCGCCTGACCGGGCCGTCTCCGCACAGGGCTTCGCCCCGGATCCTCGCGGGATCCGGGGCGAAGCCCTGTCGGCGTGCTCGGCGTGCTCGGCGTGCGATCCGAAGGGGGCGGATCACCGCCGGACGGGAACGTCCGGCGGTGCGGTCAGATCTTCTCGGCCCGGCGGCGCATCCAGAACAGTCCGCCGCCGAGGGCGGCCGCCGCCACCAGCCCACCGCCGATGGCGATGTCGGTCGGCGTGGCCCCGGTGGAGCTGCTGCCGCCGAGACCGCCGCGGACACCGCCGATGACGGTGAAGGCCGCCGGACGGGTCAGCGTCTTGCCGCCGCAGTTGACAGTGATGTCGTAGGAGCCCGGGCGGGCGTGGCGGTTGATGGTGGCCGTGCCCCGGGCGCTCTCCTTGGGGGAGCCGGGGACCGCGGTGAGGTTGGCCGTGGGGAACGCGTTGGACGTCATGGTGCCGCCGGCCTTGCAGCCGTCGACCGTGACGGT
The DNA here is from genome assembly GCF_055606745.1 of Streptomyces sp. NPDC037054. Classification (NCBI taxonomy): domain Bacteria; kingdom Bacillati; phylum Actinomycetota; class Actinomycetes; order Kitasatosporales; family Streptomycetaceae; genus Streptomyces; species Streptomyces sp. NPDC037054. The sequence goes on along the minus strand of NZ_JBVJSJ010000006.1, from coordinate 355,848 downwards.
CAGCTGGCCGCCGCGGGCGATGACGCTGGGCAGGGCGACGATGTTGCTCGGGGTGTCCCAGGCGACGGCCGCGGGGGCGGCGAGCCCCACGGCGGCGATCGCCGCGGCAGACACCGCCAGGGCACGAGTGTTACGCATGTGATCCTCCGCGGAAGGCGCCCCGGGACCCGTCCCCGGAGAATCGGCGAGAAAGCGCCTCCCAGAAAGACCCTCAGTTGCCTTGCGCGGCACCGCATTTCGGGAATGGTCCGTCCTGGTGAGCGAAAACACCGCGGCGCATGCGCGGGAGGATATATCGCCGCAGGTCACGGACCGTCAGAAAAATTCGGCCGGTGGCGACTCGGATGGCTCACCACAAGGCGCGGGGCCACCCGTTCGCCACTGCCCCGTCGCCGGTTTTCCACGCGGCGCTTAGCGTTCCCGTATGCGCGAATTGACGCGGCGACGGCCGGGTCGAGAGGGGATGGCCCATGCATGAGTCCGAACTGGCCGAAGAGGAGGAGCGGCGGAGGAAGCGCGCTCCGTGGGGCGTGATAGCGCTTGTGCTGCTGACCGGCCTCGCGCTCATTCGGAATGGTTCGGGGGAATTCGACGTGGGTCCGCCGCAGCCCGCCTCGGCGGCCGCGACGGACGGCCGGGTGGCCGGCGGCACCTTCGCGAAGTCCGCGCGGGACCCGCTGCCGTACTCCGTGCCCGACCGGGTCAGGATCCCCGCCATCCAGGTCGACGCGCCGATGATGCCGGTGGGTCTGGACGCGGAGGGCTGGGTGGACGCGCCGCCCCCGGAGGACCCGAACCTGGCCGGCTGGTTCACCGGCGCGGTCTCCCCCGGCGAGAAGGGCACCGCCGTCGTCGTCGGGCACGTCGACAACAAGCAGGGCCCCGCCGTGTTCTACGGCCTCGGGGCCCTGAAGAAGGGGCATCGCGTCGAGATCTCCCGCCAGGACGGGAAGACGGCCGTATTCGAGATCTACGGCATCGAGGTCTTCTCGAAGAACGACTTCCCCGGCGACCGCGTCTACAGCTCCAAGGGCACCGCCGAGCTGCGGGTCATCACCTGCGGCGGCGGTTTCTCGAAGGAGAACGGCTACGAGGGCAACGTCGTCACCTTCGCCCGCCTGGTCGAGGTCCGCTGAGCGGTCCCCGGCCGGGCGGGCGCGCCCCGTCAGGCGAACTGCCGGCGGGGCACGGTGACGTGGTAGCCGGATTCGAGCAGTCCGGGAAGGTAGGCGCGCAGCGCCTTCACGCTCTGGGAGCGGTCGCCCCCGGCGTCGTGCGAGAGCACCACGACGCCGGGGGCGGCGCCGTTCTCGACCCGGCGGGCGATGCGGTGGGCGCCGGGCGTGGTCCAGTCGAGGGTGTCCACGGTCCAGGCGAGCGGTTCCATGCCGAGGTCGGCGCCGATCTGGAAGGCGGCCCGGTTCCAGGCGCCGTAGGGCGCGCGGAACCACTGGGGGCGTTCCCCGTACGTCTCCTCGATGACGTCGCTGGTGCGTTCCATCTGGGAGCGGATCGCGGAGCGGGTCAGCCGGGTCAGCAGCGGGTGGGACCAGGTGTGGTTGCCGACGACGTGCCCCTCGTCGGCCATGCGGGACACCAGGCCCCGGTGCGCGTCGGCCATCTCGCCGCACACGAAGAACATGGCCCGCACCTCGTGTTCGGCCAGGGTGTCGAGGATGTCGGGGGTGTAGCGGGGGTCGGGCCCGTCGTCGAAGGTCAGCACGAGGGTGCGGCCGCGTCCGGACACGCGCAGCAGGGGCGCGCGCCGCACGGGGGTGCGGCCGGGCGCGGTGCGCTGCGGTCCGTAGCCGGCCAGGGGCTGGAGTCGGTAGGCGGAGGACTTGAGCGGGCGCCGCGCCCGGGGGCCCGGGGCGGGTGCGGGGGGCGCCGGCTCGCTCCCGGTGACCGCAGCGAACACGCCGGCGGTGCCGGCCGCCCCGAGAGCGCCGGCGCCGGCGAGCAACGCCCGGCGTCGCGTGAGCAACTGATCCTTCTTCATGACTCATCAGTCGCCCGGTGCGGCACCGACGCTCGCCGGTGACACCGGTGCGGCGGCACGATTCCACTCGCCCGGCCCACACCGCGCGGCGCGGGTGTGGGCCGGGTGGGCGGCGCCCGCCGGGGCCCGCGGCCGGGGTCCGGCGATAGCCTCGGCCGTGTGACGGAACAGCATTCCCGCGGGTTCGAACGGGGCACGGACGGACCGAAGGTGATCGTCGTCGGCGTGGACGGCTCCGAATCGTCGCTGCGGGCCGCGGCGTACGCGGGCGGTCTGGCCAGGCGGCAGCGGGCGCTGCTCGCGGTCGTGTACGTGCAGCCGGTCATGGCGGCGGGTGCCGCGCTCGGCGCGCCGGTCGCGGACACGACGAACGGGACAGCCGAGGACCTGGTGGCGCACATCCGGGAGGCCACCGAGCGGGTCAGGGGGACGTTCGACGTGCGCTGGGAGTTCCACACGTTCCGCGGCGACCCATACCACGGTCTGGTGAAGGCGGCCGACGAACTGAAGGCGGACGCCGTCGTGGTGGGCGCCTCGGAGCAGGCGGGCCACCGGATCGTCGGATCGGTCGCGGTGCGGCTGGTGAGGGCGGGGCGCTGGCCGGTGACGGTGGTTCCGTAGACGGGGCCCGCGGCGCGAGGCCTGCCCGGGTGCCCCGCACGGGGCCTGCCGTGCGCCGTGCGTGGCGTCTTTCCTCGGACCCGGCGCTGAGCCATCATGATCCGCCGTCAGCCGATTGCCGATCGCGAAGAGGTGAGGCGCATGGCCGGGCTCCGATCGGGTGAGGGCGTTCTCCGCCGCAAACCCATCGAACACATCGAGGAGACGGAAGTCGGCGAGGGCACCCGGCTGGAGCGGTCGCTCGGGCTGTGGCAGCTCACGGCGATCGGTGTCGGCGGCATCATCGGCGCGGGCATCTTCACGCTGGCCGGCACGGTCGCCAACGGCACGGCGGGGCCGGCGGTCCTGCTGTCGTTCCTCGTGGCGGGCGTGGCGAGCGCGGCGGCGGCCCTGTCGTACGCCGAGTTCGCGGGCATGATCCCGAAGGCGGGTTCGGCGTACACCTACGGCTACGCGGTGCTGGGCGAGCTGGCGGGCTGGTTCATCGGCTGGGACCTGCTGCTGGAGTACACGGCGATCGTCGCGGTGGTCGCGATCGGCATTTCCGGCTACTTCAGCTTCCTGGTCGGCGAGATGGGTGCCGACCTGCCGGACTGGATGCTGGGCGCGCCCGGCACCGGCGACGGGCACCGCGTGGACCTGTTCGCGGCGCTGCTGTGCCTGCTGATCGCGTACCTGCTGAACCTCGGCATCAAGAACGCGGCCCGCTTCGAGACGGCCGTGGTGGTGCTGAAGGTGCTGGTGGTGCTGCTGGTCATCGCGGTCGGCGTCTTCCACATCGACACGGCGAACTACGACCCGTTCTTCCCGTACGGGGTCGGCGGGGCGTTCACGGGTGCGGCGACGGTGTTCTTCGCGGTGTTCGGGTACGACGCGATGTCGACGGCGGCCGAGGAGTCCAAGGACGCGCAGCGGCACATGCCGAAGGCGATCCTGTACTCCCTCGCGATCTCGATGGTGCTGTACGTGGCGGCCTGCCTGGTGCTGACGGGCATGCAGCACTACTCGGACATCGACAAGGAGAGCGGCTTCTCGACCGCGTTCAAGTCGGTGGGCCTGAGCGGCCTCGCGGACGTGATCGCGGTGGGCGCGATCATCGGCATCCTCACGGTGATGTTCACGTTCATGCTCGGCGTCACGCGGGTGTGGTTCGCGATGTCGCGGGACGGGCTGCTGCCGGCGTGGTTCGCGAAGACGCATCCGACGCGGCACGTGCCGACGCGGGTCACCTGGATCGTGGGGTTCGCGTCGGCCGCCATCGCCGGGTTCCTGCCGATCGGCGAGGCGGCCGAACTGACCAACATCGGCATCCTGCTGGCGTTCGTGGTGGTGTGCGTGGCGGTGATCGTGCTGCGCTACCGGCAGCCGGACCTGCCGCGCACGTTCCGCACGCCGTGGATGCCGTTCGTGCCGGCGCTGGGCGTGGTGTTCTCGATCTGGCTGATCACGTTCCTCCAGTGGCAGACCTGGGCCCGCTTCGCGGTGTGGTTCGCGCTCGGGCTCGTGATCTATTTCGGCTACTCCTACCGCCGCTCGGCGCTGGCGCGGCGCTGAGCCCGCGTACGGTCCGGCCCTCCGACCGGCCCCGCCCGGGTCAGTGGCCCATCGTCAGGCCGTCGCTCGCCGCGCCGCGGCTGAGGGTGATGTCGCGGATGCGGTCGCGTACGGCCCGGACCTCGGCGCCCCGGGCGAGGGCCTCGTTGAGGTTCACGACGCGCCCGGCGTCGACGTCGAACCACTGCGGTACGAACTCGGCCCGCGTCACCTTCCAGCGGCCGCCGGGCCCGGCGGGCGGGGCGAAGGTGAAGCGGCCGACGGTGGACTCGTTGCCGCGCGGGTCCTTGAGGCCCGCCGGGTTGACCATGCGGCCGGCGATCTGGTCGCCCATGCCGTAGACCACCCAGGTTCCGTTGACCTTCTCGTACGCCTGCGGGACGTGGGCGTGGGTGCCGAGGATCAGGTCGATGTCGGGGCGGCCCCCGGTGCGGGACGCGGTGAGGGTGCGGGCCAGCGTGAGCTGCTGCCGGTCGGGGGCGTCCTGCCACTCGGTGCCCCAGTGCAGGGACACGACGACCACGTCGGCGCCCGCGCGCCGGGCGGCCCGCGCGTCCGCCAGAATGCGGCCCTCGTCGATCAGGTTGACCGCCCAGGGCCGGTCCGCGGGCAGCGGGAGGCCGTTCGTGCCGTAGGTGTAGGCGAGGTGGGCGACGGACGCCTCGCCCGCGCGCAGGATCGTGGGGGTGCGGGACTCGGCCTCGGTGCGCGCGGAGCCGGCGTGGCGCAGGCCGGCCCGGTCGAAGGCGTCGAGGGTGCGGCGGATGCCGTCGGCGCCGTCGTCGAGGGTGTGGTTGGAGGCGGTTGAGCAGCCGTCGTATCCGGTGGCGGCGAGGCCGCGCGCCACCTCGGGCGGGGACTTGAACAGCGGGTAGCCGGTGTAGTCGCCGTCCGCGCCGTACACGGTCTCCATGTGGCACAGGGCGAGGTCGGCGCGGGAGACGACGGGCCGGATGCCGGCGAGCATCGGGGCGAAGTCGTAGCCCTTGCCGCCCGCGTCGAAGCGCGCCCGCTCGATGATGTTGCTGTGCGGGAGGACGTCGCCGGACGCGACCAGCGTGAAGCCGCGGCCGGAGTCCGACGCGCTCGGGGCCGGGCTGCCGGGCGGTTCGTGCCGGTCGGCCTGGCAGGCCGCTCCCGCGACCAGGAGCGCCGTCAGCGCGAGGGCCACCTGCCGTCTGCGTGCGATCATCACTCACCCCGCTGTAGTCGTATTTGCGGATAAACAGGTAAGAATCCGCATGGGGTGCTGAGTGGCTCCGACACGCGTTTTAGGCCGTCCGGCGTGCGGACCCGGCGTCACCGACCGTTCGTCGTACCGTTCATCGACGCGATCGACCGTCCGCCGCACACTCGTGTGCGTGGCCTGTCCCCCGGCAACGCCCTGCGATGCCATACGGCCATGAACGCCGGAACCACCATGACGAGCGGGACGACCGCCGAGCACGAGCTCGCCGCGCTGCAGCGCGAGCACGGCCGGCCCCTCTTCGCGCTGCTGCTCCGGCTCTGCGACGGCGACCGGCAGCGCGCCGAGGACCTGGTGCAGGAGACCCTGGTGCGTGCCTGGCAGCACCCGGAGGCCCTGCGCGCCGACGACTTCGACTCCGTACGGCCCTGGCTGCTGACCGTGGGACGGCGGCTCGCGATCGACGCGCGCCGCGCCAGGCAGGCCCGGCCGCCCGAGGTCGGCGACGCCGTCCTGGAGAACGCCCGGGTCTGCGCCGACCACGCCGAGCGGGCCGCGGCGACCCTCGACGTACGGAAGGCTGTGAAGACTCTCACGCCCGAGCACCGTGACGTACTGGTGCTCGTGTACTTCCAAGGGGCGAGTGTGGCGGAAGCCGCGAAAGCCCTGGGCATCCCGCCCGGTACCGTGAAGTCCCGCGCGTATTACGCGCTGCGCGCCCTGCGCCGGGTGCTTCCGGGCTACGCCACCGACCTGCGGTGAAACTGACGCTTGAGTCAAACCTCCGTAAAGCGCCTTGCTGAGGACCCCGGTTGAGTAATCGGCTGTTCTCATCCGTGTTCCGGACCGAGGCCCGGCTCGGGCGACGCGCACGTACCGGAGGAAGGCAGGAAGGGATGCAGCACAGAGGTCGAGAGAGCACGGACGGTGAACTCACCGTCCCCATGGCCTGGTTGTACGCCGAGTACATCGCCGACGAACTGCTGCGCAGCGGCGACCTGATGCCGCCGACGTCCTTCGAGTTCCGCGCCGGCCGGGACGCGCTGGCCCTGACCGTGTTCCTGTCCGACACGGACGGCGAGCTGTCCGGCATCCGTGTCGTCACCCAGCTGGAGACCTGGCTGTCGCTGACCGCGTACGACCAGCCGTGGCAGGAGTGGGTCCGCGAGCGGCTGGCCGATCTCGCCGCCGACGCCGCCGCCGCGGGCCGCCCCGCGCCGGACCTCGCGCTGGCCGAGGCCGCCTGGCGCTGGCTCCAGGAGACCGAGCTGCTCGCGCCGGACCTCAACGCGGTGCCCGGCGGCGCCCCGGTGACCGGCGAGGACGAGGGGCCGAAGGTGTGGACACCGGCCTGGCAGCTGGGACTTCCGCTGGGGCACCTGGCGATCCACCTGTTCTAGCGCCGGGGCGCCGGGCACCCCTTGCGGGCCCGCTCCGGCCGGCACAGGTTTTCCGGAACCGGACCAATCCGCGGGCCGGTCCGCTCCGAATCCCTCGGCCGCGTTTTCCGCCCGCGCGTGAGTGATTCGAGTCCCGGGTGCGTACCGGTGGGAGCAACGAGCAACCCCACCCGCACCCAACGGCACGAGGATTCGGCATGAGGTCCCTGGAAAGGCATCGCGACGTCGGCGCGTACGCGCTCGGCGTGCTGGACGAGGCGGAGGCTTTCCGTTTTGAAGACCACCTCCTGGAGTGCCCCAGCTGCACCGCCCAGGTGACCGAATTCGCGCCGACCACACGCCAGTTGCTGCTCTACCGCCGGGCCACGCCCCGCTTCGTGCCCCCGCTCGCCGGCCCCGGCGCCCGGCTGCTGGACCGGCTGCTGTCCGACGTCACCGCCCTGCGCAGGGCCGGGCGCCGGCGGACGCTGTACGCGGTGGCCGCCGCCGTGGTGCTCGCCCTCGCCGGGCCCGCCGTGGCGTTGCACGCGGAGGGCGGGCGGGGCCCGGTGCGGGTCACGGCGACCGACGAGCGGTCCGGGGTGTGGGCGCGGCTCGTCTCGGAGGACGAGGCGTGGGGCAGCGACGTGGAGCTGACCGTCAAGGACGGCGCCGGGCCGCGCGTCTGCCGCCTGGTCGCGGTGGGCCGGGACGGCTCGGAGGAGACGGTGACCAGCTGGAACGTCCCGCGGCACGACGCCCGCCCCAACACCATGCGCGGCGGCGCGGCCCTGCATCCCGAGGAGATCGCACGGTACGAGGTGCGCACGTCGGACGGGGAGCACCTGGTGACGCTGCAGTCGCCGCCCGGCCGGTGAACGCGGCAGGGCACCGGCCCGCCTCACGGGGAGACGGCCCCCGCGTCACTTGAGCAGACGGGACAGCCTGCGGTCGGCCAGTGGCTTGCCGCCGGTCTGGCAGGTCGGGCAGTACTGGAGCGAGGAGTCGCTGAAAGACACCTCGCGGATCGTGTCGCCGCACACCGGGCAGGGCTCGCCGGTGCGGCCGTGGACGCGCAGGCCGCTCTTCTTCTCCGCCTTCAGCCGCCCGGCCGCCACGCCCCGGGAGCGTTCGACGGCGTCGGTGAGCGTGGCGCGCAGCGCCTCGTACAGGCGGGTGGTCTCCTCGGGGGTGAGGGACGCGGCCAGCTTGAACGGCGACATCTTCGCGGCGTGCAGAATCTCGTCGCTGTAGGCGTTGCCGACGCCGGCGATCAGGCTCTGGTCGCGCAGGGCGCCCTTGAGCTGCCGGCGCTCGTCCTTCAGGAGCCCGGCCAGGCGCGCCTCGTCGAAGTCGGCGGCGAGCGGGTCGGGGCCGAGGCGGGCGATGCCGGCGACCTCCGCCGGGTCGGCGACGACGTACACGGCGAGGCGTTTTTGGGTGCCGGCCTCGGTCAGGTCGAAGCCGGCGCCGGTCTCCAGGGCGACGCGCAGCGCGAGGGGGCCCTTGCCGGGGCGGGGCGGTGCGTCGGGGAGGCGGTCCTTCCAGTGCAGCCAGCCCGCGCGGGCCAGGTGCGTGATCAGGTGCGGCCCGCCGCCGGTGGCGAGGTCCAGGAACTTGCCGTACCGGCGCACGGCGGTGACCTCGCGGCCCTCGACGGCGCCGGGCGGCGGGTCGTACGTCTTCAGGACGCTGATCGCCACGGGCAGCACCCGGACGATCTCGTGGCCGACGAGGTGCTCGGTGAGGAAGTCCTTGAGCGCCTCGACCTCGGGGAGTTCCGGCATACGTCCAGGGTGCCATCCGGGGAGCGAGCGGTCAGGTCCGCCGCGGCGTCACGAACTCGCTCCACACGCACTTGCCGCCGCCGCGCGCCTCCACGCCCCACACGTCGGAGAGCAGCTCCACCAGCAGCAGCCCGCGTCCGGACACGCCCGCCTCGCCCGGGTCGCGGCGGCGCGGCAGGGCGCTGGAGGAGTCCTCGACCTCGACGCGCAGCCGCCGGTCGGAGCCGGTGAGCACCCTGAGGGTGACGATCGCGGCGCCCTCGGTGTGCATGAGCGCGTTGGTGATCAGCTCGTCGGCGGTCAGTTCGATCTCGTCGGCGCGGTCGGCGGCGCCCCAGGCGCGCACGGCGGCGCGGATCATGTGCCGGGCGGCGTGCAGCGCCTCGGCGTCGCCGGGCGCCACGTGCTGCTGGAGCCGGCCGCCCGGCTGCGGGGTGTCGGGCACCCGGCGGCGCAGCAGGAGCAGCGCCACGTCGTCGTCGCCGCCGCGTTCCTCGGCGACGTCGATGAGCAGGTCGGCGAGGGCGCGTACGTCGTCCGGGCCCGAGCAGACGAGGTCGGCGAGGGTCCGCATGCCGTCGTCGAGGTCGCTGCCGGGCGTTTCCACGAGGCCGTCGGTGCACAGCAGCAGGGTGCAGCCGGGGTCGAGTTCCAGGGTGCCGACCGGGTAGTCGAGGCTGCCGAACTCGGCGGACAGGCCGAGCGGCAGGCCACCCTCGACGGGGACGCGGCGGCAGCCCCCGTCGGGCCGGCGCACCAGGGCGTCGAGGTGTCCGGCCCGCACCACCTGCACGACGCCGGTGGTGAGGTCGGCCTCGGCGTACAGGCAGGTCGCGAAGCGGTCGGTGTCGAGTTCGTGCAGGAAGACGGATGCGCGGGCCATCACGGTGGCCGGTGGGTGTCCCTCGGCGGCGTAGGCGCGCAGCACGATGCGCAGCTGGCCCATGACGGACGCGGCGTGCGTGTCGTGGCCCTGGACGTCGCCGATGACGGCGCCGACCCGGCCGCCGGGCAGCGGGATCAGGTCGTACCAGTCGCCGCCGATGTCCCGGCCGAGGGTGCCGCCGATGGACGCGGCGCGGTAGCGGACGGCGACGTCGGCGCCCGCGACGCTGGGAATGGTGCGCGGCAGCATGGCCTGCTGAAGGCCCTCGGCGAGGTCCATCTCCTGCTCGTAGAGCATGGCCCGCTGCAGGCTCTGGGCGATGCCGGTGCCGAGGGCGAGGAGGACGTTGCGGTCCTCGGGCGTGAAGCCGTGCCGGTCGCTGTAGAGCAGGCCCATCGCGCCGATCGGGCGGGCCTGGGCGATCAGCGGGAGGTAGGCGGCGGACGTGACGTGCAGATCGCTCAGGTGCGGCCACAGGATCGGGTAGCGCTCGGCGAACTGCTCCGGCGACTCGATGAAGCGCGGGGAGAGGGTGCGCACGACCTCGCTCATCGGGTAGGGCTCCTCGATCCCGGTGAGTTCGATGCCCGGGACGAAGCTGCCGGCCGGGCCCTCGGCGATCAGCCGGATGCGGCCGGCCTCGACCAGGCCCATGACGAGGCTGGTGGCGCCCAGATGGGTGAGGCCGTGGTTGTCCTTGAGGACGTCGACGATGTCGTCCACGGTGCGGGCGTGGGCGAGCGCGGCCGTCGCGAACTGGACGACGCCGGTCTGCTGGCGGCGCGCCGTCTCCAGGGCGGCCTGCTCGTGGCGGGTCGCGAGTTCGTCGAGTTCCTGGGTGGCGTCCCGGAGGATGCCGATGATCCGGCGGGGGCGGCCGGTCTCGTCGCGCCGGATGTAGCCCTGGGTGTGGGTCCAGCGCAGGGAGCCGTCGCGGCAGCGGATGCGGAAGTACGTGCCGTAGTTCTCGCTGCCGTCCTTCATGGCGCGGGAGACGATGGCGTCGAGGCGGTAGCCCTCGGTACGCGGCACGCGGACGGCGAGGCTCTCGGGTCGGCCGTCGTACTCGTCGGGGCGCAGGTCGAACACCTCGTGCGCCTGGGCGTCCATGTGGAAGTGCCCCGCGTCCAGGTCCCAGTCGAAGCTGCCCATGCGGTTGAGAGCCAGGATCGGCTCCGGGTGGGCGGGCCAGTCGTCCGGGAGTGACAGGGCGCTCGCTCCCCGATCAACCATGGGCCCACCTTGCCAGCATTTGTCCGACCCTTCGACTGGGAAGCCACGGGAACGCGACCACACCGATCGACATTCGCCCCCTATTGTCCGCTTTGCCTACCCGGGTTGCGCAAGCACCGGGGTGGTACATGGAGGGTGACCCCGTCCCGCGGCGCCCGCGCCCGCGTGGCACCGCGCGTGGCCCGAAGGGAGGAGCCGACGGCCGTGGAGTGGTTCAGCGCACCGGACTACTGGCTGACCAGGGTGGTCTTCCAGCGCACGCTGGCCGCCGTGTACCTGGTGGCGTTCCTGACGGCCGCCCTGCAGTTCCGGGCCCTGATCGGCGAGCGGGGGCTCCTGCCGGTCCCGCGGTTCGTGGCCCGGGTGCCGTTCCGGCGGGCGCCGAGCCTGTTCCACTGGCGCTATTCCGACCGTCTGTTCGCCGGGTGCGCCTGGACGGGCTGTGCGGTGTCGCTGGCGCTCCTCGCCGGCCTCGACGGACTGCTGCCGCTGTGGGGCGCGATGCTGCTGTGGCTGGTGCCGTGGGCGCTGTACCTGTCGATCGTGAACGTCGGCCAGACGTGGTACGGCTTCGGCTGGGAGTCCCTGCTGCTGGAGGTGGGGTTCGTCGCCGTGCTGCTCGGCAACGACGAGGTGGCGCCGCCGGTCGTGGTGCTGTTCCTGCTGCGCTGGATCCTGTTCCGCGTGGAGTTCGGGGCGGGTCTGATCAAGCTGCGCGGCGACGAGTGCTGGCGGAAGCTGACGTGTCTGGACCACCACCACGAGACGCAGCCGATGCCGGGCCCGCTGAGCTGGTTCTTCCACCACCTGCCGAGGCCGCTGCACCGCGTGGAGGTGGCCGCGAACCACGTCACGCAGCTCGTGGTGCCGTTCCTGCTGTTCACGCCGCAGCCGGTCGCGTCGCCCGCCGCCGCCCTGATGATCGTCACCCAGCTGTGGCTGGTGCTGTCCGGGAACTTCTCGTGGCTGAACTGGATCACGATCGTGCTCGCGCTGTCGGCGGTGCGGTTCCCGGGCGACGCGCCGGCCCGGGTGCGCGGCGCCCCGCTGTGGTACGCGGTGCTGGTCCTGGTCGTCGCCGCGGGGCTGGTGGCCCTCAGTTACCGACCGGTCCGCAACATGCTCTCGCGGCGCCAGGTGATGAACCGGTCCTTCGACCCGCTGCACCTCGTCAACACCTACGGCGCGTTCGGCAGTGTCAGCCGCGTCCGCCACGAGGTGGTCGTCGAGGGCACCTGGGACGACGTGCCGCGCGAGGACGGGGACTGGCGCGCGTACGAGTTCCGGGGCAAGCCCGGCGATCCGCGGCGCTGGCCGCGTCAGTTCGCGCCCTACCATCTGCGGCTGGACTGGATGATGTGGTTCGCCGCCCTCTCGCCCGCCTACGCCGGGTCGTGGTTCGGGACGTTCGTGGAGCGGCTGCTGGAGGGCGACCGGGCCACGCTGCGGCTGCTGCGCGCCTCCCCGTTCCCGCCCGACCGGCCGCCGCGCCACGTACGGGCCCGGCTGTTCCGCTACCGGTACACGACCTGGCGCGAGCTGCGCGAGACGGGGGCGTGCTGGGAGCGGACATACGTGCGGGAGTACCTGCCGCCGACACGGCTGGCGGGGGCGGCGCGGCGCTAGGGGGCAGAGACCGTGGACGCGTACGGCGGTCTGCTGGAAGACGGCGGCGCGCTCGGTGCCGGTCGCCGGCCGTGTCGTCGCGGCGGGGCGTGAAGCGGCGCGGCGGGGCCGGTTCGGGGCCGGTGAGCCGGTCCTGGTCCCGTACGGGCCACTCCCGCACGTGGTGGTGCGCGTCGGCGGTCAGCCGGGGTGCTCCCCGGCCGGTACGGGGGCGTCGGGCGGGAGCAGGCCCGTCGCGCGCAGTTCCGCCCACAGGGCCGCGGGGACGGGCGCCGCGAACTGCTGGGCGCAGTCGTCGACCTCGGCCGCCGAGCGGGCGCCCACGAGAACGCCGCCGACGGCCGGGTGCGCGGCGCAGAAGGCGAGGGCGCAGGCGCGCAGGGTGGTGCCGTGGCGGTCGGCGATCTCCTTCAGGCGCAGGGCGCGGTCCAGCAGGACGGGCGGCGCGGCGGCGTAGTCGTAGGTGGCGCCGGGTCTCGGGTCGGCCAGCAGGCCGGAGTTGAAGGCGCCGCCGATCAGCACGGAGACGCCGCGCCGCTGTGCGGCGGGCAGCAGGTCGGTGAGGGCGCTGTGGTCGAGCAGGGTGTAGCGGTTGGCGCACAGCACCACGTCGACGTCGGTGTCGCGGACGAAGCGGGTCAGCATCGCGGTCTGGTTCATGCCGACGCCGATCGCGCCGACGACGCCCTCGGCGCGCAGCCGCTCCAGCGCGGGGTAGCCGTCGCGGAAGGCCGCCTCGGCGTGGTCGTCGGGGTCGTGGAGGTGGACGACGTCGACGCGGTCCAGTCCGAGGCGCTCCAGGCTCGCCTCCAGGGTGCGTCGGATGCCGTCGGCGGTGAAGTCCCACACGCGGCGGTGCGTGGCGGGGACGGCGAAGCCGTTCGCGAGGTCGTCGCCCGTGCCGTCGGCGGGCTCCAGGCGGCGGCCGACCTTGGTGCCGACGGTGTACTCGGCGCGGGGCCGGCCGGCGAGGGCGGCTCCGATGCGCCGTTCGGACAGGCCGAGTCCGTAGTGCGGCGCGGTGTCGAAGTAGCGGATGCCGTTGCGCCAGGCGGCGTCCAGCGCGGCGTGCGCCTGCTCGTCGGTGAGCGGCGCGTAGAGGTTCCCGATGGCACCGCCACCGAAGCCGAGACGGCTGACGCGGACGGGGCTGCGGCCGAGGCGCCCGACGGCCGCACCACCACCGGCACCGCCTCGGCCGGGCCCGGCCGCGCCGCCGGATCCGCTGTCGGTGCCGCCTCCGCCGGTTCCCGTGGACCCGGTTGCTCCGTTCACCTCGTTCGCTCCGCTCATCCGCCGTCTCCGGTCACCGTGGCTCCGGGCGGAGCCTGCGGCCCTTCATTGTTCCTCCCCGTCCCAGGCGTCGGCTGCCCACCGGGCGCGGCCTCGCGGCGCCGGTCATCTCCCGCAGTCCGATGCGCGCGGCCGTGGAACGACGCCTGCCACCCCTGCCTACGCGGCCCTGCGGAACCGCAGCGTCACCAACTCGAAGGGGCGCAGGCGCAGTTCCACCCCGTCGCCCTCCAGCCGCACGGCGGAGTCCGGCAGGGGGCGCTCCAGCAGGTCGGTCGCGCGGACGTCGGCGGCGTCGAAGTCCGTCGTCAGGGTGGCGCGGGCCCGGCCGCCGTGCGCCTCGTGCAGGCGGACCACGACGTCGCCGCTGCCGTCGTCCGCGAGCTTCACGGCCGTGACCACGACGGCGTCCCGGTCGGCCGTCACCAGCGGCGCGGTCCCGGCCGTGCCGGTCAGGCGCCGTTCCGGCAGGTTGATCCGCCAGCCCTCACGGACCGCGTCGCCGATCGAGGCGCCCGGCACGAGGGCGTGCCGGAAGCGGTGCACGCCCTGGTCGGTCTCCGGGTCCGGGAAGCGCGGCGCCCGCAGCAGGGACACCCGGACGGTGGTGGTCGTGCCGCGGTCGCCGTCGGTGCGCACGGCCCGGGTCACGTCGTGGCCGTACGTCGAGTCGTTGACGACCGCCACGCCCCAGCCCGGTTCCTCCAGGTGCACGAAGCGGTGGTTGCACGCCTCGAACTTGGCCGCCTCCCAGCTGGTGTTGGTGTGCGTGGGCCGGAAGACGTGCCCGAACTGCGTCTCGGACGCGTACCGTTCGGCGTGCACGTCGAGCGGGAAGGCCAGTTTGAGGAACTTCTCCGTCTCGTGCCAGTCGACCTCCGTGTCCACGACCAGCCGCCGCTCCCCCGCCGCCAGCGACAGCACCTGCGTGACGCGGGACGCGCCGAAGGACCGCGTGATCCGCACCGAGGCGCCGTCGTCGCCCGCCGTGACCTCGTCGGCGTCGGTGAGGTCGGTGACGGTGTTGCGGTAGAACTTGTCGACGTCCCAGGCGTCCCACTTGTTCGGCAGATCGGGGTGCAGCTGGAGCAGGTTGGCGGCTTCGCCGGGGGCGACCGTCTCGCGGTCGGCAACGATGTCGAGGGCGGAGACGACCAGGCCCCGGGCGTCGATCTCGACGCGCAGCAGCCCGTTGTCCAGGACGTGTCCGCCGCCCTCGCGCACGGTGAGCGCGGTCGGGGCGCCGACGGCGACGGCCAGTCCCGCGCCGCCCGCCGGGACGCCGTGGCGGGCGTGCGGGGCGGAGTTGAACAGCAGGGGCGTGCCGCCGTCGCCGGCCAGGGCGCCCTGCGCCGCCTCGACGATGCCCTCCAGCTCGGCGGTGATCCTCTCGTACGTGGCGCGGGCCTCGCGGTGCACCCAGGCGATGGACGAGCCGGGCAGGATGTCGTGGAACTGGTGCAGCAGGACCGTCTTCCAGATGCGGTCCAACTCCTCGTAGGGGTAAGGGAATCCGGTACGGACGGCGGCGGTGGCCGACCACAGCTCCGCCTCGCGCAGCAGGTGTTCGCAGCGCCGGTTGCCCTGCTTGGTCTTCGCCTGGCTGGTGAGGGTGGCGCGGTGGAGTTCGAGGTAGAGCTCGCCGACCCAGACGGGAGCGTCGGGGTACTCGGCGGCGGCCTTGTCGAAGAACGCCTTGGGTGTCTCCCAGGTGACGGTCGGCGAGCCCTCCAGGTCGCGCAGCCGGGCGGCCCTGGCGACCATCTCGCGGGTGGTGCCGCCGCCTCCGTCGCCGAAGCCGGTGGGGGCGAGGGAGTGCCGGGCGGCGCCCTTGTCCTTGAAGTTGCGGGCGGCGTGGGCGATTTCGGCGCCGGTCATGGCGCAGTTGTAGGTGTCGACGGGCGGGAAGTGCGTGAAGACGCGGGTGCCGTCGATGCCCTCCCACTGGAAGGTGTGGTGCGGGAAGCGGTTGGTCTGCGACCAGGAGATCTTCTGCGTCAGCAGGTACCTGGAGCCGGCCGCCCTGATGATCTGCGGCAGTCCGGCGGCGAAGCCGAACGTGTCGGGCAGCCACGCCTCGTCGTTCTCGATGCCGAACTCGTCGAGGAAGAACCGCTTGCCGTGCACGAACTGCCGGGCCATGGCCTCGGAGCCGGGCATGTTGGTGTCGGACTCCACCCACATGCCGCCGGCCGGCACGAACCGCCCGTCGGCGACGGCCTTCTTCACCCGCGCCCACACCTCGGGCCGGTGGTCGCGCACCCACGCCCACTGCTGGGCCTGCGACATGGCGAAGACGAAGTCCGGCTCGTCCTCCAGCAGCGCGGTCATGCCGGCGGCGGTGCGGGCCACCTTGCGGACGGTCTCGCGCAGCGGCCACAGCCACGCCGAGTCGATGTGGGCGTGGCCGACGGCGCTGACGCGGTGCGCGGACGGCGCGGCGGGAGAGGAGAGCACACCGGTGAGGCGGGTGCGGGCCTCGGCGGCCGTGCCGCCCACGTCCTGGAGGTCGAGCGCGTCCAGGGCGCGTTCCACGGCGCGCAGGATCTCCCAGCGGCGGGCCGAGTCGGCCGGCAGCTCGGCCATCAGCTCGCCGAGCACCTCCAGATCCGTCACGAGGTGCCACACCGTCTCGTCGAAGACCGCGAGGTCCATGCGGGTGAGGGTGTACTGCGGTTCACCGCCGGCGGTCTCCTTGTCGCCGAGCGGGGTGGGCCGGAAGGGGTGCGGGCCGAAGATCACCGGGTTCGAGGCGGCCTCGATGTGCAGCCGTACCTCCTCGCCGCCCGCGGCGGGCGCGGCGACCCGCACCCACTGGTTGAGCGGGTTGACGCCCTTCACCGGGGAGCCGTCCGGCCGGTGGACGAGGCCCTCGCACTGGAAGCCTGGCATGTTGCCGTCGAAGCCGAGGTCGAGCAGCGCCTCGACGGTCTTCCCGGCCCACTCCTTCGGAACGGTCCCGGTGACGGTGAACCAGCTGGTGCCCCACGGGGCGCCCCAGCGGGTGCCGACCGTGATCGGCTCGGGTACGGCGGCCAGGCCCTCGGCGACCGGCACGGGTTCGCCGGGGGCGTGCCACACCGCCACGTCCAGCGGCACGGACTCGGGATACACGGCGGGGCGGACTCGGTCGTCGAGGACGCGCCTGAGGCGGGCTTCGACCAGGGTGCGGTCGTCATGCATGCGGGCTGCTCCGTAAGGTCGTCCGTCGCGAGGGGGGGACGGGTGCCGGGTGTGCGTGACGGTCAGGGGGCCGACGACAGGTACAGCTCCCCAGCGGCGCGGTGTTCGAACCGTGCCCGCCGCCGCCCCGCCTGTCGCACCCTCTCGACGCGGCGGCCTCCCGCGTGCAGAGTTCTCCCTGTACTCGCCAGTAATGACGTTGCGTCCCGTCGCACCGCACCCCGAGGAGCCCGCGTGACCACCTGGGTCGGCCGTACCGCCGTCGAGATCGCCGCCGCCGTCCGCGAGAAGCGGGTCACGCCCCGCGAGGTGGTGGCCGAGCACCTGGACCGCATCGAGCGGCTCGACGGCCGGATCGGCGCGTTCCGCGTGGTGCGGGCGCGGGCCGCGCTCGCCGAGGCCGAGGAGGTGGCCGCCCGCGGCGACCTGGACCGGCTGCCGCTGGCCGGGGTGCCGGTGGCCGTGAAGGACAACGTGGCGGTGGGCGGCGAGTCCCTGCGCGTCGGTTCGGCCGCGACCCCGGACACGCCCGCCGGGCAGGACCACGTCACGGTGGCCCGGCTGCGGGCGGCGGGCGCGGTGGTCGTGGGCCTGACGAACGTGCCGGAGCTGTGTGTCTTCGGCACCACGGAGGGCGTGCACGGCACGTCCCGCAACCCGTGGGACCCGAGCCGTACGGCGGGCGGCTCCTCGGGCGGCAGCGCGGCAGCGGTCGCGGCCGGGATGGTGCCGATCGCCCTCGGCAACGACGGCATGGGCTCGCTGCGCATACCCGCCGCCAACTGCGGTCTCGTCACCGTCAAGCCCGGTCACGGCGTCGTCCCGGCAGGGATCGGCGAGGGCGACTGGTTCGGCATGTCGGAGAACGGCCCGCTCGCGACGACCGTCGCGGACGCGCGGCTGATGCTGGCGGTCCTCGCCGGCGCCGAACCGCCCGGCGAGGCGGAGGCCGCGGCGCCCGGCTCGCTGCGGATCGCGCTCTCGCTGCGCAGCCCTCTCGCCGGCGTGCCGCTGAGCGGGCCGTACACCTCCGCCGCGCGGGACGCGGCCGGGGTGCTGATGCGGGCGGGACACCAGGTGCGGCGCGCCGACCCGCCGTACCCGGCGTCGCTGCCCGTCACCTCGCTGACGCACTGGACGGCGGGCACGGCCGTGGACGCCGCCGGTCTGGACCCGCGTCTGCTGGCGCGCCGCACCCGCGTGCACGCGCGGATCGGGCGGCGCTTCGTGGGCCGGGTCCGCACCGGCCGGGCCCGCGAGCGGCTCCGCGACCGGCTGCGGCCGTTCCTCACCGAGTACGACGTCCTGCTCACCCCGGCGCTGGCCCGCCGCTCCCCCGCGGCCGGGCCCTGGCACGAGCGGGGCTGGCTGCGCAACATCGCGGCGAACACGGCGTATTCGCCCATGACGCCGCCGTGGAACCTGACGGGCTGGCCCGCGATGTCCGTGCCGTTCGGGACCCTGCCCTCGGGCGCCCCGTGCGCCGTGCAGCTGGTGGCGCTCCCCGGCCGCGAGGCGGACCTGCTGGACCTGGCCGCCCGGCTTGAGGAGCTGCGCCCCTGGCCGCGGACCGCTCCGCCGGCGTGACTACAGCGCGCGGTGCATGACGTGCAGGCCGACCCGACCGTGCCGGGGATGGTCGTAGGCGTCCGGGATCGTGCCGACGACGGTGAAGCCGAGGGACGTCCACAGGCGGACGGCGGGGTTGGTCTCGACGACGGCGTTGAACACCATCGCGCGGTAGCCGGCGGCCCTGGCCTCGGTGAGGACGTGCTCGGCGAGGGCGCGGCCGATGCCGCGGCCCGCGTGGTCGGGGTCGACCATGAAGCCCGCGTTGGCGATGCCTGCGGCGGGGCCGCCGTAGTGGGGAGTGACGTAGGCGGAGCCGACGACCGTGCCGGGGGCGTCCTCGGCGACGTAGACCTGTTTGGCCGGGTTCATCCACAGGGCGCGGGCGTCGGCCTCGGAGGTGTCCGGGTCCCAGGTGTAGGTCTCGCCCGCGGCGACGATGCGATGCCAGAAGGGCCAGATCCGCGGCCAGTCGTCGGTGGTTGCTTCCCTGATCGGCATGGGTGTGAGTCTCGCACGCCCATGCCGGTCGTGATCGCCGCCGGTCAGTCCACGCTGGGCAGGATGTGCGGTTCGGCGAGGTCGTCCTCGTAGCCGGCGAGCCGGATGGGGGCGGACCGGGCCCACACGTCGAGGCTGCCGAGTTCGCCGGGGCGGCGCCCCGCGCGTTCCGGGCGCTCCTTGGGGCGTTGCTCGCGATTCGTCTTCTCCGGTGTCACCGCGCACTCCTCACGTGTCGGACACCCTGCCGGATGACCGTCGGGCTACAGACTAACCAAATGAGCGGGGCCCCGCTCGATGGGGCTGAAAACATGGTGTAACCATCGTGAGTCGCCCCGTGAACGGGGACGTGGGCGTGGCCGCGCAGTTCAAATCCCGTTGGCCGGACCGCAAGCTCGCCATGGTCTGCTGCGTGACGAACAACGGCTGTCTCGCGGGAGGACTGACGCATGGAGCTGCGCAGCGTCGAGGAGCTGATGGACCTGCTGTACGCGTGCCGGGGCACGCGGGACACCGCGCACCTCGGCGGCGCCCCCGTCGACCTGCACGACCACGCCCTGCGGACGGCCGCGCTGCTGCGCCGCCGGCCCGCCGACAAGGAGCTCCAGGTGGCCGGTCTCGTGCAGGCCGTCGGCGCCCTGCTCGGGCAGGGCGACGCGGGGGCGAGGGCCGGCCGGGCGGCGGACGCCGTGCGGGCCCTGCTCGGTGAGCGGGTCGCCGGGCTCGTGCGCGCCTCGGCCGACCCGGACGCGCGGGCCGACGAGGACGTCCTCGGACTGCGTCAGGCCGGCGAGGAGGGCCGCGGCGCCGCGTTCGACGCGGGGGTGCTGGAGGACTGGCGCACGGTGCTGGAGCTGGTGGCGGCCCGCAACTCCCGGCTGGGCGCGGTCGACTGACCGCGCCCGGGACCGCCCGGGCCCCGGCGGGTCACCACTTGCCGGGCGCGTAGTCCTTCAGGAAGACGCCGTACAGGTCCTCGCCCTGCTCGCCGCGCACGATCGGGTCGTAGACGCGGGCCGCGCCGTCGACCAGGTCGAGGGGGGCGTGGAAGCCCTCCTCGGCGAGGCGCAGCTTGTCGAAGTGGGGACGCTCGTCGGTGATCCAGCCGGTGTCGACCGAGGTCATCAGGATGCGGTCGGTGTCGAACATCTCCTGGGCGCTGGTCCGCGTCACCATGTTCATCGCGGCCTTCGCGGCGTTGGTGTTGGGGTGGCCGGCGCCCTTGTAGCCGCGCGCGAACACCCCTTCCATCGCCGAGACGTTGACGACGTACGCGCGTCCCGCCGACGCCCGGCGCGCGGCCTCGGCCATCGCCGGGCGCAGCTTGCTGATCAGGATGAACGGCGCCGTGTAGTTGCACAGCTGCGTCTCCAGCAGTTCCACCGGGGAGATCTGCTCGATGGTCTGCACCCAGGTGTTGCTGTCCACGACGTCCGGGAGGAGGCCGCCCGCGTCGATGGCGGTGCCGTCGCGGTGGCGTTCCACGCTGGCGTGGCCGGCGACCAGGGCGAGTTCGGCGACCTGCTGCGCGTCGAGGCCGCTGACGCCGACGGGCAGCGCGGTCAGGCCGTCGACCGAGCCGGAGCCGAAGGCGCCGATGACGTGGTGGGCGGGCAGTTCACCGGCCGGCAGCGGAGCGCTCTCGCCGTCGACGAGCGCGGCGTACGCGGAGGGCAGGCGGCGCACGGTCTGGGTGGCGTTGTTGATGAGGATGTCGAGCGGGCCCTGCTCGGCGACCTGGTCGGCGAGGGCCACGGCCTGGGCGGGGTCGCGCAGGTCGATGCCGACGACCTCCAGGCGGTGGATCCAGTCCGCGGAGTCGTCCATGGCCTTGAAGCGGCGGATGGCGTCCTTCGGGAACCGGGTCGTGATCGTGGTGTGCGCGCCGTCGCGCAGCAGCCGCAGCGCGATGTACATGCCGATCTTGGCGCGACCGCCGGTGAGCAGGGCGCGCTTGCCGGTGAGGTCGGCGCGGGCGTCGCGGCGGGCGCGGTTCTCGGCGGCGCACTTCTGGCAGAGCTGGTGGTAGAAGTAGTCGACCTCGACGTACCGCGTCTTGCAGACGTAGCAGGAGCGGGGCCGCTGGAGTATGCCCGCGATCTTCCCCTCCTCGACGCGGGACGAGGGCAGCACTCCCTCGGTCTCGTCGTCGATGCGCTCGGCGGAGCCGGTCGCGGTGGCCTCGGTGACCGCCCTGTCGTGCGCGGTCTTGGCGGCGCGGCGTTCCTGGCGGCGGCGCTGCTTGACCGTGCGGTAGATGTGCGAGGTCGCCCGGCGCACCTTGATCGCGTCGGGGTGGTCGACGTCCAGCTTGTCGAGTTCCTCCAGCACGCTCAGGCAGACGGCGAGCCGTTCCGGGTCGATGCCGGGGCCGTACGGCTCCTCGGGCGCCTCGTGCGTGGTCGCCGGGCCGTCGTCTGTCACGGTCATCGCTCTGTCGTTTCCCCTGATCACGCGCGCGGCGCTCCGGTCGCGCCCGCTGTCGAACGGGGGATTTTACTTCAGCGCCGGGCGGCCCCACCAAATCCGTGGGCCCCGGCGTCGCAGGCGGTGATCAGCTCCGCGAGTTCGTCGGTGAGGGCGGCGGCGAAGCGGTCGAGGTCGGGGACGGCCCGCGCGTCGGCGACCAGCCCGTAGTGGACCCGGCCCCGGTACGTCGAGACGGCCACCGCGAGGGACTGGCCGCGGGCCAGGGGCGCGTAGGGGAACACCTCGGTGAGCGGGTTGCCGCCGAGCCGGAGGCCGAGGCCGGGCAGCGGCACGCTGGTCACCAGGATGTCGAACCAGAGGCGGGCGGCCTGGCCGACGAAGGGGCCGCCGAGCCGGTGGCCGAGCGCCGGGACGTGGTCGGCGAGCAGCGCGACGGCGCCGGCGCCGCGGTGCGGTCCGGCGTCCTTGTTGCGGTCCATGGCGGTGCGGACGGCGGCGAGGCGGGCGAGGGGGTCGGGGTCGCCGACGGGGAGCCGTATCAGGTAGCCGGAGAGGCGGTTGCCCTGCGGGTGGGCGGTGCGCGGGCGGCGCCGGGAGACGGGGATCAGGGCACGCGGCGCGACGCCCTCGCTGCCGTCGCCGCGTTCGTCGAGCCAGCGGCGCAGGGCGCCCGCGACGACGGCGATCACCACGTCGTTGACGGTGCCGCCGACGGCCTTGCGGACGAGGTGGACGTCGTCGATGTCGACGGCGACGCCCGCGGTGCGGCGGGTGCCGGTGGGCCGGGAGGTGAGCGCCGGAATGGGGCGGGCGGTCAGGCCCGAGAGGGCGACCGAGGCGCCGATGTCGAGGGCGCGGCCGAGGTCGGACACGGCGCCGCGCAGCATCCCGGGCAGCCTGCGCACGTCGGGCAGGAGGTGGCGCGGGGGCTCCTGCGGGCGGGGGCGGCGCTCGGGCAGGTCGACGGGGTCGAGGACGGCGGCGGCCAGGGTCAGCGCGCGCAGGCCGTCGGCGAGGGCGTGGTGGAACTTGAACAGCACCGCGAAGGACGCGCCGTCCTCCCCCGGCAGCACGTGCGCCTCCCAGGGCGGCCGGCCGCGCTCCAGCGGGCGCTGCATGAGCCGGCCCGCGGTGGCCTGGAAGTCCCCGGTCGGATCGTGCAGCCGGACGTGGTCGAGGGGGTCGAAGTCCGGGTCGGGCTCGCGGGCGGCGCCGCCGAACGCGGTCGCGAGGGCCGGTGCCGGGGCGAGCGGCAGCCACACGTCGCGGATGCGCATCCGCAGCCCGGGCACGCCGGCCGCGCGGGCGGCGAGCAGGTCGGCGGCGTGCGCGCCGGCAGTGGGCGACGTGGCCGCGAACACGCCGAGTGCCCCGAGGTGCATGGGGTGCTCGGGGGACTCCATGTTCCAGAACGCCAGGTCGAGAGGGGCGAGCAGGTCGGCAGTCAAGGGCTTGGCCTCGCGCTTCGACAACGGGTGGACAAGCAGTGAATCCCTCCGGGGCGATTACGGTCAAGCGCGATCACGCTACGCACAGTTAACAGCAGATTAAGTCCGGCCCCTCCGGCGGGCCCGGTGGGACCGCCGGGTGGGGGCGGCGTCGTGGCGCCGCTGGTCCCACTTCGCCGCGGACGAGGCTGTGTTGGCCGCGGGGCTCCACTCCCACGGCCGCGCGCCGGAGGCGAGGGGCGAGGGCGCGAACCGGGGGCAGGACGTCCGCCGTCGGATACGCCCGGTCGTAGGACACGCCGCCCGCGTCGGCCGACCGGACGTGACGGCCCGTGGCCGGCGCGGCGGCGGCCCGGGTGCCGGTGCGGCGGCAGCGGGGGGTCGTCGCTGCCCGCCGCACCGGCCGTGCCCCGGCGCGGGGCGCCGGGGCCGTTCCTCATGCCGTGTCCCCACCTCCGGTGGCCGGGCAGCCCGCGGGCGCCGCGCGGGACGCGTCGCGGATCAGCGCCTCGTGGGCGGCCTTCAGGCGGGCCGTGTCGGGCTTGAGCACCTTGCGGTCGTAGGTGAGGAAGCCGTTCAACTCGCCCTCGACGTCCGTGATCTGGGTGTAGACGGCGCCGTTGCTCCCCCTGCAGACCAGGGCGCGCACCTCGTCGAGCTTGGCGAGGTAGTCCTCGGTGTAGGTGGCCGGGTCGACGTCGACGTACGACTGCTGCACCGACCAGGCGTGGCCCGGCACCGCCAGGCCGAGGCCTCCGTACTCGCCGCTCACCAGGGCGCGTTCGCCATCCGGGTGGGGCGGCAGGGCCGGGCTCGGGTAGCCGTGCTCGTCCATGATGTCACCGGCGCCGCCGTCCGCGCCGAGGTTCAGGCCGGACTGGTTGTTGACGAGCCGGGTCGGGTCCCAGGCCTTGGCCTGCTCGGCGACGCGGCCGATGTCGTACTGGCCCCAGCCCTCGTTGAAGGTGACCCACATGACGACCGACGGGCTGCTGGCGTGCTCGTCGATCATCTCCTTCATCTCCCGCTCGTACTGGGCGCGGGCCTCGGTGGACGGGTTCACCCCGGCCGTCATCGCGGGCATGTCCTGCCACACCAGAAGGCCGAGCCTGTCGGCCCAGTGGAACCAGCGGTCGGGCTCGACCTTGATGTGCTTGCGGACCGAGTTGAAGCCGAGCTCCTTGTGCGCCCGGAGGTCGTAGGCCAGTGCCTCGTCGGTCGGGGCGGTGTGCAGGCCGTCCGGCCAGAAGCCCTGGTCGAGGGTGGCCATCAGGAAGACCGGCTCGCCGTTGAGCATCGTGCGCGGCACGCCGTCGATCTTCTCCACGGCGACCGAACGCATCCCGAAGTAGCTGCTGACGCGGTCGGAGCCGACGGTCACCTTCAGGTCGTACAGGAACGGGTCGTCGGGCGACCACAGGCGCGGGTCGTCGATGGTCAGGGTCAGGGGCGAGCCGGTACGGCCGGTGGCGGAGGCGACCCGCTTCGTGCCCTCGTACGCCGTCGCCGTGACCGGCACGCCGGTCCGGACGCCCTTCGCCTCGACGGTGAGGGTCCGCTTCACGACGTCGGGGACGAGCTTCAGGGAGTCGACGTGGTCGGCGGCGACCGGTTCCATCCACACCGTCTGCCAGATGCCCGAACTCGGCGTGTACCAGATGCCGCTCGGGTCCAGGCGCTGCTTGCCGAGCGGCGGGTTCTCACCGCCGGACGCGTCGGTCGGGTCGTACACGCCGACGATGAGTTCCTGCGTGCTGCCGGGCCTGAGGGCGTCGGTGATGTCGGCGCTGAACTTGTCGTAGCCGCCCTTGTGTTCGGCGACCTTCGTGCCGTTGACGTACACCTCGGACCGCCAGTCGACGGCGCCGAAGTTGAGCTTCAGGCGCTTGCCGGAGCCGATCCGCCAGTCGTCGGGCACGGTGAAGGTGCGGCGGTACCACATGCGGTCCTCGTGCCGCTCGATGCCCGAGAGCTGGGACTCCACCGGGTACGGGACGAGGATGCGCTCGGCGAGATCGCGGCCCACGGGCGGCTGTTCACCCGCCTCGGCCGCCGCGAACTGCCAGCGCCCGTTGAGGTTCTTCCACTGCGTGCGGGTCAACTGCGGGCGCGGGTACTCGGGGAGGGCGTTGTCCGGCCCGACCTCGTCGGCCCACTTGGTGCGCAGCTGGTACGTCGAGTGGTTGGGGCCGCTGCTCCAGAACGCGCCGACAACGTTGCCGTCCGTACCGGCGAGGCCACCCTGTCCGTCGTAGCGGATGTCGGCGGTGCCGCGGGCGGTGCCGGTCTTGTTGCCGACGACGGGCTGTTCCAGCGTGACGAGGAGTGCGGTGGGGTCGGCCGGGTCCGAACGGACGTCTCCGAGCGGCCACTTGGCGCCGCCGATGACCGCCTCGAAGTGGTCGGCGAGGCCGGCCGGGGGCGCGGCGAGGGGCTGCGCGAAGTCGAGCTTGAGGGTGCGGCCGGTGGCGAGGACGGTCGCGGCGGTGGCGCCGTCGTAGTCCCAGCCGTCGGGGAGGCGGAACGCCAACTGCGGGACGGGCTGCTTGGTGCCGCCGGGCGGGGTCCAGCGCAGGTGGAGGTTGGAGCCGCCGTAGTGCTCGAAGTACTCGACCTTGATGTCGTAGGCCGTACCGGCGGTCAACTCCACGGGCTGTGCGGTCTGTTCGCGGTCCCAGTCGTCGACCCAGTGGTCGATGGCGAGCCGTCCGTCGATCCACAGGCGGAAGCCGTTGTCGCCGATCATGGAGAAGGTGTGCGGGCCGGTCTTCTCCGGGACGACCTTGCCGGTCCAGCGCACGCTCGCGTCGTCGGAGCGGCCGGTGGCGAACGCCAGGCGCGGCTCCAGGTTGTCGAAGTCGATGTTCCGGTCGAATCCGGTGGCCTTCAGCTCGTGGAAGTCGAAGGCGCCGGGGGCCGACTGCGTGTAGTACTCGCCCTTCAGCCCGTGCGCCTCGGCCGCCGGGTCGGCGGCGGACGCGGACGGTGCGGCGGTGAGTCCCGCGAGGCCGAGGGCGGCGGCGAGCAGGAGCGCGAGCCTGGTTCTGAGTCGTCTGACGCGCACAGATCCTCCGTGTTGGGGGTTGGCGGGAGGTGGCGGTTTTCCTGACACTCGGTGGGGGGTTGACGTGGTGCCGAACGGTGCTTTGTGTGCGAACTTGGGCGCTACAACGTTGTCACTACGGGCAGTTGGCATGACAACACGGATTCCGCTTGCCGTCCAGGGACATGACAAGACACAGGAAGAAGTCCCGCCCTCGACAGGGACGGGACTCCTCGGACCGCTGCGCGCGTGAGCGGGTTACGGCACCCGCTGGCCCTTCCCGAGGGCGATCACGCCGCCCTTGGACACGGTGTAGAGCGCGGCGTCCCGTTCGGGGTTGACGCCGATCGTGGCGCCCGGCGGCACCTCGACGTTCTTGTCCAGCACCGCGCCCCGCACGACCGCGCCGCGCCCGATGTGCACGTTGTCGTGCAGCACCGACCCCTGCACGACCGCCCCCGGGTCGACCACGACGCCGGGCGACAGCACCGATCTGGTCACCTGGCCGCGGATCAGGCAGCCCGCGCTGATGATGGACTCGCTCGCGATGCCCCCGGCGTTGAAGCGGGCCGGCGACAGCTGGTACGAGTGCGTGTAGATCGGCCAGCTGCGGTTGTAGAGGTTGAACGCGGGCCGCTCGGCGATCAGGTCCATGTGGGCGTCGTAGTACGCGTCGAGGGTGCCGACGTCCCGCCAGTAGCCCTGGTCGCGGCTGGTTTCGCCGGGCACGTGGTTGGCGCTGAAGTCGTACAGTCCGGCCTCGCCGCGGTCGGTGAGCTGCGGCAGGATCGAACCGCCCATGTCGTGCACCGAGTTCTCGTCCTCGGCGTCCCGGTGCAGCGCCTCGATCAGCGCCTTCGTCGTGAAGACGTAGTTGCCCATCGACGCGAACACCGACTCGGGGTCGTCGGCGAGGCCCGGCGGGTCGGCGGGCTTCTCCAGGAAGCGTTCCACGGTCCGCCCGTCCGAGCCCGGCGTGATCACGCCGAACGCCGAGGACTCCGTGCGCGGCACCCGGATCCCGGCGACGGTCACGCCCGCGCCACTCTCGATGTGCTGGGCGAGCATCTGGCGCGGGTCCATGCGGTACACGTGGTCGGCGCCGAACACGGCGACGTACTCGGGCTGCTCGTCGTGGATCAGGTTCAGCGACTGGAGGATCGCGTCGGCGCTGCCCAGGTACCAGCGCGGGCCGAGCCGCTGCTGCGCCGGGACCGGGGTGACGTAGTTGCCGAGCAGGCTCGACATCCGCCACGTGGTGGTGATGTGCCGGTCCAGCGAGTGCGATTTGTACTGCGTGAGCACGCAGATGCGCAGGATGTCGCCGTTGACGAGGTTGGACAGCACGAAGTCGACGAGGCGGTACGTGCCGCCGAAGGTGACCGCGGGTTTCGCGCGGTCCGCGGTCAGGGGCATCAGGCGCTTGCCCTCTCCGCCCGCCAGTACGATGCCGAGCACCGAAGGACCACCACGACGCATGGCCGCTCCCCTCACCCTGGTTGCCCCATGCCTGCCCCTGGGCCGGGCAGACTAAGCCTGTCCGAGGATCTCCCGGTAGAGCCGCACCGTGCGGCGGGCCACCGCGTCCCAGCCGAATTCCTCCACCGCGCGCTCCCGTCCCGCCCCGCCCATCCGCCGGGCCTTGTCCGGGTCGTCGAGCATCGCGTCCAGCGCCCGGGCGAGGCCCGCCTCGAAGGCGGCGTCCGACTCGTCCGCGGTCACGAGTACCCCGGTCACGCCGTCCTCCACGACCTCCGGGATGCCGCCGACCCGGGACGCCACGACCGGCGTGCCGCAGGCCATCGCCTCCAGGTTCACGATGCCGAGGGGTTCGTAGACGGAGGGGCAGACGAAGACGGCCGCGTGCGTCAGCAGCTGGACGACCTCCGAGCGGGGCAGCATCCGCGGGATCCAGTGGACGCCGTCGCGGGTCCGGCTCAGCTCCTCGTACAGCTCGCGGAACTCGCGGTCGATCTCGGGGGTGTCGGGCGCGCCCGCGCACAGCACGACCTGCGCGGCCGGGTCGATGTCCCGCACGGCCCGCAGCAGGTGCGGCACGCCCTTCTGGCGGGTGATCCGGCCGACGAAGAGGACGTACGGGCGGGACCGGTCGATGCCGATCCGGTCCAGCGCGTCGGTGCCGTGGTCGGGCCGGTACAGCGCGGTGTCGATGCCGTTGTGCACGACGTGCACGCGGGCCGGGTCGAGCGCCGGGTAGCAGGTGAGGATGTCCTCGCGCATGGCGCCGGACACGGCGATCACCGCGTCGGCGGACTCGATCGCGGTGCGCTCGGCCCAGCCGGACAGGGCGTAGCCGCCGCCGAGCTGCTCGGCCTTCCAGGGGCGCAGTGGCTCCAGGGAGTGGGCGGTCATCACGTGCGGGATGCCGTACAGCAGCTTGCCGAGGTGTCCGGCGAGGTTGGCGTACCAGGTGTGGGAGTGGACGAGGTCGCTGCCCGCGAGGGCGGCGGTCATCGCGAGGTCCACCGAGAAGGTGCGCAGGGCGTCGTTGGCGGTGTCCAGCGCGGGCCAGGGCCGGTGGCGCAGGACGCCCGTCGCGTCGAGGGAGCCGGCCTCGCCCCAGCAGTGCACGGCCAGGTCGACCAGGGGCCGCAGCTCGCGGGCGAGGAACTCCACGTGGACGCCTGCGCCGCCGTACACGTCCGGCGGGTACTCCCGGGTCAGCAGTCCGACGCGCACCCGCAACCCCTTGTCGCCGCCGTCCGATCACGCTTCTGGCCACTTCATGGTCACTCAGACGGGGCTCGGGGGGAAGGGCGCGGGGGCCGTGGGAAGCAGCAGTCGCCGCAGACGCCGCCGGACGGGACGCGGTAGTAGAGGCAGCAGCTGCGGCGGCGGAACGACGTTCCGGTCAGGGTGCCGGTGCCGGCCAGCAGGGGGTGGCGCAGGAGGTCGGCGGCGAGGGCGCGGGAGCGGGCGGCGGTGTCGGGGCGGCCCTGGACACGGGCCCAGCGGTCCAGTTCCCGGGCGGCGCCCGCGAGGGCGGACGCGGCGTTGCCCCACAGCAGTCCGGTCGCCAGGCCGTAGCGGGCCCGCAGGGCCGCGTTCAGCGGCGCGAGGTGACCGTCGACGACGACCTCCGCGAGGGTCGGCGCGTCACCCGGCAGCGGACGCACTCGCGGCAGCCACAGGTCGTCGGGGGCGGAGGCGTCGGGGTCCCAGCGCAACAGCCGCGCGTCCAGGTCGGGGACGGCGCCGTGGAGGGCGGCGCAGCCGAGAGCCACGGACCACAGCCGCGCCGCGAGGCCCTGCTGGGCGACGGACGCGGCGACACGCGGCTCGGGCGCGCGCAGGGCGGCGCCGACCTTGCGGACGCGGCGGGTGAGCGGGTCGCGGTGAACGTCGCCCGGTACGGCTCCGTATGCCTCGGCGAGCGCGGGAACACGGGCGGGGTCCTCGGACGTTCGCAGGACGAAGAAGCCGCCGAGGGCGTGCAGGGCGGCCAGTCCGGCGTCGAGCGCCGGAGCCGGGCACGGAGTGCGGTCGGGGGCAGTGTCCGGGGTGCGGTCGGGGGCTCGGTGGGGGGCGAAATCGGGATCCACGCAGAGCAGTAGTACCAGGGACACTGAGGGAAAACCCCCTGGGGCCTGGCGCGTTCGGTACCCACCCTGGGGAGGACGGCGCCCGATTCGTACTCCATCGGCAGTAGGACGCATTGACGCCTCAGGGACGACGACGGGAAGAAGCCGGCACGGCATCGTGTTCTCCATGGCAGACGACCCTTCGCCGCGTCGGGCCCCGAGCCCCCGCCTCACGCAGAGGAGCAGCCGATGAGCGCCCTCGCGTTGTCCGTGCTCCTCTCACTCGTGTCCGCCGTCGCCTACGCGGGCGGCGCGATCGTGCAGGAGCGGGTGGCGGTGTCCTCCGGACAGACGTACGCGCCGCTGCGCCGACCCGGCTGGTGGGCGGCGGTCGCGCTCAACGGCCTCGGTGGTCTGCTGCACGTGGTCGCCCTCGCCTACGGCCCGCTGAGCCTCGTCCAGCCGCTGGGCGCGCTCACCATCGTCTTCGCGCTGCCCATGGCGGCGCTGTTCGTGCGCCGCAGGGCCGGCGCGGCGGCGTGGCGGGGCGCCGTCATGGCGACCGTCGGCCTCGCGGGGCTGCTGTCCCTGGTCGGCACGGCCGACGCGCAGTCGCTCGCCACCGCCCAGCGGGTGGCCGTCGGCATCGTCACCGCCGGCGTCGTCGCGGGGCTGATGATCGCGGCCCGTGCCGCGCACCGTCACCCGGCGGTGCGCAGTGTGCTGCTCGCGGTCGGTTCCGGCATCGCGTTCGGCATGTCCTCGGTGTTCACCAAGACCGTCGCCGTCGACTGGACCGGCGGCGTGTCGGCCGGCGACCTGCCGTCCCTGGCCGCGATCGGCGTGTTCGCGACGGCGGGACTGCTGCTGTCGCAGGCGGCCTACCGGGGCGCGGGCCTCGCGGCCCCGCTGGCGACGCTGACCGTCGTGAACCCGGTGGTGGCCGCGGCGGTGGGCATCACGATGTTCGGCGAGACCTTCCGGTACGGCACGACGGGCACGGCGCTCGCGCTGAGCTGCGGTGTCGTGGCGGCGGGCGGCCTCATCCTGCTGACGACGGAACGGATCGCGCGGACGGAGGGCGACGCCGAGGCGGTGGAGACGCTGTCGGAGGAACCGCCGAAGAAGCCGCTGAAGACACTGCCGAAGGCACTGCCGGAGACCACGGCGGACGGCGAGGGTCCGGCACCGGCGTCGGCGCCTGTCGCGTCCGCGCCGGTCGCAGCGTCCGCCGAGACGGGTCTGCCGGCCCTGCTCCCCGAGCCCGCGCACCCGGTGGGAGCCCCGCTCGACGACACGCTCGTACCGGCGGTCCTCCCGGGCCCCGAGGACACTCTCCTACCGGCGACGGTGACCGCGGCGGCGGTGACGGAGGCGGCGGACGAGCTCGTGCCGGCGGCGGTGACCGGGGCGTCGGACGCCGCCGCCGACCGGCCCGGTCACGACGACGGCCCGTTCCACTGCACACCGATCTACGGAGGTCCGTGGATCCCGGTGCTGGTGATGGACCGGCACCGGGTGCGTGTCAAATCCTGACGCCGCCGGCCCGGAGGTACGCCACCGGGTCGATGTCGCTGCCGAAGCCGGGCCCGGTCCGCACCTCGAAGTGCAGATGCGGGCCCGAGCTGTTGCCCGTGGAGCCCGAGCGGGCGATCCGCTGCCCCGCGCCGACCGTCTGCCCGGCGCGCACGGAGATCGCCGACAGGTGGGCGTACTGGCTGTAGCGGCCGTCGTCGTGCCGGATGACGACCTGGTAGCCGTAGCTGCCGCCCCAGCCTGCGCTGACCACCCGGCCGGAGGCGACCGACTTCACGGACGTCCCGGTGGGGACGGGGAAGTCGACGCCGGTGTGGTAGCCCTTCGACCAGGAGGAGCCCGCCTGGCGGTACGGCGTGCCGAGCGCGGCGCTGACGGGCGCGACGACGGACTGGCCGGTTCCGGCCTTGCGGTCGGCGCGCTCGGGCGAGGCTTGCTTCCTGCTCTCCTTGGGCGCGGCCTCCCGGCGGTCCTTCCGGCTGTCCTTCTGGCTGTCCTTCCGGGCTTCTTTCCGGGCCTCTGTCCGTGCGTCTTTCGCGCGGTCGTCGTCGGCGGACGGCTTCGGCCGGGGCTCGGCGCGGCGCGCGGCGTCGGACTCCCGCGACTCGGACGGCTTGGAGGCCCGCTTCGGCGGGGCCTCGGTCGCCCCGGCGCGCAGCGACAGCCGCTGTCCGGGCAGGATCAGGTCCGGGTCGGGCCCGAGCGTCTTGCGGTTGGCGGCGTAGAGCCGCTGCCAGCCGCCCTCGACCTGCCGCTCCTCCGCGATCCCCGACAGCGTGTCGCCGCGGACCACCGTGTACATCTCGGTGCTGCCGACGCGGGACTGCGGCGTGGTCTGCGGCCGTACGTCCGCCTGGGCCCGCGGCGCCGCGTCGCGCTGCTCGCGGGCGCCGGCGGGGCGGACGTCGGGGGCGTCGCCGCCCCTGGTCAGCCCGGCCCGCTCGGAGCACGCCGGCCAGGCGCCCGGCCCCTGACCGTCCAGCACCTTCTCGGCGACGGCGATCTGCTGGTCCCTGGTGGCCAGGTCGGCGCGCGGCGCGTACGCCGTGCCGCCGTAGGCCTCCCAGGTGGACTGGGTGAACTGCAGGCCGCCGTAGAAGCCGTTGCCGGTGTTGATGTCCCAGTCGTTGGTCGACTCGCAGGCGGCGACCTTCTCCCAGGTCTCCAGGTCGGCGGCCTGGGCGGTGCCGGTGCCGATGAGCGGAAGGGCCATTCCGGCGCCGCCCGCCGTGACGGTGAGTGAGGCGCGGTTGATCCTGTTCGGCTGATACCGGCGGTGCCGGCCGCGCGCGGCCATGGAGCCCCCCATCGACATGCGTCAGGAGCCGCAAAAGTAAGCGGCGCGAACATGCCGTGACAAGGCGGCAATCGGCCTACCGTTCACGCCAAGTGGCCGGGAATCCGCCTATGTTGGCCCGACCTGAGCCGGGCGTCGCTGAGGCTCGGAGCGGGTCTCGCGCGTACTGGATCCCGTACGGGCCGGCCGTCCGGTCGGGCCGTGCTCGTGCGGTGGGCACACCGGCACGTCACGATGGTCCGAGCGGCCATACTGACGCGCACGACCGGCACCACGTTTTCGCATGGTCCCGAGGACCTGTACGCATCTCTAGGAGCAGGCGGTATGAGCACTACAGCGCAGATCGGCGTCACGGGCCTCGCGGTGATGGGCCGCAACCTGGCCCGGAACTTCGCCCGCAACGGCTACACGGTGGCCGTGCACAACCGGACGCCCGCGCGCACGCGCGCGCTCGTGGAGGAGTTCGGGAGCGAGGGCGAGTTCGTCGCGGCCGAGACCGCCAAGGAGTTCGTGGCGGCGCTGGAGCGCCCGCGGCGCCTGGTCGTCATGGTGAAGGCCGGTGAGCCGACGGACGCGGTGATCCAGGAGTTCGCGCCGCTGCTGGAGCCCGGCGACATGATCATCGACGGCGGCAACGCGCACTTCGCGGACACCCGGCGCCGGGAGCGGGAACTGCGCGAGCAGGGCATCCACTTCGTCGGCACCGGCGTCTCCGGCGGCGAGGAGGGCGCGCTGCACGGCCCGAGCATCATGCCGGGCGGCTCGCAGGAGTCGTACGAGTCGCTGGGCCCGATGCTGGAGAAGATCTCCGCGAAGGCCGCCGACGGCGCCCCGTGCGTGACGCACGTCGGCCCGGACGGCGCCGGCCACTTCGTGAAGATGGTGCACAACGGCATCGAGTACGCCGACATGCAGCTGATCGGCGAGGCGTACCAGCTGCTGCGCGACGTCGCCGGGTACTCCCCCGCCGAGATCGCGGAGATCTTCCGCACCTGGAACACGGGCCGGCTCGACTCCTACCTGATCGAGATCACCGCCGAGGTGCTGTCCCACGTGGACGCGGCGACGGGCAAGCCGTTCGTGGACGTGGTGGTCGACCAGGCCGAACAGAAGGGCACCGGCCGCTGGACCGTCCAGATCGCCCTCGACCTCGGCGTCCCCGTGTCCGGCATCGCGGAGGCGGTCTTCGCCCGCTCGCTGTCGGGGCACGCGGCGCTGCGGGAGGCCTCGCGAGGGCTGGCCGGACCGACGGCGTCGCCGCTGGGCCGGTCGGAGGCGGGCGCGTTCGCCGACCGCGTCGAGCAGGCGCTGTACGCGTCGAAGATCGTGTCGTACACCCAGGGCTTCCACGAGATCGCCGCGGGCAGCGAGGAGTACGGCTGGGACATCGACCTCGGCGCGGTCTCCTCGATCTGGCGCGGCGGCTGCATCATCCGCGCCGCGTTCCTGGACCGCATCCGCGCCGCGTACGACGCCCGGCCCGACCTGCCGAGCCTGCTCGCGGACGAGACGTTCGCACGGGAGATCGCCGACGCGCAGGACGACTGGCGCGAGGTGCTGATCGCCGCGACCCGCCAGGGCGTGCCGACGCCGGGCTTCGCGGCGGCGCTGGCGTACTACGACGCGCTGCGGGCGGAGCGGTTGCCCGCGGCGCTGACGCAGGGGCAGCGGGACTTCTTCGGCGCGCACACGTACCGGAGGGTGGACCGGGAGGGGTCGTTCCACACGCTGTGGGGCGGGGACCGGTCGGAGGTGGCGGGCCAGTAGTCCGACGCATGGCCCCGTGCACGTGCCGGTGCCGCGCGTGCCGGGGCAGGGGCCGGGCCCCCTGGCGTGGCGGTGGGCGACCTTGACGGTCGCCCACCGTTCCCTTCGGTCGCCGTAGTCCTTCGGGTTCAGGACAGCGGTGGGCCGGGTTCCGGGTTGGGGACGGGTTCCGGGCCCGGGGGGATGGGGGACGGGTCGGGGCCCGGAACAGGACCAGGACCAGGCCCTGGGCCGGGCACAGGACCAGGGCCGGGGCCGGGGCCGGGTCCCGGTGTCGGGTCAGGCGGCTGGGGCGCGGGTGGGGGCGGGGTGGGCTCCGGACCGGGAGGTGGTTCCGGGTTCGGCACGGGGTTGGGTGCGGGCTCCGGATCCTTCGGATCCGGGCCCGGGGTGGGCCCCGGCGGTACGGGGTCCGGGAACGGGTTCGTCATCGTGTCCTCCAGCCAGTCGGACGACTTCGGCCCTGGACTACTCCCCCGCCTACCCGACCGCGGAGCGGCCAGTCACACGACGGCATGAAGCGCGGGGGCCCACTGGGCTATCGCCGCGGCTACGGGCGCGCCGCCGCCCGCGCCCCGGCGGCGAGCCCCCGGCGCGGGCTGGAGAGCACCGGCACGGAGGTGGTGGCCAGCCGCTCGGCCGGGGCCATGGAGGCCTGGGCGAGGACGATCGCGTCGGCGTGGGCGTCGGTGATCGTGTCGGCGGCGTCGGCGACAAGGCGTGCGCAGTGCTCGGGGTCGCCGGCCTCGAAGGCGCGCCAGGCGTCGGCCAGTACCCGGGTCCGCACCTCGACGGGGCGGCCTGAGCGGGCGGCCTCCTCCGCCACGAGGGCCAGCGTCGGCCCGAGCGTGCTCTCCAGGGTGGCGAGGACGACGACGCGCGGCCCGAGGGCGACAGCGGCGGCGGCCATCGGACGATCCACGCGCAGCACGGGCACGCCGACGTCGCCGGCGCCGGCCTCCGCGACTCCGCCGAGGGTGGAGCAGGTGCACAGCACGGCGCGCGCACCGGCGGCGACCGTCTGCCGCACGAGGTCACGCACCTCACTCGCCACCGCCGACGTCCCGTCGCGGCGGGCCCGGTCGAGCAGCTCGGGCACCACGACGTGCCGCAGCTCCAGGCCGGGGTGGTGCCGGTCGCGCAGCGCGTCGAAAACGGGGACGTGGACGGGCGAGGTGTGCAGCAGGGCCAGTGCCGCCGGCCCGCCGGCCGGGCTCAGAACCGGTCCGGGTGCGCCTTGAGCCAGTCCTTCGCCGCGCGCAGCAGCTCGGGGTCGGCGGCCGGGGCCTCGTCGGGGTGCCGCTCGGCCCACTTGACGACGTAGGGGCACAGCGGGGCGACGGGGACTCCCTCGCGCGCGGCGGTGGCGTAGAGCTCGCGGGCGAGGGAGCCGGCGATGCCCTTCCCCTCGTGGGCGGGCTCGACGACGGTGTGGACGGGGACGAGGGCGCGCCCCGGCGACTCGAGGACGAAGTACTCGATGCGGCCGACGACCTCGTCGCCGGTCACCGCCTCCAGGCGGCCCGCCGCCCGGTCGTCGCGGATCTCGATGTCGCTCATGGGCACGCTCCTCGTGCGCTCGTGCGCTGCGTCGGGTGGCCCGTCAGACCGTGACGGCCCGCGGGCTGCGCTGCTGGTCCGAACCCGGAACCGGCTCGGACGGGTCGGCGCCCAGGGCCACGATGCGGTTGTCGCGGTCCACGTGGACGACCCGGGGTTCGAGTGCCCGCGCCTCGGCGTCGGTCACCTGAGCGTAGCTGATGATGATCACCAGGTCGCCGGGGTGGACGAGGTGGGCGGCCGCCCCGTTGATCCCGACGACCCCGGACCCGCGCTCCCCCTCGATCACGTACGTCTCGAGGCGGGCGCCGTTGGTGATGTCCACGATGTGCACGAGCTCGCCGGGCAGCAGATCGGCGGCGTCGAGCAGCTCCGCGTCGATGGTCACCGATCCCACGTAGTGCAGGTCGGCCTGGGTGACGGTGGCTCGGTGGATCTTGGACTTGAACATGGTTCGCAGCATGTCGAACTCCTGGAGGACGGCTCCCTGCCTGCTTTGTGCAGGTCAAGGGCGGTCTCGACTGTACACCGGGACACGCCGGTCGGAGATTGTGAGGAACATCGCTCCGCTCGGGCGAGACAGCTTCACGCCTGAGCTCTCGCGCCGCACCGGCGCCTGTTCAGGCAATCCGCCGGGAAATCCCGGCGACTCATGCTGACCGGATGCTGACTTTCCTGATGAGGTATCGGATGCGGGAAACTACGCTGCACACGGACAACGTGCCTCCACGCACCGCCCCAGGGAGGCACGATGACCGTCCACGTACAGCCGAAGAACCACGCCTCAACGGCCCCCGAGTCGAAGCGTTCTCGGCGTGGACGAGTACGCCTTCGGCTCCTCGCCAGAGGCGACATCGAGAAGTACCGCGCCCTCGTCCACACAAGCCGCGGCGTCCGCCCCCGCGTCACCTTTCCGTGCGCCACGGCGGATCCGCCGGTGAGGACCAGAGGGTAGGGGGAGCCGAGGTCGAGGATGTCGGCGAGGAGACGTTGTGGCGCGGAGTGAGCTTCATGTGGCGATCGTGTCGGCCGGAGCGGTGCGGAGCAGCTCGGGGAAGGCGTCCTCCCAGACCTCGCGGATGTAGGGACCGATCAAGCGCCGCAGCACGGGCCACTGCTCGGTGAGCAGCCGGTGGTGCAGGAGGGCCACCAGGTCCTCGCGCAGTCCTCTGGTCCGGGCGGACGAGCTACAGCCGGGACGGTCCGAAGTCCCGCATGACGCTTCGGCCTGGCGGATACGGGGCTCTCCCGTAGGTACAGGTCGGGCGTCCCCCACCCTCCTGTCGGACATCTCACCCAGTAAGCGCACAGCGCATCGTGGCCTACTTGCGCAGCCCCCAGGCGGCAGGCAACCGCCCCGGGAACAGCCCTGCTCGCGAGTGAGGGTGATCGTGACGTAGCAGGTCACACCGAGGCCTCCGCGGTGAAATCGGCTGCGGCTTCGGCCTCGGTGTCAGGAATGACGACGACATCGAAGCCGAGGCCCATAGCACTGAAACAAGGTCTTCCACAGGGCGAACCGAGAACTCTGACCGCGAAGGGCCGATGTCACTGCCCCTGCTGTGCGACGACTCACCGATGAGACCCGCCCGTCTGACGCCTCTCGGGCAGCCGCCAGGCCAGCCGCCGCAAATCAACCCCACAACACGTTGACAACGTCAACACAGATGTACGATCCTCTTCAACCGGGACGGTATACCCTCCCATGCGGGATACACCCACCGCGTACGCAACGGGTGAAATGGGGAGGGGCAGTGGGCCTGGAGACGGTCGGCGGACGTTTCCGCATCACGGGCATCGTCGGGCGCGGGAACATGGGCGAGGTGCACCGGGCCGAGGACCTCGAGGCCGCCCCGGACTCCCCGCACCGGCAGGTCGCCGTCAAGACCCTGCTGCGCAGCCGCACCGGAGGCGCGATCGACGCCTCCGGGTCGGGTAAGGAAACCGCCCGTTTCCGCCGCGAGGTGCGCATCATGCGCATGCTCTCCCAGGGACACCCGAACCTGACCCTCCTGATCGACGGCGGCGTGGACGACACCGCGGACGGCGGCGGACTGCCGTACCTGGCGATGGAGCTGCTGGACGGCAGTCCGCTCGCGGACCTCATCGACGAGGAGCCCCAGCTGCCGGTCTCCTGGGTCGCCGCCATCGGTGCGCAGATCGCGTCCGGACTCACCGCCGCGCACACCGCCGGGGTCGTCCACCGCGACCTGAAGCCGGCCAACGTGATGCTGACCGGTGACGGCACCGTCAAGGTCCTCGACTTCGGGATGGGCTCGATCGTCGACGACCCCGACCAGACGCGACTGACCAGCACCGGCGTCAGCCTCGGCACGGCCCGCTACATGGCGCCCGAGCAGTTCCGCGCCGAGCAGGTCTCCGCCTCGGCCGACCTCTACGCACTCGGCTGCATCCTGTACGAACTGCTCATCGGCCGTCCGCCGTTCTCCGGCCGGACCCATTACGAGATCTCCGAGCAGCATCTGCGTGAACTGCCCCCGCAGTTGACGCTGGTGCGTCCGGATCTGCCTGCCGCTCTGGTCCGGCTGGTGGAGCGTTTGCTGGAGAAGGACGCCGAACACCGCCCGGAGAACGCCGCGTTGGTCCGCGAGGTGCTGGTCCCGCTCGCGCTCTCCCACGACCCGACGGCCGCCCTGCTCGCTCCGCACTGGCAGGAGTCCGACCCGGTGGCGCGGCTGCGCGCCCTGCTCCCCGAGCGGGCCCCCGCCGTACCCGCGCCCGCGCCGCGCAGGCAGCCGCGTCTGCCGGAGGCGATGGACGTCTTCGGCATCCACGCCGACCTGATCACCGAGTACGAGAGCTTCACCAAGAGCGGCACGGTGATCCGGGACGCGCGCATCGAGGGCTTCGTCGCCGACGATCTGCGGGCGAAGTCGCAGTGGCCCGACCCATGGCTGTCGCTGAACCCGTTCTTCGCCGACGGCGGCCAGGTGACCGATCTGGTGCGGGACGGCATCCTGCACCCGAGGTGCGCGGAGATCTTCCAGGCCGGCAAGAAGGAGACGTCGGCGCGTCCCGACGGACGGCCGCTGACCTTCCACCTGCACCAGCGCCAGGCGATCGAGGCCGCGCAGGCGGGCGACTCCTACGTGCTGACCACCGGCACCGGTTCCGGCAAGTCGCTGTCGTACATCGTGCCGATCGTCGACCGCGTCCTGAAGGAGCGTGAGGCGGCGGGACCGAACGCCGAGCGCCGGGTGCGGGCGATCGTCGTCTACCCGATGAACGCGCTGGCCAACTCGCAGCTCGGGGAGCTGGAGAAGTACCTGCGCCACGGTTTCGGGAAGGGCCGCGAGCCGGTCACCTTCGCCCGTTACACCGGTCAGGAGTCCAGCGAGGAGCGCCGTGAGCTGCGCAAGAACCCGCCGGACATCCTGCTGACCAACTACGTGATGCTGGAGCTGATGCTGACCCGGCCGGACGACCGGGACAGCCTGATCCGCATGGCGGAGGGCCTTCAGTTCCTCGTCTTCGACGAGCTGCACACCTACCGGGGCCGGCAGGGCGCCGACGTGGCGTTCCTGATCCGCCGGGTCCGGCAGGCCTGCCGGGCGTCGGAGTCCCTCCAGTGCATCGGCACCTCGGCGACCATGTCGACCGAGGGCACCTGGGACGACCAGCGGCGTGAGGTCGCCAAGGTCGCCAAGCGGCTGTTCGGCACGACGGTGCTGCCCGAGCGGGTCATCGGCGAGACTCTGGTGCGGGCCACCGACGAGGCGCCGGAGTCCGTGCCCGCCGAGCGGCTGCGGGTGCCCTCGGCGCCCCGGTCGTACGAGGCGCTGACGAAGGACCCGCTGGCGCGCTGGGTGGAGTCGCGGTTCGGGCTGGAGCGGGAGGAGGGCACGGGCCGGCTGCGCCGGCGTGCCCCGGCGACCGTCGAGGAGGCGGCGGCGGAGCTGTCCGCCGTGTCCGGTGTCGCCGAGGAGACCGTGCGGGAGGCGATCCGCACGACGCTGGAGGCGGGCGCGCAGGCCAAGCACCCGGTGACGGAGCGGCCGCTGTTCGCGTTCCGGCTGCACCAGTTCCTGTCCAAGGGCGACACCGTCTACACGACGCTGGAGGACCCGCTCACCCGGCCGCTGACCCGCATCTATCAGCTGGAGCAGCCGGACA
Organism: Streptomyces sp. NPDC037054; assembly: GCF_055606745.1. Classification (NCBI taxonomy): domain Bacteria; kingdom Bacillati; phylum Actinomycetota; class Actinomycetes; order Kitasatosporales; family Streptomycetaceae; genus Streptomyces; species Streptomyces sp. NPDC037054. Next base: position 316,274 of record NZ_JBVJSJ010000006.1, on the reverse strand, counting down.
GCGGCGGCAAGCCGCTGTTCCCGCTGGCGTTCTGCCGCGAGTGCGGCCAGGAGTACCTGACGGTCTGGCGCACCGAGGACGGCGGCGCCTTCCGGTACGAGCCGCGCCGGGACACCTCCGCCTCCGGGGGACGCGCGGGCGAGGGCTACCTGTACCTCGGCATGCCCGGGCAGGACTACGAGTGGCCGGCCGATCCGCAGAAGGCCGTGGACGACCGCCGACTGCCGGAGTCATGGCTGGAGCCGGACGCGAACGGCGGGATGACCGTCAAGAAGTCCTACCGCCCCCGCCTGCCGAAGCGCGTCGTCGTGGACGCCCACGGCAACGAGTCCGGGGAGGGCCTGGTGGCGGCGTTCGTGCCGGCGCCGTTCCTCTTCTGCGTGCACTGCCAGGTCAGCTACGAGCAGACGCGCGGTCGGGACTTCGCCAAGCTGGCCACCCTGGACCAGGAGGGGCGTTCGTCCGCCACCTCGCTGATCTCCGCGTCGATCGTGAAGTCCCTGCGGGCGGTGCCCGAGGACAGCCTGGGCAAGGAGGCGCGCAAGCTCCTCACGTTCGTCGACAACCGGCAGGACGCGTCCCTGCAGGCAGGGCACTTCAACGACTTCGCCCAGGTGACGCAGTTGCGTGGCGCGCTGTACCAGGCGGCGGCGCAGGCGGGTGAGGACGGGCTGCGCCATGACGACCTCGCGGAGGCCGTCACCGAGGTGATGGGCCTGACGCCCCGCGACTACGCGTCGGGCACCAACCTGCCTCCGTCCATGGAGAAGCGGGCGGCGAAGGTGTTCCGGGACGTCGTCGGGTACCGCCTCTACCGCGACCTGGAGCGCGGCTGGCGCATCACGATGCCGAACCTGGAGCAGACCGGTCTGCTGCGGATCGACTATGAGGACCTGGCCTGGGTCGCCGCCCAGCCGGACCGCTGGCAGTCCGTGCACGCGGTGCTGCGTGACGCCGACCCGGAACTGCGCGAGGAGATCGGTCGCACGCTGCTCGACCACATGCGGCGTGAACTGGCCATCGACGTGCAGTACTTCCGCGACGACTTCGACACCTTGCAGCGGGCGAGCGAGGAGCGGCTGACCGGGCCGTGGGTGCTGAGCGACTCCGACCAGCCGACCGTCAGCACCGCCTACCCGTACGGCTCGCGGCCCGGCATGGAGCGGTCCGCGCTGTTCCTGTCGGCGCGCGGCAAGTTCGGCAAGTACCTGCGGCGGAATCTGCCCACACTGCGCGAGGCGTCCATCACACTCGACGACGTCCAGTGCGTCATTGAGGACCTGCTGAAGGTGCTGCGGGACGCCGAGCTCGTGCGCGAGGTGGAGGCGGCTCCCGAGCGTTCGGGGCCTGCCTTCCGCCGCCGCGCGTCGGAGAAGCGCACCGGCTACCGGGTGGCGGCCGCCGCGTTGATCTGGCGGGCCGGCGACGGCGAGCGGGGCGCGGTCGACCCGCTGGCGCGCACGTACAGCAGCGGCGAGGGACCGCGCGTCAACCCATTCTTCCGCGACCTGTACCGCACGGCGGCGGCCGAACTGGCCGGCCTGTTCGCGCGGGAGCACACCGCGCAGGTCACGCCGGAGGACCGGCTGGAGCGCGAGCGGCAGTTCCGTGACGCCGAACTGCCGCTGCTGTACTGCTCGCCGACGATGGAGCTGGGCGTGGACATCTCCTCGCTCAACGCGGTGATGATGCGCAACGTGCCGCCGACCCCGGCGAACTACGCGCAGCGCTCGGGCCGGGCGGGCCGCTCCGGCCAGCCCGCGCTGGTCACCACGTACTGCGCGACGGGCAACAGCCACGACCAGTACTACTTCCGGCGTTCCCAGGACATGGTGTCGGGGCAGGTGGCCCCGCCGCGCCTGGACCTCGCGAACGAGGACCTGGTCCGTTCGCATCTCCAAGGCATCTGGCTGGCGGAGACCGAGATGAAGCTCGGTGCCGCGATCCCGGACGTCATCGACGTCGCCTACGACCCGGACGGCGACGACCGCCCCGATCCGCAGATGCCGCTGCCGCTGCTCGACCGGATCCGGGACCTGTCCCTGGACGAGGGCGCCCGCCGCCGTGCGGTCGCCGCCGCCCGCACGGTCCTCGCCCCGCTGATCGCGGACTTCGAGGCGACGACCTGGTGGTACGACGAGTGGATCGAGGACCGGATCGAGCGGGCCCCGGCGAAGTTCGACGCGGCGTTCGACCGGTGGCGGGACCTGTTTCGGGCGGCGGTCATCGACCAGTACGAGCAGAACAAGCGGGTCGTCGACCACACTCTCTCCCCCGGTGAGCAGGCGCGGGCGCGCACCCGCCGTCGGGAGGCGGAGACGCAGACGAACCTGCTGCTGAACCGCTCCACGGACAGCAAGTCGGTGATGAGCGACTTCAACCCGTACCGCTACCTGGCGTCCGAGGGGTTCCTGCCCGGCTACAGCTTCCCTCGGCTGCCGCTGGCCGCCTACATCCCGCGGTCCGGCAACCGCCGCAACGCCGACGGCGACTACCTCCAGCGGCCCCGCTTCCTCGCGATCCGCGAGTTCGGCCCCGGCGCGCTCATCTACCACGAGGGCGCCCGTTACCAGGTGACCCGGGTGCAGCTGCCGCCGGACGCCTCGGGCGACCTGGCGACGGCGGAGGCCCGCCGCTGCGACGGCTGCGGCTACCACCACGACGTCAAGGCCGGTTCCGACCTGTGCGCGATGTGCGGCGAGCCGCTGCGCGGCAAGCGCACGGGCCTGCTCCAGCTCCACACCGTGTACACCACCCCGCGCGAGCGGATCTCCTCCGACGAGGAGGAGCGGCGCAGGGCCGGTTTCCGCCTGGAGACGTCGTACGCGTTCCAGGACCACGGCGCCCGCAAGGGCCGTCTCACCTCGCACGTCAGCGACGGGGACGGCGCGCCCGTCCTCGACCTGGACTACGGCGACTCGGCGACCGTCCGCATCACCAACCTGGGCCGGGTCCGCGACAAGGAGGGCGAGCCGGACGGCTACTGGCTGGACCTGGGCGACGGCCGCTGGCTGAACGACCGGGCCGCCGCGGACGCCATCGAGGGCACCGGCATGCCGGTGGTCGACGAGGACGGCAACGAGAAACGCCGCAAGAAGCGGGTCCTGCCGTACGTGGAGGACCGCCGGAACATCCTGGTGGTGACGCTGGACGAGCCGCAGCCGGAGCCGGTGGCACTGTCGTTCCTGTACGCGCTGGAACGGGGCATCGAGGCGGCGTTCGAGCTGGAGGACTCCGAGCTGACGGCGGAGCTGCTGCCGCCGGACGACGGGCCACGCCGCCGCATGCTGTTCACGGAGGCCGCGGAGGGCGGCGCGGGCGTGCTGCGCCGTATCCAGCACGAGAAGGACGCGCTCGCGAAGGCCGCCCGGACGGCGCTGGAGATCTGCCACTTCGACCCGGACACGGGCGAGGACCTGGGCGGGCCGTCGGAGCACGAGAGGTGCGCCCGAGGCTGCTACACCTGCCTGCTGACGTACGCCAACCAAGGGCACCACCGGCAGCTGAGCCGGCACACCGCCCGTCCGCTGCTGCTGCGTCTGGCCGGCGCCCGCACCGAGCGGGAGGACCGGGGCGAGTCGCGCAGCGAGGCGTTCCGCAGGCTGGTCCCGGCGGTGACGGCCGCCGGCACGGGCGGCACCACGGCGGCCGCGGAGACTCCCGCCGCTGCCGAGGACTCCCCCGTGTCCGTGCCGACCCCGCTGGAGACGGACCTGGCGGCGCTCGTCGCGCAGGGCAATCTGGTGGGCTGGCTGAAGGCGAAGGGCTACCGGCTGCCGGACGAGGTCGACGTGTTCGTCGACGGGGCGGCGGCCCGGCCCGACCTGGTGTTCCGCCTGGACGGCGTCCACCTCGCCGTGTTCGTCGACACCCCGGACCGGCCGGCCGACTCCTCCCGCGACGTGGAGGCCGGCTACCGCCTGGAGGAGGCGGGCTGGGACGTGCTGCGCTTCCCTGCGGACGCGGACTGGGACGCCGTCGTCGAGCACCACGCCGCCTACTTCCACCTGCGCTGACCGTCCCGCGCCCCCTTTCGACCTCCTGACGTATCGATCCGAGGAACTGAGACATCCCATGAGCCCCACGTACACAGCCGGCTCGCTGGTCGCGGCCCGTGGCCGGGAATGGGTGGTGCTGCCCGAGAGCGCCCCCGACATGCTGGTGCTGCGCCCGCTGGGCGGGAGCGAGGACGACATCGCGGCCGTCTTCCCCTCGTTCGAGGAGGTGCGCCCCGCCGAGTTCGCCGCGCCGAGCCCGGACGACCTGGGCGACCAGCGTGCCGCCGGTCTGCTGCGCACGGCGCTGCGCATCGGGTTCCGGTCGGGCGCGGGCCCGTTCCGCTCGCTGGCGTCGATCGCCGTGGAGCCCCGCGCCTACCAGCTGGTGCCGCTGCTGATGGCGCTGCGGCAGCGCACGGTACGGCTGCTGATCTCGGACGACGTCGGCATCGGCAAGACCGTCGAGGCGGGGCTGATCGCCAAGGAGTTGCTGGCGCAGGGCGAGGCGACCCGGCTGGCGGTGCTGTGCTCCCCCGCGCTGGCCGAGCAGTGGCAGGGCGAGCTGCGGGAGAAGTTCGGCATCGACGCGGAACTGGTGCTGGCGTCCACGGTGTCGCGCCTGGAGCGGAACCTGGAGCTGGGCCAGTCCCTCTTCGACCGGCACCCGTTCACCATCATCTCGACGGACTTCATCAAGTCGACCCGTCACCGTGAGGACTTCGTCAAGCACTGCCCCGACCTGGTGATCGTCGACGAGGCGCACACCTGTGTGGCCGCCGACGACCCCGCGCAGGGCGGCGCGTCCTCCGCGACGAACCAGCTCCGCTACGAGCTGCTGCGCAAGGTGTCCGCCGACGCCGACCGCCACCTGCTGCTGCTGACGGCGACCCCGCACTCCGGCAAGGAGTCCGCGTTCCGCAATCTGCTCGGCCTGGTGCGGCCCGAGCTGGCGACGCTGGACCTGGAGACGCCGGCGGGGCGGGCGAAGCTCGCCGAGCACTTCGTGGCCCGCAAGCGCGCAGACGTCCGCGACTACCTCACCAAGGAGGACGGCCTCGCCGACGACTCGCTGGCCGAGCGGACCGCGTTCCCCTCCGACCGCTGGACCAAGGACGAGCCGTACAAGCTGACGCCCGCCTACCGGGCGCTGCTGGACGACGCCATCGCCTACGCCGCGGACCGCGTCCACGCGGCCGGCGAGCAGGGCAAGCGGGAGGCCCGCATCGCCTGGTGGTCGGTGATCGCCCTGCTGCGTTCCATGGTGTCGTCCCCGGCCGCCGCCGCGCAGACCCTGAAGACGCGCTCCGAGTCCGCCACCGCCCGCACCGCGCAGGAGGCGGACGTGCTTGGGTCCCCGGTGGCCGCCGACTCCGCCGAGAACGACCGGCACGAGGGCATGGACGTCGCGCCCGGCGCCGCCGAGTCGGAGGACGCGGGCGCCCGCCTGCTGGAACTCGCGTCGCGCGCCCAGGAGTTGATGGGCCCGGCGGGGGACGCGAAGCTGAAGGCGCTGACCAAGCACCTGAAGGACCTGATCGCCGAGGGCTACAACCCGATCGTCTTCTGCCGTTACATCCCCACGGCCGACTACCTCGCCGCGCAGCTGGACGGCAAGCTCGGCAAGAAGACGAGGATCGCCGCCGTGACCGGCACGCTCTCCCCGCAGCAGCGCCTGGAGCGGATCGAGCAGCTCGCCGCCGAGGAGGGCGAGGCGGGCGACGACCCGTCCGTGCGGCGCGTGCTGATCGCCACCGACTGTCTCTCCGAGGGCGTCAACCTCCAGCACCACTTCGACGCCGTCGTCCACTACGACCTGGCCTGGAACCCCACCCGCCACGACCAGCGCGAGGGCCGCGTCGACCGGTACGGGCAGAAGCGCGACCAGGTCCGCGTCATCACCATGTACGGCGAGGACAACGGCATCGACGGCAAGGTCCTGGAGGTGCTGTTCAAGAAGCACCGCCAGATCAAGAAGGACCTCGGCATCTCCGTCTCCGTGCCCGACGAGACCGCGAGCGGCGTCACGGACGCCGTGGTGGAGTGGCTGCTGCTGCACGGCCGGCAGGGCAGCCAGGAGAGCCTGTTCGAGATGGACGGCCACCAGGAGTCCTTCGACCGCATCGAGCGGGAGTGGACGTCGGCGGCCGAGCGGGAGAAGACCTCCCGTTCCAAGTACGCGCAGCGTGCCATCCACCCGGAGGAGGTGGCCCGCGAGGTCGCCGCCGTACGGGCCGCGCTCGGCGGTGCGGAGGAGGTGCGCGAGTTCACGCTGGAGGCGCTGCGGGACCTGGACGCGCTGATCCGCGACCCGCGCGACGGCAGCGGCGACTTCACCGCCCAGGTCGGCGGCACCCCGGCGGGACTGCGCGACGCGCTCGCGGCCACGCTGGGCAACCGGCTGGTCGAGGAGGACCGCGCGATCCCGTTCCGCACCACGCCGGCGATCGGCCGCGGCGAGGCCGCCCTCGTCCGCACCGACCCGGCGATCGGGGCCATCGCCTCCTACGTCCTGGACTCGGCGCTGGACGCGAAGGCGCTCGGGCCCCGCCCGGCCCGCCGCTGCGGTGTGGTGACGACGGACGCGGTGAGCGTGCGCACCACGCTGCTGCTGGTCCGCTACCGCTTTCACCTCACCCTGCCGTCCCGCACCGGCGAGCGGCAGGTGGTCGCCGAGGACGCCCGCCTGCTCGCCTACGAGGGCCTGCCGCAGCGCGCCCGCTGGCTGGACGACGACGCGGCCGCCGCGCTGCTCGGGGCCCGCGCCACCGCCAACACGCACGAGCTGGCCGCCCGCAAGGCCATCACCCGCGCGCTGGAGGGCCTGCCCGGCCTCGCCGACCACCTCAGCGAGTACGGCACCCGTCTGGCCGCCGAACTCGACGCCTCGCACCGCCGGGTGCGCAAGGCCAACGAGGAGATCGTCCGCGGCCTGAAGGTCGTCCCGCAGGAGCCCGCCGACGTGCTCGGTGTGTACGTCTACGTGCCGCCCGCCGCCCCCGCCGCCTCTACCGTGTCCGGAGCCGAAGCCTGATGTCCGCCGCCGCCACTCGCACCGCCCTGGCCTTCACCGCCGTCACCACGGTCGGCGGTCTGCTCCCCGCCGACATGCTGCTGCGCATCGCCGAGGCGCGGAACCTGCCGGGCACCAAGCCCGCCGACTACGGCCTGCCCGCGTCCGTGCCCGTGCGGGACGAGGCCGAGCGCGCCTGGGAGTACCTCAAGCCGCTCTGGCGCGACCTGCGGGCCGCACTGCCCTCGGACCCGGTCACGGGCGCGCCGTCCGCCGACCCGACGGGGCGGGCCGGCTCCGACTGGCTCGCCCAGCTGTTCCGCAAGCTGGACTTCGGGGCGCTGACGGAGGTCGGGGCGGCGGGTATTCCGGCGGATGCGGATGCGGAGAAGCGGTTCCCGGTGTCGCACCGGCACGGTCCGGCGCTGGTGCATCTGGTGCCGTGGAACCAGGAGTTGGACAAGCGGCCCGCGGCCGGTCAGGTGCCGGCGCAGTCGATGCTCCAGGACTGCCTGAACCGGACCGAGGCCCACCTGTGGGCGGTCCTGACGAACGGGCGCCGGCTGCGGCTGCTGCGGGACTCGTCTTCCTTTGCTACGGCGGCCTACGTCGAGTTCGACCTCGAGGCGATCTTCGACGGGGAGCTGTTCAGCGAGTTCGTGCTGCTGTACTGCGTGCTGCACGCGTCGCGGTTCGCTGTGCCGGAGGGGGCGGCGCCTTCGGGGTGCTGGCTGGAGAAGTGGCGTACGGAGGCCGTCACGTCGGGGGCGCGTGCGCTGGACCAGCTGCGGCTGGGGGTGCAGAACGCGCTGACCGTGCTCGGGACCGGGTTCCTGCGGCATCCGGAGAACGTGCGGTTGCGGGAGGACGTGGGCCCGAAGGCGTTGCGGGATGCGTTGCTGCGGCTGGTGTACCGGCTGTTGTTCGTATTTGTGGCTGAGGACCGTGACGCCCTGCTCGACCCGAACGCGAGTGAGCGGCAACGCGAGGCGTACGAGCGGTACTTCTCGTCGGCGCGACTGCGGGCGCGGGCGCGGCGGCGGCAGGGGACGGCGCACGGTGACCAGTACGAGGCGCTGCGGATCGTCCTCGATGCACTGGGTAAGGAGGGGGGCCGTCCTGAGCTGGGGCTGCCCGGTCTCGGTGGTCTGTTCACGCACACGGAGGCCGACGCGCCGCTGGACGGGCTGAAGCTGTCCAACGAGTCGCTGCTGGCTGCCGTGCGGCACCTTGCACAGGTGCGGGACCTGGGCGCGCGGCGGTGGCGGTCCGTCGACTACCGGCACCTGGACGCGGAGGAGTTGGGCTCGGTCTACGAGTCGCTGCTGGAGCTGGAGCCGAAGCACTCGGCGACGGACCGCACCTTCGAGCTGATCGAGGTCGCGGGCAACAGCCGCAAGACGACGGGGAGTTACTACACCCCGTCCTCGCTGATCGAGTGCCTGCTGGACACGACGTTGGATCCGGTCATAGACGACGCGGTGAAGCGGGGCGAGCAGCGGGCCACGGAGGCCGGCCGTCCTGACCCGGCCGACGACATCGTCGAGGAACTGCTCGCGCTGAAGGTGTGCGACCCGGCCTGTGGTTCCGGGCACTTCCTGGTCGCCTCGGCCCGCCGCATCGCCAAGCGGGTGGCGTCGGTGCGTGAGCGCAACCCGGAGCCGACGCTCGACGCCGTGCGGCACGCCCTGCACGAGGTCGTCGCACGCTGCATCTACGGCGTCGACCTCAACCCGATGGCGGTGGAGCTGGCGAAGGTCTCACTGTGGCTGGAGGCGCTGGAGCCCGGCAAGCCGCTCGGGTTCCTCGACGCCCACGTCAAGCACGGCAACGGGCTGATCGGCGCGACGCCGAAGCTGCTAGCGGAGGGCGTGCCGGACGACGCGTTCAAGCCGATCGAGGGCGACGACAAGAGGTACGCGGCTGATTTCATCAAGCGCAATAGGTCCCAGCGCGGGGGCCAGGATGAATTGACTTTCGACTCGGACGTGCTGCCCGGCAATGATCAGTACGCCGCCGAACTTGCTCGGATCACTGCGGCTCCGGCCGACTCGTTGGAGCAGGTGCGGGCACAGGAGTCCGCGTACCGCGCCTATGTCGAGTCCACGACATACGTCCAGGACCTGCACGCTGCCGACGCCTGGTGCGCCGCGTTTGTCTGGCCCAAGCGGGAGGGAGCGCCGGAGGCGCCGACCGACCAGGTGTTCCGCGCGCTGCGCAGTCGCAACCAGTCAGCGGTCCCGGACGCCACCCACGCCGAAATCATGAGCCTGCGGGACCAGTATCGGTTCCTCCATTGGCACCTGGAGTTTCCGGAGGTGTTCGCGGTTCCGGGGTCGGGGGCGGGTGTCCAGCCGGGGACGGGGTGGGCTGGCGGTTTCGACGCTGTGGTGGGCAATCCGCCGTGGGAGCGGGTCAAGCTCCAGGAACAGGAGTTCTTCGCCCAGCGGGACCCACGCATTGCTAGGGCCAAGAACGCGGCTGCCCGCAAGCGGCTCATCGCCGAACTGCGGGACGACCCTGACGGCACTCGTCTATACGCCGAGTTTGAGGCCGCTAAGCGCCGCTCGGAAGGTGAGAGTCACTTCCTGCGCACGAGCGTCCGCTTCCCGCTGACGGGGCGGGGTGACATCAACACATACGCCGTCTTTACGGAGACGGACCGCATGCTGACGGGACCGCGCGGACGGGCGGGTGTGATCGTTCCGACAGGGATCGCTACGGATGCGACGACGCAGTTCTTCTTCAAGGACTTGGTCGAGCGAGGGTCTTTGGCCAGCTTGTTCGAGTTCGGAAACGAAGAAAAACTCTTCGCCGCAGTCAAGGACTACGTGCGCTTCGTTCTCCTTACCATGCGCAGTCAAGGTTCCCCTGACGCCCCCATCTCCATGGTTGCCAAGGTTCGCCAGGTCGCACAGATCGCCGAGCGCGCATACACGCTGACTTCGCGAGATATCCTCCGCGTCAACCCGAACACGGGGACGTGTCCGATCTTCTCGTCCCGTCGGGATGCGGACATCACGCTCGGCATCTATCGCCGTATCCCGGTCCTGATCGATGAGGCGAACAAAGCAGGCGGGAACCCCTGGGGCATCTCGTTCATGACCATGTTCCACATGGCGAACGACTCCCACCTCTTCCGCCCGGCTGTTCAGGATGGCGAGACCTTCGACGACCTCCTCAAAGCGGGATGGACCCTCGACGCCAACGTTCTCACCCGTGGCAAGGAGCGCCTGCTCCCGCTGTACGAAGCGAAGATGCTTCACCACTACGACCACCGCTTCTCTACATACGAGAACGCCACGGAGAAGCAACTTAACGAGCGCACCCTTCCACGCTTTACCGTGGACCAACACCAGGACGCCTCCGCCATACCGCTGCCTCGCTACTGGGTGCCGGAACAGGATATTCCGACCGGCGAAGTTGACAAGAACGGCAAACCCCTCGTGGAGCCAGGGATTCGCACGCGTCTGGCCGCCAAGGGGTGGGACCGGAAATGGATCCTCGGGTGGCGTGACATCTGTCGAGCGAGTGATGAGCGGACGGTGATCGCAGCAGCTGCCCCGGCTCACGGATTCGGCAATACGTATCCCTTGGCCCTGTTCGCCTTGCCGAGCTACGCTCCGCTGCTTTCCGCTGTCTGGTCGTCCATGGCCTGTGACTACGCCGTTCGCCAGAAGATCGGCGGCACGCACCTGACCTACGGATACGTCCAGCAGGTACCGGTCCCCAGCCCCGACCAGCTCGCGCCCCACGCGGAATTCGTCACGAAGCGCATCCTCGAACTCACTTACACCGCGAACGACATGCGTCCCTTCGCGCGCGACCTCGGCGACACCGGCACTCCCTTCCGCTGGGACCCGGACCGCCGTGCCGTCATCCGCGCTGAATTGGATGCCCTCTTCTTCCACCTCTATGGCATCAACCGCGACGACACTGCCTACATCCTGGACACCTTCAATGTCGTTCGCGACAACGACATCAAGGCGCACGGCGAGTACCGCACCAAGAATCTGATCCTCGCCGAGTACGACCGCATGGCCGCCGCCGGCCTGACTCTGGAGAACCCGCTTAGCGAGGGCGAGTCCGGTACCTACCGTTCCACCCTCACCCCGCCTCCCGGCCAGGGGCCTCGCCACGACTGACCTGACCCTGGGGTGGCCCCGCCTGGTGGCTGCCCCAGGGCCTGCCCACCGCTCATCCAAGGAACAACGCACGTGGTACGCGTAAACCAGAGCAGCAACCCTCGGTCGGTCGTCGTCCTAAGCTCGGGTACCGATTGGCGTACCCGAGCAGCCGGGCAGAAGCGCAGCAGCGGGGCCGAGTCTGAAATACCTCGGAAGCAGCCCGCAAAGATCAGAGCCTTGCAGCAGGCCATCAGCCTGGCGAATATGGCCATCAGCAAGAAGAACTGGAGTGCGGCGCGCTACGCACTCAGCCGGGCCCGCGTCCTGGCCGACGCCCTTCCGTCCAACGTGGCGGTCCCGGAACGCGAAAGACTCGCAGCGGCCCGCAAGAGGTTCGCCGCGCGCAACACGCCGGCCGCGAAGAAGGTCAGGCAGGCGAAGGCGACAGCGGCCAAGCGTGCGGGCGGCAACAAGCCAGCCCCCAAGAAATCCACAGCGAAGAAAGCTGCCGCGCAACCGAAGCCCGCGCCCGTGTGCGACCTCGGTGACCGTTTCATCAACCGTGCGGCTCTCGGCTACGGTCCCACAAACGAGACGCGGTGAGGGCGTGCCGCCCGCCACTCCAGCGGACGGCACGCCCTCAAGTCGCTCATCGCTCCGACGCGAACCGTACGAACTGCCCCCAGCCTTCGCGGCCGACGGCGAAGGACGGTCGGGTCACGTCCTTGGAGTCCCGCACGTGGATGGCCTGCTCGGTGACGGCGACCTCCACACAGTCGTCGCCCGAGCTACCGCTATAGCTTGACTTGAACCAGGCGAGTTCCGTCGCGCTCATGCCTCTCCTCGCAGTCGCTCCAGCAAGGCCCGGGAATCTATGGGGTGCAGGGCCTGCGACCGCAGTGTGTCATAGCGCTGTTGGAGAACTCTCACCTCTTTCGAGTCGCCAATCAGCCGCCCGCTCTCCTGGCCCTCCGAGTACGCGAGCCGACGCCCTTCCGGGGTCTCCAGCAGGCGCAGGGGCCCGTCCATGCACGAGTGGTACTCGGCTTCCAGCGGCATGACCTGCAACGTCACGTTGCGCGGGGCCGTCTGCTCCAGCACGTAGTCCAGTTGTGCGCGGCGCACCTCCGCACCACCGAGCCTCCGTCGCAGGACCGCCTCCTCAACGATGAAGTGAAACGGGACCGTCGGACGCTCGCGAAGCATCCGCTGGCGCTCCATCCTCGCCTCAACCTGCGCCTCCAACTGCTCGTCCGTCAGCAGGGGAATCCGGTTCTCGAAGAGTGCCCGCGCATAGCCTTCCGACTGCAACAGCCCCGGAACCAACCGGCACTCATACGTACACAGACTCACCGCCTCCCGCTCCAACCGAGCCCACCGCCGGAACCACGCCGCCAGCCCCGCCTCCCCCCGCGTCAGATGCCGCGCGGCCTTCCGCAACGCCCCCGTGTTGCCCAGGGCCTCCTCCGCCCGCTCCACGAACGCCTCGTCCGGCATCCGGCGCCCCAACTCCACCGACTCGACCGTGTGTTTCGAGTACTGGACCCTCGCGCCGAGGTCGGCCCGGCTCAGCCCCGCGTGCTCGCGCAGCGCCTGGACGACGGCCCCGAACGTCCGCAGGCTGTCCGACGGCTGCGGCTCCCGCTCCCACTCCACCGCCGGAACCGCCCGTGCGCCGGCGCCCCCGGCCGCCGTCTCCCCCTCGACCCCGACCACGTCCATCCACCGCCCCTTTCCTCGCCTCCGCACCACACCGCGACGGCCGTCTCACACGCCGCCCGCGTACACCCCAAGCCTGACGGATCATCAGACGTACCGTCCACTCTTCGTGTCCGTACGCTGACTCAGCGTATGGGGTGCGACACTCGTCCCCGCCCCCGTCCGACCGCCACTCTGAGGTCACGGAGATCCGGGGCAGGCCGCCCGTGTCCACCGCTCACCTGCGGAAACACCCAGGCGGCACGCCCCCTCCGTGCACTCCCGCCCACCACGGGCGGCGGCGGCCGGACCCGGCCGCTTCGGACGAGCTGGAAGGTGCAGTCATGCAGAACGGAACCGACCTCTACGCGCTGGACATCAGCGCGGCCTCATTCACGAAGGCGTGCGGCGGCCCCTGCACCGAGGGGTGCGTGACCCTGGCGCGGATCGGTGAGGACGCCTGGGCGCTGGGCGACAGCAAGCGGCCGGACGCAGAACCGCTGCGGTTCACCACGGAGGAACTGGACGCCGCCGGTATCGACCCGGCCCGCTTCGGCCTCGGCGCCTGACACCTCCCTCCCCTTCCCTCCCAGCCGCCGGCCGGACCGCGTTCCTCCCGCGCGTCCGGCCGGCACTCCTCGTCACGGAAACGGGAACAGCACGTGCACCACCACGCCTACCTCTGGACCGGCCCCAAGGCCCGTTTCGACGACGAGGCCCTGCGGCGGCCCCCGCACCCCGAACCGCCCCCGGCCGGAAGCAGGCCGGAACTCATCGAGCGTTACCGCCTGGTGGCCGCGGAGTTCCGCACGGCGGACCTCCCGCCGCTGGAGACGGCGTACTGGCTCGTCAAGCCCCGCTCACTCGTGCGGGGCACCTGGGAAGAGGCGAAGGAGGCCGCGGCCTGGCTCGGTGAGCGGCTGACCGAGTACGCCCCCCGGTTCGCCGCGGAGCACGACCGCGACACCGTACGCCTGGCCCGGCTGGTGGACTCCGCCGCCGAGCGTCTGCACGCGGGCGGCGACGTGTCGTACGGCGTCTACCTCGAACGCCCCTCGTACCTCTCCCTCGCCGTGGTCACCTGTTCCCCGAACCGCGCGGCCCCCGAACTGCCCTGCCCGTGCGCATAGACCGCTTTCATTGGATCAAGTCGGTGTGCGGGTGCTCGGGGGACTCCGGGCAGACGTAGAGCTGCATGTTGTCGGTGCTGCCCACTTCCACCCGCGTCGGCTGTGCGGGGTTCAGGCCGGCGAGGTGACCGTGGGCGTAGGCGGCGGCCCGCTCCTCCTGCGGCGCCCAGTTGTACGTTTCGCCGTCCCATTCGAAGGAGGCGATGGTCAGCAGCGGGACCATCCGGGCCTCGCACACGGCGCAGTACCGGGGGTTCGGGTCGGTACGACCCCACGGCGGCCAGCCGCCGACCTTCCAGCCGGGAGCGTCTGCCAGGTGGGCGTCGTAGTACTCCGCCGGGTACTCCTCGTACGAGCCGTGCACCACCGCACGGGCCGCCTGCCATCGGCTCCAGTCCCCCACCACCTGCCTCAACTCCGGGCTCAGATCGAGGCTGCCGGGGTACTCGGTGATCGCTTCCGGGGCCAGCAGACACGGCTCCGGCACATAGCCGTCGTAGTTGGCCTCGTACGGTTCCGGTGGCGTGGCGAGGACGTCGGTGACCGAGGCGGCCGAGCGCCAGAACACCCTGGTCGCGGGCTTCCAGTCCGGCTCGTGGTCGTAGGGGCACCAGAGGACCTGGAGCAGATCGGCCTCTCCGGGCGGCCGCAGCAGGGGCACGTCGCGCAGATACAGCTGGGCCACGGGCAGCAGCGGGACCGGGCAGTCCGCGGGCAGCGGGGGGCCCACGTCGAGCCGCTCCTCGAGCCTCGCGGCCTTCTGCTCCAGGGCCGCCACCTCCTCGGGCGTGAACGAGGGGCCGTAGGGGTCGTCATGCCGCTGGGCCCGCCGGTATCTGCCGAGCCGTATCGCTGCCGGTGACTTGCGGAAGCCGCTGTCACCGTGCAGGTGCGCGTCCTCGCAGTGCGGCCAGGGTTCGTCGGCCGGCCACAGCAACGGTCCCCCGACGGAACTGTCCTTGACCGACGGCGATCCCAGGCGTGGGTGGAGCCGGATCGCGGGACGCGCCAGCGGGGCCAGTTCGGGAAACAGCTCGGTCACCTCGACCGGCCGCGGTGGAGTCGTACGTACGAAAACCATGCCGGTGATCCTGTCACCCGCCACCGACAGTCCCCCGCCTCCGCGGAGGCTCCGGGACATCAGGAACTCCGTTCCGGCTTCCCACGTTCCTCACACAGCGCTCAGTGTGGCGGGAGTGCGGCGTACCGCGCCCCTCCCTCCTCCGTACGCTCGCTCCCCGTACGGGGCGCGGCACTCGCCCCCGCCCGCACCCGGCCGCCACGCTGAGGGCGTGAACCAGGCAACACCCCACGTGGGCACCCCCGTCGGCACCTTCACCCAGCTGCTGTCGTCCACGCGCCGCGGCGCCCGTCTCGCGCGGCTCCTCGCGGTGACCGAGCTGCGGTCCTGGGGCGTCTCGCAGGACCTGACAGACCGTGCCGCACTCGTCGTCGCCGAGCTGGCCGCCAACGCCGTCCTGCACGGCCGCATGCCCGGCCGATGCTTCCGGCTGAACCTCGTGCTCGGCCCGGCTGCCGGGCGCCTCCGGGTCGAGGTGAGCGATGCCCGTGGGGACCTGCACCCGCTCCCCTGCCCCACGGCCACCGCTCTGGACCCGCTCTCCACCGGCGGACGCGGCCTGACCCTCGTCACCGCGCTCGCCGACCACTGGGACTGCGTCCCCTACCCGCCCACCGGCAAGACGGTCCGGGCCGACCTGCTCGACACCACGGCGTGAGCGGACGCAGTGCGCCCACGTGGTGCTATGCCTCCGCGGGCAGCGCGGGGAACACGACGACCGAGCCGTCCTTCTCGCGGGCGATCTCGATCGCCACGTCCTGCGGGCGACCGCCGACCGTGACACCACGGCCCAGCTGGTGAATGCGGTGGGCCGCGTTCATGAGGCGATCGACCTCACTGGGCTTGAAGACGGGCAGCCGTCCGTTCGGGCGGGTCAGTTCCAGGGCCGACAGGCGCAGGAGGACATCTGCGAGGCCCGACTCCAGCTCGTCGAGGCGCTGCTGGTCGCTCTTGAGCTCCCGGACGAAATTCTCGAAGGGGTTGCCGGGGTCGTTCTGGGCGTGCTCGACGGCCTGAAGGACGACGACCCGGCGCTTCAACGCCACGGCGAGTGAGGCGATTTCGAGGTGGGCGCGGAACGTGCCGCCCTGGTCGTCGATGCCGGAAAACGCCTCGGTCAGGGTGTTGAGTTCGACGGGCTTGTCCTCGGGCAGTGCGTCGAGCGCGCTCTGCCACCGGGCGAGACGGCGGTCGGCTTTGCTCAGGGCCGTGTCGATGGCGTAGACCGCCGAGTCGAGTCCCAGCGAGACTCCGAGCTTGCCCTGGTCGAGCAGGATGGCCGTGGCCTTGTCGATGGCGGCCCGGCAGCCGTCGAGGGCGCTGCGCTCGTCGTCGAGTTTGTCCTCGTGGAGTTGCTCCAGCAGTTCCGTGATGTGCTCGATGGCCTGCTGGCGCTTCTGGTCGGCGTGCGCGCTCACCCCGACCGCGACGGCCATGAGCACGAGGGGGGCGGCCACGGTGAGGGCCGCACCGCCGGCGGCGACGGCCCCGGCGGTGGCACCGGCCCCACCGGCCGTACCGGCCGCGGCGGCACCTCCGACCGGCACGAACTTCGCACCGGCGGCGATCTTGCCCGCCGAGTCCACGAGCGGGCCGCGGATGGCACCGGCCGCCCCCTTCGCCACCATCGGGCGCACGAGCCCCTTCCCGACCTGGGCGGCGACCTTCGCCGGGACCACCATCCGGTACAGCACCTCGCCGGAGGCGGTCGCTCTCGCCGCCGTGAGGGAGGTGCGTGTGGACTGGTTGATGAACTGCGACAGGTGCTGTGCCAACGGGCTCGCCGCGTCGAGCGAGAGGCCACGGCTGCGGTCGATCCTGGCGGGAAGGGGATGCGCCTCCAGCGTGACGATCGGCTGGTCCGCCAGGGCGGCCAGTGCTCCGCGCAGTTCGGTCAGGCGCTCGGCCGTCATCGACTCGCCGGCGGTCAGCGCCGGCACCCGGACGTCGGCGGTCGCGAGCGTCCACACGGGCACGGTCGTCTTGTGGTCGTCGGTCATCGTCTCCCCATGTTCTTCCTGCATGTTCGTGGCCTCGGTCGTCGCGCCGTCACCGCATGTGCACCCACGCGTCCAGCCCCTCCAGGTGCCGCGGCGGCCTGATGCCCTGCCAGCCCACCACGAGCCGCTCCCGGGCGCGGGTGATCATGACGTAGTACGCCATACGGAGGGCCGCCGATGTCGGGTCGGTGGCGGAGTCGGTCTCCGCGTCGGCGATGACGACCGTGTCGAAGTCGAGGCCCTTGGCGCTGGCGCGGTGGACGACGACCACTCCGGGGCGGACCAGGTCGAGGTCACGGTACCGGCCGGAGGAGGCCGCCGAGCTGTAGAGCTGGGGCTCCTGGGCCAGACCGGCGCGCTCCAGGCGTCGCATCAGGTCGGCGGCCGTACGCAGGGAGTTGACGATGACGCCGATACGGTCGCGCGGGTGGCGGGCCGCCAGGCCGGCGATGTCGTCGGCGAGGTCGTGGGTGCCGGAGTAGTGGCGGACCACGGGCCGGCTTCCGCTGCGGAAGGGCAGGTCGGGGCGGGCGCCGCCCGTGCGGAAGTGCTCCGCGAGGGAGACGATCTCGCGGCTGTTCCGGTGGTTCCCGGTGATCGCCACGCGCTGGGTGGAGCGGCCGAGGGCGTCGGCGATCTCGGCGAGGGTGGAGTTGGTGTCCGTGAGACGCTGGCACTCGTCGGCGAACACGGTCACGGAGGCGGCTGCCAGGCGGGCCATGCGGTAGAAGCCCGGGGACAGGTCCTGGCCCTCGTCGATGACGAGGTGGGGGGTGTCCTCCTCGTTCTCGCCGAGGGCGGCGGCAGCGTCCTGGGTGAGGGCCGCCCAGTCGAACCAGCCGTCCTGGGTGCGCGGCGCGCCATCACCGAAGTGGCGCAGCACCCAGGCGTGGACGGTGGTGGCTTCGACGGGGGCGCCCGCGACCGTGAGGCCCTGGAGGGTGTCCCGCAGGAGCTGGCGGAGCAGGTTCGAGCGGGAGAGCAGCAGGGTGGGACGGCCGGTGAGAGCGAGGTGGATCGCGCGGTGCGCGGCGAGCAGGCTCTTGCCACTGCCGGGCGGGCCGCTGACGACGTGGCTGCCCGTGAGCGGCAGGGCGTCCAGGCAGTCGCGCTGGGCCGGGGTGAGGTCGGGGTGCAGGACGGGGGTGTTCGTGGTGGCCATACGGGTCATCCCTGGACGGTGGCGGCGGCTGACTCGCGGCTCGCCGTGAGGACGTCGGTGAAGTAGCCGGGTACGCGGGCGGAGCCGACGACCAGGGCGCGGTCGAGCAGGGTGTTGCCGGTCTCGCAGCTGGTCTCCGGCAGCAGGGTGCAGGCGTGGCAGGCGGCCCGGTTGAGGTTGCCGAAGCCCTGACCGGTGTGTTCGGCACACAGCGGGTCGGCGGAGCACCAGGCGGCGGCCTCGAGCATGCGGATGAGGGTTTCGGCGAAGTGCGGTGCCTCGCCCTGCCGGACCAGTCCGCCGAGCGTGCCTTCCGCGTCTCCGGCGGCCGTGTAGACGAGCAGTCCGTGCTGGCCGTACTCGGGGCGGCCGTAGACGCGTTCGCGCAGGCTGGCCGTGGTGTAGCCGGAGTCGAAGGAGAGCTGGCGGATGAGGAGGTGGGCGAGGGTGTGCAGGAGGAGGAAGCGGGGTGAGAGTTCGCTGCCGGTCGTCTCGGCGAGCTGTTCGGCACGGAACGACGCGTCGAGGTCCGTCCGCACACCGTGGACGTGGGCGCGTACGCGGGGGTCGTTCTCCCAGGCGGTCAGGCGCTGTTCGTCGAGGGTGAGGACGACGCCCTCGCCGTACACCTCGGTGGCGGGGAGCCAGCGCAGCCGGCCGCTGGTGTCGGCGGGCACCAGGGTGCCGTTCGGGGAGTAGCGGCGGAAGCCGGTCAGTGCCCGTACCTCGCGCAGGCGGTCGGCCAGGACGATGCCGCCGACATGGGCGTCGAGACTGGCCCAGGGCTCCTCCTTCTCGTCGTCGAGACCGAGTCCGCCGCGCCGGACGGAGAACTCCGCGGACGGCTCGGGGAGTTGTGCGGCGTCGAAGGCGTACCACTCGTCACGGCTCAGATCGACCTTCCCCGACTTCCCGGACTCCTGCCGGTCGGCGGGCGCCGGTGTGGGGGCGCCCGTGGCCTCCGCCACGAGGTGGTCGATGAGGTCGTCCGGGGCGTCGGTGTCCTCCTTGATCATGCCGCGGAAGACATCCGCCCTGGACGTGCCCAGCGCGTCGAGCAGGTTCGACCAGTAGCCGTGCTCCAGGACGGCGTCCGCCATGCTCCGCTCGGCACGAGGGGCTTCTTCGGTCTGCGGGATGTCGAGGGCCGAGTAGACGACGGGGTAGTAGACGTTGCCCGCGGTGCGCTGCACGTGGTGGACCTGCTGGCCGCAGGTCACTCTCTCGTCCCAGTGTTGCCACGGGTTGCGGCCGGAGCAGCGTCCGCTCTGGGGGCCGAGGACGTCGAGCAGGTCGCGTTCGGCGCCGCAGGACCTGCCGCCCGCCCCGATCGCTCCGCACCGGACCGACAGCGCTTCGAGCCCGGAGGCCCGGTCGGCGACACGGAAGGTGAGCCGGCGTGCCTTCCAGGCGTGCTGCGACTCCGAGCAGGCCTCCCGTAGTTCGGGCGTGAGCTTGGAGTGGGCCCAGTACCACCAGTCGATGTCGTCGAGGTGCCCGTCCGCGCAGATACGGACGAACCGCATCGGGGTGAGGCGGGGTGCGGCGGCACACGACGTGCACACCGGCGGCTCTCCCGGCTTCTCGTGCTCGCGCAGGAACCGGGCCATGGCCCGGCACGAGCCGCAGAACAGCCAGCCGGGGAACCGCACATAGGGGACGCCGGGGCGATCGGCGTCGTCGTAGCGGTCGTTGAGGGTGTGGGGAGCGGCGTAGAAGCCCTTGACCCCGAGGCGGGTGGCGAGCCGTTCCGAGGGGACGGCCGTCTTCAGCCGCGGCCACCGCTCGATACCTGCGGCGACGAAGGATTCGCCCTGGACGTCGAGTACCGCTCCCACGCCGAACGGCAGCACGGTCTGCGCCTGGCGGACCCGGAGTTTGCGCTTCACTTTCCTGCTCCCGTCACGGCGATCTGGCACTCCCGGTCGACGCTGCGCATCGAGTTAAGGGTCTCCCACAGTCCGTACCGCTGCTCGAATCCCTTGAGCAGATTGCGCTGTCCCTTGCCCTGACTGCGGTAGTATAGGTCCTTGCCCTCGGCGGCGGCCGCGTCGGCCTGGCCGTACCAGTCGTCGAGGAGGTAGCCGAGTTCCGCTCTTACGTCGGCGCGTACGGTACCGGCGTCGGCTCCGGTGGCCCCGCCCTCGGCGGTCGCGGCGCGCTCGGCGAGGGCGTCGGCGATCCGTCTCGCCTCGTCCTTGTGGCCGGTGATCCGTCCGGCCTGGTTCTCGGCGGCCAGGCCCAGCCGGTGGCGGACCAGGATGACGAGCGCGGCGTGCAGGGCGCGGCGTCGCGCCGGCATGGACCAGGGGGTGACGCTGGCGGGTTCGACGTAGCGGTAGAGCGCCCGGTGGTAGTCCATGAAGGTTTCGTAGTGGGACCGGTCACGCGGGCGCGTGGCGTTGAAGTAGGTGACGACGAGTCCGGGTACGTGGTGGCGGCCCACGCGGCTGGTGGCCTGGATGTACTCGGCGGTGGTCTTCGGCTGGCCCTGCATGAGCATGTAGGCGAGCCGCTTCACGTCGACGCCGACGGACAGCATGTTGGTGCAGGGCAGGAACGACACCGAGCGCGGGTCCGTCCAGGGCTTCTCGAGCCGGTCGAGGAGGATGGGCTGGTCGGCGCGCGGCACGCTGCTGTCGAGTTGCTGCACCTGGTCGCTGCCCAGCGCGCGGACCCCCGCGCCCTCGTCGAGCGAGCGGAGCTGGGCGGGGATGTCGTCGCCGGCGGCGGTGACCGTACGGCCCAGTTCGCGCAGGCTGTGGTGGTAGGCGACGAGGGTCCAGTAGTCGTCGCGGTGTTCCTCGGGGAGCTGGTGGACGCCCTGGAGCATGGCCGCCGTCGTTGCGACGGCGCCACGGCCCGCGGTGTGGCCCTGCGCCATGACCCCGAGGTAGAGACGGCCCGGGCGGCCGGTGTCGGGGACGGCGAAGAAGCTGTCGCGGGCGTCGAGTCCGGACGGCGGGAAGAGCTGGACGCCCCGGTGGTGCAGGGCACGGACCTGTTCGGCGGAGCGCCGGATGGTGGCCGTCGCGGCGACGATCTTGGGCGGGCGGCCGTCCTGATCGGTGCACAGTTCCAGGATGGCGGCCTCGTAGAGGCCGACCGTGGTGCCGAGCGGGCCGGTGAGCAGGTGCAGCTCGTCCTGGATGATCAGGGACGGGGGCGGGTTGGCGGTGCCCGCGCCGAAGAGACGGCCGGAGTCGGCCTGCCAGGCGAGCTGGGCGAACTTGTCGACGGTGCCCAGGACGAACGTGGGCGGATTCTGGTACAGGTGCTGGTCCACGACGGCGACGGGCAGCACGTCGTGGAAGGCGCACGCGTCACGGGTGCAGTGGAAGGCGAACTCGTCGGCCTCTGCCCGCACTCCGTAGTCGGCGCGGACGCTGGACCAGGTGGGCGGCAGGATGCGGGTGCCGCACCAGGGGCAACGGTCGAGGATGAAGACGTCCTCGGGGTGGCTGGCCGCGCGCTGCTCGTCGAAGACGGTCTGGGCCGTCGCGAACGTGTTGGGGGTGGTGGAGTCACCGACCCACAGGCCGATGGTGATCGGCTCGCCACCGAGACCGAGTCCGGGTTCGGCGCGGCGGAGCAGTTCCAGGGCGCAGACGGTGGTGGCGGCGCGCTGGAACTGCTGGGTGGTGAGCAGGCTGAGGGTGTAGCGGCTGAGCACGGTGGTCCCGCCGCCTTCGCCGCGGATCCGGCGCAGGGCGATGGTGAAGGCGGCCAGGAGCAGATACGCCTCGGTCTTGCCACCGCCGGTGGGGAACCAGATCAGGTCGGTGGTCCCGCGGTCGGGGTGCCCGGGGTCGGCGACCCCGTCGAGGGCGAGGAGGAAGAAGGCGAGCTGGAACGGGCGCCAGGCGGCCTCGAGGTCGACGGGCGGGTCGAGGGCCACGGCGTCGGAGCGCTGCCATCTCTGCCCGGCCTGGTCGGGGGCGGAGTGCCGCATCTGGAGCAGCATGGCGCGCTGGGCGATACGGAAGGCGTCGAGGAGTTCCGGGCGGTCGGGGTCGCACAGCGTCCGCACGCCCGCCTCGATCCGGACGACCGCCTGCCGGACCCGGTCGAGGATCCGGTCGGCGGCCTCACGGCCCCAGGGCGGCACCTCGACGGATCTCTGACCCACGTACCAGGCGTGATAGGAGGCCGCGAACTCGGTCAGCTCCTCACGGAGTTGGTCCCTGCCGACGGCCGGGTCGGCCAGGTGGGCGAGGGTGAGGACGGGTGTGTCGAGCGGGCCACCCGCCCGTACGGCCGGCACCTCGGCGCGGGGCAGTGATTCGCAGGCCAGCAGGGCGACGCCGCCGTCCTCGCCGCGCTCCTCGCGGACGGCGCAACCGTGGCCGACGGCGTGGGTGACGACGTGCCGATACTGGAGGCGCAGTTCGCGTTCCTCGGGGTCCCGGCTCGCGAGCCGGACGCTCGGGTACGGCAGCACGGCGCCGTCGACGGGCCGGACGCTGAGCCGGCACTGGAACAGCATGTCGCCCCAGTCGGGCGTCTTGTCGTCGGCGCCGCCGTGGCGCTTCTCGTTGATGAGCGCCACCGTGACGAGGGTGCCCGCCCCGTAGGAGCGGCGGGTCACCTGGATCTTCGCGCGGCCGCCGAAGACGGGCTCCTCGTGCCGCTCAGGACCGAAGGTGAGTCTTTCCGGCCTGAGGGGGACGCGCTGCCAGCGCCGGCCCCTACCGGTCTCGTGCCGCTGCGTCTCGTAGCGGGCAGCGGCACAGCGCACCTCGACGTCCACGGCGTCCGTGTAGAAGCTGAGCCCGAGCGAGGCGGGGAGCCAGCTGTTGGCGTCCGGCACGGGGTCGGCGGCCGGGCTCACGTCGGGGGCGTCCTGCTCGGCGCCGGGTGCCTCCGGATCGTCGGCGGCCTTGTCCAGCCGGCGGCGGAGGTCGGTCTGCTGCGGGTAGAGCGTGCCCATCAGGTACTGCCGGTCGGGCGGAGCGTCGAGGACCTCGTCGTCCCCGCCGGCGGGACCGACGAGCTGACGGGTGAGGTAGTCGACCAGCTCCTGGCGCGGGTCCATGTGCGGGTTCCTTCGGATCGGGCGGGATGCGGCAGGTTCACTGGTGGGACGCGACCATCCGGTGGCGGATCAGATGGCCGAGCAACTTGGCCTTGGCCTTCCGTTCGAGCTGGCGGATGCGTTCGCGGGTGACGCCGAAGACGACTCCGATGTCCTCGAGCGTGTCCGGCTCCTCACCGTCGAGTCCGGTGCGCCGGATGACGATGTGCCGCTCGCGCTCGGGAAGGTGCTCCAGGACATGCCGCAGCCGTGCCTGATGCTCCTTGCGGATGACGACGACCGGGGGTTCGGGCAGTCGGCACGGCCCGATGACCAGATCGCCGAGCGCGGTGTCCTCCCCGATGATGCGGTCCAGGGAGTCGGTGGGCCGGCTGATCCGCCGCACCTCCTCGACCTGGGCGAAGGTGAGGCCGGTCGCGTAGGCCACGGCGTCGACGGTCCTCGGGCGGCCTTCGTTCATGAGCTTGCGCTCGGCCACGGAGACCTTGCTCACCCTTTCGTGTATGTACGCGGGCAGCCGGATCGTGGTGCCCTCGTCAGCGATGCCCCGGGTGATGGACTGCTTGATCCACCAGGTCGCGTAGGTGGACAGCTTGAAGCCCTTCGTGACGTCGAACTTGCGGACCGCGCGCATGAGTCCAAGCGTTCCGTGCTGCACGAGGTCCTCGATGTCCAGCCCGTGTCCCTGGAACCCCTGCGCGATCTTCCAGACGAGCCGCTGGTTGTGCAGGACGAGGCATTCGTAGGCACGCCACCGCTCGCCGGTGCGGGGCAGCGCTTTGATCTCCTCCTTCGGCACATCGCGGTCGAGGTCGCCGACCCCGTCCCGCAGCAGCATGGCGAGACCAACTTCCTCGTCCGCCGTGAGGATCGCCTTGCCCGGGTTCCGGCGCCACCGATCGTCCTCGAGGACGGCCTGGGCCGCCCGGACGGCGTCCCGCACACCGTCGTCGGTGGCCGGGACGACGGAAAGGGCGCCGCGCTTCTTGCCGACCGGCGGCTTCGGAGAGGCAGGGGACGCGACCCTGGGACGCGTGGGTCGGCCCGTCCCGTCGACGACGAGCGTCCGGCTGGAGGTGCGGGGCGGGCGGGGACGGGTGATCGGGAACTCCGCCGTCAGTTCGCGTGCTTCGGCGGCGCTGAGACCGTGGAGCCTGACGACGCCGTCGTGGGCGAGTCTGCCGACCGAGCCGTCGGCGTCGGCGTAGCGGGCCAGCATCCGCCTGGCCTGGGCCAGCCGGACAGCGGCCGGGGACGGGGTGGCGGGCTGCACGGGGGCCGCCTCGCCTGCCGCTACCAAGGTCCGGCGCGGAGGCGTTCCCGCGCGAACCGTCCCGCCCGCGGCTCCCGGAGTCCGGCGCAGAGGCTTGACGTGGATGCCGAACTCGGCGAGCCCTTTGCTGAGTCCGCGCCGCTGTTCATCGGTGCTCAGCCCGAGCCGATCCGCCTCGGCCGCGAAGGCCCGCTGACTGACCACCCCCGCGCGCGAGGCGCAGCTTTTCAGTCTTGCGATGACGGACGGCAACTCCGCCTCGATCGCGCGCCGCTCAACATCGGCCACCCGCTCCCCCTCACAGCCCCGCTCCGACCCCCGCCGGAATTTCCACACTTTACGACCGGAGTAGTTACACTCTCAACAGATTCTGTGCATGCGTTTACTTGTACACTTAGTCTCTTGACAGCGTCAACAGGTAAACTGCGAGTCACGATGAAGCCGCCCGTCCGGAAAGGTCACTGATGACTCGCCCCGAACTCCTCCCCGGCACACCCGAGTTCCTCATTCGACTACCCAAGGGCGGCGAGGCGCGCGGGCATTTGCTCTCCGAGTTCGGCGGCAACGGCACGAACAAGTTCCTGCTGCGGGAGGGGTCCCTCGTGACCGCCGACGAGTGGCCGGGGCTCGGCCGCCACGCGCGCCGCTTCCGGGCGGAACTCCGCGCGGACGGCGCCCTCGTGGATGCTCCGGCCGTCCCCGGCCGTATTCAGGACGCGCCCGCGCGCTGGGTGGTGACCCGGGACATCGAGTGCAACTCCTCGTCGGCCGCCGCCGCGCTGGTGTACGGCTACGACGCCTCCGGTCCGGAGTCCTGGCGCACCGACGAGGGCCACCCGCTCTCCGACTACCTGTCCACCGGCTGGCGTCCCCCGCACAAGGCGTGGCTAGTGCGCGGCTCGAACGTCTCGGGCCACAACCTGGTGCGGCGGCTGTGGCTGAAGGAAGGGTTCGTGTCGCTGTCGGGCGCGCACCTGCCGCCGCTGGAGGAGTCCGATCCGACCAAGAGCGCGTTGCGCCGCTTCGTCGAGGAGGGCTACGAGGGAGCGGCCTCGTACCACCAGAAGCAGGGCCTGGTGGACGAGTTGCACGCGTTCCTGACGCAGATGCGGGTCGGGGACACCGTGGCCACCTACGACGACGACCGGCTGTACCTCGGCCGGATCACCGGGGACGCCGTACAGACCACGTCGCCGGGCGGGCTGTCCAATCTGCGCCGGTCGGTCACCTGGCGGGCGGACAGTCACCCGTACGACGAGCTGCCCGGGGAGTTGCGGCAGAAACTGTCCGTGCAGCACGACGTGGTCGATCTGACCGGCGTCCTGGACGCCCTGGACGGACTGACCGGTCAGGCGGACAGCACGGACGAGACGGAGGTCGCGGAGACCCTTGAGCGGCCGGTGCCGAAGGAGTTGACGCTGCCCGAGATCAGCGGGTCGCTCGCCGCCGAGCTCCTGGTCCACGACCGGGCGTGGCTGCATGAGCTGCGCGAGCTCCTGCTCGACGAGAAGCAGTTGGTGTTCTACGGTCCGCCGGGCACCGGCAAGACGTACCTGGCGATGAAGCTGGCCGAGTACTTCGGGGGAGGACCGGAGCAGGTCAAGATCGTGCAGTTCCACCCGTCGTACTCCTACGAGGACTTCTTCGAGGGGTTCCGGCCGGTGGAGGACCCCGAGACGCGGGAGGTGGCGTTCCGGCTGACCGCCGGCCCGCTGCGGGAGCTCGCCGACCTCGCCTCCCGCGAGGGCAACCGGCACATCCCCCACTTCCTGATCATCGACGAGATCAACCGTGCCAACCTGGCCAAAGTCTTCGGGGAGCTGTACTTCCTGCTGGAGTACCGGGACCGGTCCGTCCGGCTCACCTACTCCGGGGACGACCTCCCGCTGCCGCCCAACCTCTTCGTGATCGGCACGATGAACACCGCCGACCGGTCGATCGCGCTGGTCGACGCGGCGATGCGGCGCCGTTTCGCGTTCGTGGAGCTGTCCCCGCGCACCGAGCCGACCGCCGGGCTGCTCGGACGCTGGCTCGAGCGCGAAGGGCGCGACCCGGAGCCGGCCCGCCTCCTCGACGCCCTGAACTCCCGGATCGACGACGCCGACTTCGCCATCGGCCCCTCGTACCTGATGAAGCCGGGCGTGTACCGCGACGGCGGCCTCGAGCGGACCTGGCGCACGAAGATCCTGCCACTCCTCGAAGAGCACCACTACGGCGAGGGCATCGACGTCGCCGCCCGCTACGGCCTCGACTCGCTGCGCGAGCGGCCGGCATGACCGCACCCGTGCCGGATGTGGTGCTGCACGAGTACGGGCCCGCCGTCTCCGTGCCGCTCGGCGCCGCGGCCGGCCGGGCCCTCGCCGCCTCCGGCATACTCCAGTCCGCCACTCCGGACCCCGCCCGGGACGGGCACTGGCTGCTGCGGGCGGGGAGCCGGGTCGGCGCGCTCCGCACGCCCGGCGGTCCGATCGTACGGATCATGCCCAAGACCCCGGTGAGCCGGATCTTCTTCCTGCTCGGGTTCAGTCTCGACCCGGAGCGGGCCTGGCGCGACGACCGGGAGGGCACCGTCGACACCGGCGCGTACGACGACGTGGTGCCCGCGCTCACCCACGCCGTGGAGCGGCGGATCGACGCGGCGCTGCGGCAAGGAGTCCTCCAGGGTTACCGGGAGGTGGAGGAGTCCTCGCTGGTGGTGCGCGGGCGGATACGCGAGGCCGAGCAGATCAGGCGGCATTTCGGCCGCACACCTCCCGTGGAGATCGCGTACGACGCCTACACCGCGGACACCGCCGAGAACCGCATCCTGCGCGCCGCCGTCGAGCGGCTGCTGCGGCTGCCCGGCGTTCCCGGCCCCGTGCGGCGGCGTCTGGCCCACCAGCGGGTCCGCCTCGCCGACGCCCTGCCACTGGTCCGGGGGCAGGATCTGCCACGCTGGCAGCCCTCCCGCCTCAACTCGCGCTACCAGCCGGCTCTGCGGCTCTGCGAGGCCGTGCTGCGGGGCTCCTCACCGGAGCACCTGCCGCCGGGGGCCGATCCGCTCGCCGTGGACGGCTTCCTGTTCGACATGAACCAGCTGTTCGAGGACTTCGTCACCGTCGCCCTGAGCGAGGCCCTGAAGGAGCACGGGCTGGCCCCTCGCCTCCAGGACCCCCACCACCTGGACACCGCCGGCCTCGTGCGGATCCGACCCGACCTCGTGGTGCGCACCGGTGACGGCCGGACGCCGATCGCCGTCGTCGACGCCAAGTACAAGGTGGAAAAGGCCGACGGCCGCCTCAACGCCGACCTGTACCAGGTGCTCGCGTACGCCACGGTGCTGGGCCTGCGCGAGGCACACCTGGTGTACGCGGCCGGACGGCTGCCCACGCGCTTCCACGAGGTGCGCGGAACGGCGGTGGAGGCGGACGGGCGCGGTGTGCGGCTCTACCAGCACAGCGTCGACCTCTCCCGCGAACCGGGACAGCTCATGTCGGCCCTGCATGACATCGCCGGACGTCTGGTCCGCGCCGGCTCCCCCGCGTGACCGTGACCATCAGCCCGACGGAAAGGAAGACACCATATGCCCCGGCTCGCCTTCGCCCAGAGTTTCTGGGACGGCTACGACACCCTGGAAAAGCCGGTCCGAGCCGGAGTGCGCAAGGCCATGGCGAAGTTCCAGGCCATGAGCGCCGCCGAACTCAACGCCGACAAGGGCCTGCATCTGGAGTCCGTCGAGAACGCCCGTGACCGGCGGATGCGCACCATCCGCATCACGGACTTCTGGCGTGGCGTCGTCCTCGCGCCCGACGACGGCAGCGACGTGTTCCTGCTCGTCAACGTGCTGCCGCACGACGACGCCTACACCTGGGCCGCGAAGCGCCTGTACAGCGCGAACTCCGCGACCCGGGCCCTGGAGGTGCGCAACGCCGTCGCCCTGGACGAGCTCACGCCGCTGTACGAGACGGCGGCCCGCTCGGCTCCTCGGCTGCTCTTCGAGCACATCTCCGACGGCACGCTGCGCGAGCTCGGCATCGACGACCAGGTGCTGCGCGCTGCGCGCTCCCTGGTGGACAAGGCCCAGCTGGAGGCGTTCTCCACGCTCCTGCCGGAGGACCAGCTGGAGGTGCTGCAGTACCTCGCCGAAGGCTTCAGCCCGGAAGAGGTCTACCGGGACGTCGTGGCCGTCCGCCGGCCCGCCGACGCGCCCGCCGAGCCGGTCGAGGACCTGGCCACGGTGATCGCCAACACCCCCGCGCGCATCCGCCTGGTCACCGGCCCGCAGGAGCTGGAGGAAGCCCTGGACAAGCCGTTCGCCGCCTGGCGGGTCTTCCTCCACCCCTCCCAGCGACGCGTCGCCTACCGCACCTCGTTCGGGGGCCCTGTCCAGGTCACCGGCGGCCCCGGCACGGGCAAGACGGTGGCGGCCCTGCACCGCGTCAAGCACCTGCTGGGCCGCTCCGACGACAGCCGCATCCTGCTCACCACGTACACGAACGCGCTCGCCGCCGGCCTGCGCGACATGCTCGGCCTGCTCCTCGACGAGGACGAGAAGCTGCTGGCGCGGGTCGACGTGACCACGGTGGACGGCTACGCACACGGTGTGGTGCGGGCGGGGTCGGCGACCGCACCCAGGCCGATCGGGGACCGGGAGCAGCGGCAGCTGTG
The DNA here is from genome assembly GCF_055606745.1 of Streptomyces sp. NPDC037054. Classification (NCBI taxonomy): domain Bacteria; kingdom Bacillati; phylum Actinomycetota; class Actinomycetes; order Kitasatosporales; family Streptomycetaceae; genus Streptomyces; species Streptomyces sp. NPDC037054. The sequence goes on along the minus strand of NZ_JBVJSJ010000006.1, from coordinate 287,113 downwards.
GGAGAAGGTCGTCAAGCAGCTCGATCTGCCGTTCACCGCCCGGTTCCTGGCGCAGGAGTACCGGCACGTCGTCCTCGGCCAGGACCTCCGCGATCTCGACGCCTACCTCGGCGTGAGTCGTCGAGGGCGCGGCACCGGTCTCGGGCCCGCACGCCGCCGGGAGGTGTGGAGCGGCGTGGAGCGGTTCGAGCGGCTTCTGCGGGACCGCGGTGAGACCACGCACCTGGGGATCTGCGCACGCGCCGCGGATCTCCTCGCCGAGGCGCCGGCCCCGTACGGCCATGTCGTGGTCGACGAGGCACAGGATCTGCACCCCGCGCAGTGGCGTGTGCTGCGCGCCGCCGTGTCCCCGGGTCCCGATGATCTGTTCGTCACCGGCGACCCGCACCAGCGGATCTACGACTCCCGGGTGTCCCTCGGGTCCCTGGGCATCGCCACGGCCGGCCGCAGCTTCCGGTTGCGCGTCAACTACCGCTCGACCGAGGAGATCCTCGCCTGGTCGGCGCGGCTCCTGTCGCCCGTCACGGTCGACGCGCTCGAGGGCGAGGACACGGACTCGCTCGCCGGGTACCGTTCGCTGCTGCACGGGCGCCACCCCCAGGCACAGGGCTACGCCACACGGCAGGAGGAGACCGAGGCCCTGGTGGACCGGGTGCGGGAACTGCTGGACGAGGGCCTGGCACCGCACGAGATCGGCGTGTGCGCGCGCTTCAACCTCTCTCTGGACTCGGCGGAGGAGAAGCTGAAGGCCGCCGGTATACCCGTGCTACGGGTCAAAGGTCAGACCGCGCAGAGCGCCGAGGGGGTGCGGCTGGCGACGATGCACGCGATGAAGGGCCTGGAGTTCCGGGCGGTGTCCGTCCTCGGCACCGGCGAGGGCGCCGTCCCGTTCACCCGGGAGGTCACCCCGCGCGAGGCGGACCCCATGCAGCACGAAGCGGACCTGCTCCGGGAGCGCTGCCTCCTCTTCGTCGCCTGCACCCGCGCTCGCGAAGCCCTGAGCGTCACATGGAGCGGAGCTCCGAGCCCGTTCCTGCCACACGTCGCCTGACCAGCCGCCCGCTGCGGCCCGTGCGGAGCTTGCGGGGCCCGCGCCAGACGCCCCGCACCTCCTCACTTCTCCGGCGCCAGGGCTCCCGTGGAGAGGCCGTCGCGGGCGATTTCGGTGAGCTCCCGACTCAGCTCGCCGACCTTGCGCATCCCTTCCTCGAAGGCGGACAGTGTCCGGAAGGCGGAGCCGTACCGACGCTGCTCGTCGATGCCCATGCGAGGGATGCGTGAGCCCCTGCCGTCGAGGCGGTAGGTCCCACTGGCACTGGTGCTCCGGCGAGCATTGACGGAACTGCGCAGGAAACCCTGCAGGTAGTCCGTGTCGAGCTGCTCGCTGGCCGAGACCGGTTCCGGCCCGTCGTACGCGACGAGTCCGGCGCGGGCGAGGTCCGCGACGCTGGTGGTGGCGCCGTCCAGGGAGCCCGGTCCGCCGCCCGGCGCGAGCTCGGGCAGCAGTGCGGCGAGTCGGCGGATGTGCTCCTCCAACTCTTTGCGCAGGGCGGCGTATTCAGCGGGATAGTCCCGGTTTCGCGTCCGCAGATGGCTGCCGGGCGTCAGGTCGACGGTGTCGTCGAGGAGCTCGATCAGCGGCACGTCGGCGACCTGGTCGGGGCGTGGTTCCAGGCTCCCGTCGGGACTGTTGCCGGTCAGGTCGATCATGCGCACGGTGTGGTTCGTATCCGCGGTTCCCGTGCCCTCGGGGCGCTGAAGACACCACAGGTGAACGGGCAGGGCGTGCGAGGTCGCCGTCCCTGCTGGCAGGGCGACCACTTGGCGCACGATGCCCCGGCGAACGAGTTCCGCCCGGATACGGCGGCCTGCCTTGCGATACGCGACCGAGGCTGGCATGACCATGAGGACCTGGCCGCCGGGCGCGGTGTGCGCAAAGGCGTGCTGGAGCCACGCCAGTTCCCCTTCGGCCTTGGACGGGGTACCGAGTTCCCAGCGGGAGTCGAGCAGCAGTTCCTCCCGCCCCCACTCGGTCACACCGGCCGGCGGGTCGCAGACGACCAGGTTCGCCTTGAGGTCCGGCCATTCGTCCGCGCGGAGGGAATCACCTGCCACGATACGCACACTCGATCGCCCCAGAAGGTCGGCGCGGAGTTGCGCGAAACGAGCGCTGTCAGCATCTGCCTCCTGACCGCAGCAACGCGTTCCCGCATGGGCCGCAACGGACAGGAGTAGCACTCCGATCCCGCATGCGGGATCGAAAACCGTGGCATTGCTCGGTAGTTCAGGAGCGAAGTGACGCACGGCACGCACCACGCGTTCGGAAGTCACCTGGTCCGATCCCGCACGCCGGGCGGAATCCATGAAACGTTCCGTCAGCCCGTTCAGGAGGTCGACAGACCCTTCGGTCCGGGCGAGCCTCCGCACACGGGTGGCGATGCCGTCCGGCAGCCCCAGCTCATGCTCTCCGGCCAGCATCCCGGCCACCCCGGCAAGTCCCGTGACTGTCTGCTCCCCGTACACCGCCCGCATGGCCTGCCACAGTTCGACCTCGGGTGACACCTCCTGGCCTTTGCGCTGCTTGTCCAGCCACGCCTGGACCTCCGCAAGCGCGTAGAGCGGACTGGTCGCGGCGCCCCCCGCCGGCGCCGGGAAGTCGTCATAGCGCCGACGCCAGTTAGAAACAGCGGCCCGGGTGACCCCCGCCAACCGAGCGATCTCGGAACCGGTGATAAGAGGGCCAGCCGATGAAGCGGCATTGTCCGTCATACCCCCAGCGTACACGGACCGAAATTCGCACTCCAGGGAGAAGTTTATTGACATCGTACACAGTTTCACCGGGGCCCTTTGTGTGTACTTAGTCGCTCTGAGCCCAGTGCGGCACTTCTGCCCCCCCCGGCCAGCAGGGTCCCTCCTGATAGAGGACGAACGGCCCTCGTCCTCACCAGCCTCTTCGCTGTGGTCTGCCTCCATCTGTTCCGGCTCTCACCGACTCAGCCCGCTCTGCGGTCCTTGGCCTCTTCCCTTCCGCGAGGAACTCGGGATAACCGGTCTCCTCACCATCGTCCAGCACTTGGCCGACAGCTTTCTCGCACTGGAGCAGATGAGCGGCACTGCCTTCCCTGCAGCGTCACCCCCTGGCCGAACGCGCAGCAGTTGGATCCCCGAATGCCTCAAGGACAAGCGCTTCGGCCTCTCCTTCGCCCTCCGGCAGAAGGAACTGAACATGCTCCGCGGTACGGTCTCAACATCTTTCGGCAGGCACGTACCGTCATCTACCTGCTCCTCAGCGACGCCCCGGTTCCTCTGCTCGGTATCTGTGACTACTCGCGCATCGTGCGTAGCCTGGGCCGACACCGCGACGACCTTCCGCTCTCCCGGTCGCGGTATACCGAAGCCGAGGCCAATGGCGCCGGCACAGTGGACAAGAAGGACACCGGGTCTGGCGAGGTTAAGACCCATGCCGCGGTCGACCTGTCGAGTACCAGGGAACGTCCCAAGCGGGAGCCTATGACCTGTCGAGGCCCCCCGTCTTGGCGGCCACCGGTCAGCAAGCTGGGACGCTCCCGCGCCCGATGCTGACCGTTTGCTGACCTGAGTGGAGTCATCAAGCCTCTGACCTGCAAGACGCCCAAATGCTAGATCTTGGACTTGAACATGCTTCGCAGCATCGGGGCACTCCCACAATTAGGCTCCCTGCCTGCGTTATTGCAGGTCAAGGGCTGTTTCGACACCCTATAACGCGTGGTACGTCCGGGCGGTTTCCCCCCAGAACGACCGCGTTCAGCGTACGCAACGGTCCCCGCCGACGCCCGTGACGATGGCCACAGCGGGTGCCGGCCGCCCGGTACCGAAGTGACGCTCACCGCCTGGTCTCGTACCGGTTCAGGACGACGCCACCGGGAAACGTCCGCGTCTCCACGAGGTTCAGGTTCACCCAGCTGTCCACCGCGGTGAAGAACGGCGTGCCCCTGCCCACCAGGACCGGATGGGCGGCGATGGCGTACTCGTCGATCAGGCCGGCGCGCATGGCCGCTCCGGCGAGCGTCGCGCCACCGATCTGCATCGGGTCGCCGTCCTCGGCCTTGAGCCGGGTGATCTCGGCGATCGCGTCGCCGGTGACCAGGCGGGTGTTCCAGTCGACCCTGTCGACCGTCGAGGAGAACACCACCTTCGGCGCGTCCCGCCAGTTCCGCGCGAACTCGATCTCCTGCGGGGTGGCGTCGGGCTGCTGGTCGCCGGTCGGCCAGTAGGAGCTCATCGTCTGCCACAGCTTGCGTCCGTACAGCGACAGGCCGCAGGCCTTCTCCTGGTCGAGCCACCACCGGAACAGCTCGCGGCTCGGCGGGCCGCTCCAGCCGATGTCGTCGCCGGGCGCGGCGATGTAGCCGTCCAGGGTCACGTTCATGCCGTAGATCAGTTTCCGCACGGCCCTGCCTTCCGTTTCACGGGTCTCTCGCCCTTTGGACCAGCGTGCCGCAGGAAACTCATCGGTGCGCGGTCCGGGCTCGCCGGTGGTCCGGGTCCTCGGACTCGGGCGCGGTCCTCGCGCGTTGCCCTCGTTCTCAAGGGATTTCAGGGTCATGCCAAGATTGCGACGACGGTCCCCGGACCGCCTCCGCCCCCGGCACTGCCGGCCCGGTGCAGGGGTGTCCGGAGCCCCGCCCACTCGTCCTGACCGGCTCGCCGTCTCTGCCCAAGCCGTCTCTGCCCAAGAGGAGCACGCAGCATGGCCGTCCACATCACGCCATACCTCCATGCGTCTGCGCTGCCCGGGAAGGGGCAGCCGGCGGGTTCCCAGGCGCCGATCCACGCCTCGATCCACATCGGGGACGGACCGAAACAGGCGACAAACGTACTCGCCTACGTGGAACGCGAACTGCCGGCCGGCGGCATACCCGCCTACCTGGCCGCGCGGAAGTCCGGAGCCCGTGCCTTCTCGCTGTGGGACACCCCGTTGCGTGACCGGCAAGTGGCCCGCGTGGTCACGCAGTCGGCGCAGGGCGGCCGTGCCACGTACCTGGTGCTCGACCCGCAGGGACAGATCATCGGCACGATCACGCGCCGCAAGGCGTTCAGAGGGGGATTGCGAACCCGCTGGACGGTCTCGCAGCCCGGAGGGCCAGAGGCGGTGGGCTACAAGGGGCGCCTGTTCTGGTGGGCCGTCACCTGGCTGCTGTCCCCCCTGATTCCACCCCTCTTCATCGGCGCACTGCTCCAGAACGGCGACCTGCCCCGGGCCCCGCGACGGGTGAAGTGGCGTGCGGCCGGCCGCATGGTCATGGAACACAAACCCTCCGCCTCGGAGGCCGTACTGCTCCACGAACCCGGGCAGGACCCTCGGGTTGGCGCCGCTCTCGCCGCGCTGCTGGAGTCCTTCAGGGGCTGGTACAACACGTCTTGGGACGAACACCGAGAGTAGGACCGTTCGTTTCCGGGGCAGTCGGAGGGTGTCGAATCCGTCCTCGCCGAGGGGCGGACCGGCCCGATGCCGGGCACGTGCCGACCTGCGCGGTCAGGGGCCGGTGGAGCGGGCGGGTGACGGCAGGCGTCTGCGGAGGCTGTCCTCGAAGTCCTCGGCGCGCGCGAGCTGGACCCGGAGTCTCTCGACCTGTTCGGCCGCGGCCTGCTGGTAGGTGCGGACGCGGTCCAGCAGGGACTCCCGCTCCTCGGCGCCGAGCGTGTCGTCGGCGTCGAGCCGGTCGGTGGCATCCAGCAGGTCGCGCATCTGGTCCAGGGTGAAGCCGAGGGGCTTCATGCGGCGGACGACCATGAGCCGGGCGACGTCGTTCTCGGTGTAGAGGCGGAAGCCGCCCCGGGAGCGGGCGGAGGGGACGACCAGGCCGGTCTCCTCGTAGTACCGGAGGGTGCGCAGGGACAGCTCCGTGCTCGCGGCGACCTCGCCGATCCGCATGTGCCTGTCGTCCATGCCCGTGATCCTCCGGCCCGACTCGTCGGCGGCGTTCTCGGCCGGTGGGCACCGCCCCGTCCCTACCCTAACGTTAGGGTAGGGTTCCTGGTGGTGAGGCTGGCGTGCCGCTGCCTCACCATTGCCGTGTCGGGGCCACTGGTGCCCCCGGCGAAGACCCGATTCTTGCAGGTGAGAAGCGTGCGCGAGCCCATGACGCCCGGCGCCGCCGTCTGTCCGCCATGAGGCTTCGCCTCCGGACGTGAGGCACGGCCGCGCCCGTGGGTCGGCCCGCCCAGGCGGCGTCGAGGCGGTCGCCGTCGTGGTGGGCGACGGCGGTCACCCGTCCGTCTTCGGCTTCCGGTCCCATAGGCACGGGGCCGCTCGCGGGGTGCCGGCCCGGCCCCTCCGCGTCCTCCCGCACGCCTCGGCCCGCCGCAGGGGTGTGCCCGAGCACGACAGGTTCCGTCTCCCTTGTCTTCCGCTGCCACTGCCGTATCCCCGGCCGCGCGTCTGCGCGGTCTGAAGCCCGACTGGATCTCCGACCCGAAGGCCTGGCGCACCGAGGTCCTCGCGGGCCTGGTCGTCGCGCTCGCCCTGATCCCCGAGGCGATCTCGTTCTCGATCATCGCCGGGTCGACCCGGCGATCGGCCTGTTCGCCTCGTTCACCATGGCCGTGGTGATCTCGATCGTCGGCGGCCGCCGGGCGATGATCTCCGCCGCCACGGGCGCCATCGCCCTCGTCGTCGCCCCGCTCAACCGGGAACACGGCTTCGGGTACCTGATCGCCGCCGTCATCCTGGCCGGCGTCTTCCAGGTCGTCCTCGGGGCCCTCGGGGTGGCGAAGCTCATGCGGTTCATCCCCCGCTCGGTCATGGTCGGATTCGTCAACTCCCTGGCCGTTCTGATCTTCATGGCCCAGGTCCCCGAGCTGCGTGGCGTGCCGTGGGCCGTGTATCCGCTGGTGGTCGGCGGCCTGGCCCTGATGGTCCTTTTTCCGAGGATCACCACGGTGATCCCCGCGCCGCTCGTCTCGATCGTCGTCCTCACCGTCGTCACCATCGGCGCGGCCATCGCGGTACCGACCGTCGGGGACAAGGGCGATCTGCCGTCCTCCCTGCCCGTTCCGGGCCTGCCCGACGTGCCATTCACCCTCGACACCCTGACCACCATCGCCCCGTACGCCTTCGCCATGGCGCTGGTCGGCCTGATGGAGTCGCTGATGACCGCCAAGCTCGTCGACGACATCACCGACACCCGCTCCGACAAGACCCGCGAGTCGGTCGGACAGGGCATCGCGAACATCGTCACCGGCTTCTTCGGCGGCATGGGCGGCTGCGCGATGATCGGCCAGACCATGATCAACGTGAAGGTCTCGGGAGCCCGGACCCGCCTGTCCACCTTCCTGGCGGGCGCGTTCCTGATGGTGCTCTGCATCGCCTTCGGCCCGGTCGTGTCCGACATCCCCATGGCCGCCCTCGTCGCGGTCATGATCACGGTGTCCTTCGCGACCTTCGACTGGCACTCCGTCGCCCCGAAGACGCTGAAGCGGATGCCCGCCGGGAAGACCGGCGTCATGCTGATCACCGTCGCCTGCGTGGTCGCCACCCACAACCTCGCCACCGGCGTCGTCGCCGGCTCCGTCACCGCCGTGATCGTCTCCGCCCGGCGGGTCGCCCGCCTCGCGGACGTCACCGCCGTCCTCGACCCCGACGGCACCACCGTCATCTACCGGTCACCGGCGAGATGTTCTTCGCCTCCCCCACAACATCGTCGGCCGGTTCGACTACGCGGGCGACCCCGACACGGTCATCATCGACCTGAGCGAGGCTCACATCTGGGACGCCTCGTCCGTCGCCGCCCTCGACGCCGTGGAGACCAAGTACGCCCGGCGCGGCAAGTCCGTCGCGATCACCGACCTCAACACCCCCAGCGCCCGGTTGCACGACAAGCTCAGCGGCGAACTTGCGGCCGGCCACTGACAACACCGCGCTCACCGCAGAGGACCCCCGCCACAGGCCGGGGGTCCTCTGCCGTGGGACCGGAAACGCGTGCCGCCCGCCCACGGCGCTCTCTCCTCCGACGTGCATCTTGGGCGATCGCACCGGACCCACCTCGGTAACGATTGAACAACTTGCGAAAACTCCATGTTGCTGGGGATTCATTTTCAGCGGTAGACCTTGCTCCTGCTTCGCCGATGGTCCATTAATTTGCGCAACATTACGGGCAGTCGGATCACTGACGACAGATCAGGGAGCTCCACGATGACGAGGAAGACCCGCAGCGCGACCGCTGCCGCGATCGGCGTGTGCATCGCACTCGCCGCTGCCGGCTGCGCCGGTGGTGGCGACGGAGACGGCGGCGCGTCCGGCGGCCGGGGCACGGTGACGCTCTGGACGAACGCGATGGAGGGGCGCGGTGTGGAGTTCTGGAGGGAGGCCGCGAAGGCGTACCACGCCCTGCACCCGGACCTCACGATCAAGGTCCAGTCGGTCCAGAACGAGGACCTCGACGGCAAACTGCAGAACGCGCTCAACTCCAACTCCGCGCCCGACATCTTCCTCCAGCGCGGTGGCGGCAAGATGCAGGCCATGGTCGACGCCGGCCAGATACGGGCGCTGGAGCTGACCGACACCGACAGGGCGAACGTGGGCGAAGCAGCCCTCGAGGGCGTCTCGATCGACGGCAAGGTCTACGCGATGCCGCTCGACACGCAGCCCGAGGGCATCTACTACAGCAAGACCCTGTTCAAGAAGGCCGGCATCACCGCGCCGCCGACGACGACGGAGGAACTCAAGGACGCCGTCGCGAAGCTGAAGGCGATCAAGGTCGCGCCGATCGCGGTCGGTGCCAAGGACGCCTGGCCGGCCGCGCACTGGTACTACAACCTCGCCCTGCGCGAGTGCAGTCAGGAAACGATGCAGGAGGCCGCCAAGTCGCTCACGTTCGACGACCCCTGCTGGACCGAGGCCGGCGAGGACCTCGCCGATCTCCTGGAGACCGACCCCTTCCAGAAGGGCTTCCTGACGGCGTCGTCGCAGCAGGGCGCCGGGTCCTCGGCGGGCATGATGGCCAATCACAAGGCGGCCATGGAACTCATGGGCAACTGGAACCCCGGTGTGATCGCCGACCTGACCCCGGACAAGAAGCCGCTCCCCGACCTGGGCTGGTTCCCCTTCCCCGCGGTGCCCGACGGCAAGGGCGACCCGACCGCCATCATGGGCGGCGCCGGCGGATACTCGCTCTCCAGGAACGCGCCGAAGGAGGCCCTGGACTTCCTCCGGTTCGTCGTGACCAAGGAGCAGCAGGAGGCGTACGCCGAGGCCTTCGACACCATCCCGGTGAACAAGCGGGCCCAGGGGGTCGTCACCGAGCCGTACAACATCTCGGCCCTGGAAGCCTTCAACAAGGCCGCCTACTCGATGCAGTTCCTCGACACCGTGTACGGCCAGAACGTCGGCAACGCCATGAACGTCGCCGTGGTCAACCTGCTCGCCGGAAAGGGCTCCGCCGCCGACATCGTCAAGGACGTCAGGGCCGCGGCCGAGAAGGGCTGAGGCAGCAGACATGAACGACACCCCGCCCCCGGCACCGCCGCGAGCGGCCACGCGCCGCCGCGGCCGTGCCAGGCTGCGACTGGAGATCGCGGTCCTGTCCGCACCGGCGATCATCACGTTCCTGGCGTTCGTGGTCTTCCCGGTCGCGCTCGCCGCCTACTACGGCTTCTACCAGTGGAAGGGCTACGGAGAGCCCACCGACTGGGTCGGCCTGAACAACTACGAGCTGATCCTCACCGACCCCGCGTTCCACGGCGTCCTGTGGCACAACGGCCTGATCCTGGTGCTCTCACTGGTCGTCCAGGGCCCTCTGGCGATCGTCCTCGCGCTCCTGCTCAACCAGAGGATCCGCGGCCGCTCGGCCATCCGCGTCCTGGTCTTCGTGCCGTACATCATCTCCGAGATCATCGTCGGCACCGGCTGGAGCCTGATGCTCCAGAGCGACGGGGCCGTCAACGACCTGCTGCGCCGGATCGGCCTGGGCTCCCTGCAAGCCGACTGGATCGCCGACCCGGACCTGGCCATATGGACGCTGATGGCCATCATCACGTGGAAGTACCTCGGCTTCGCGGTGATCCTGATGCTCGCCGGCCTGCAGTCGATCCCCGAGGAGATCTTCGAGGCCGCGCAGATCGACGGCGCCTCCTACTGGCAGGTCCAGCGCCGCATCACGCTGCCGCTGCTGGGGCCGACGATCCGCATCTGGGCCTTCCTGTCGATCATCGGCTCTCTGCAGTTGTTCGACCTCGTGTACATCATCTGGGGCCAGTACGTCTCGGGCACCGCGGGCACGTCGACCATGGCGATCTACATGCTCGCCCAGGGCCGCAACGCGGGCAATTACGGCTACGGCAGCGCCGTCGCGGTCGTGATGTTCGTGATCTCGCTCGTCGTCGCGCTGATCTACCAGCGCTTCGTCCTGCGCCGCGACCTCCGGGGCGCCGTCACCGAAAGGACCGTGTGATGACGGCGACGACCACCGCCTCCCGGCCGCCGCACGCGCCGGGGCCGAAGGCACGCGCCGGCCGCCGGTACAGGAGGGAAGGGGGCAGCCCTGTCAGCTACTTCGTCGCGCTGCTCTTCGTCGGTGTCTGTGTCGCGCCGGTGCTGTACATCGTGCTGGGCGGATTCCGCACCAACTCACAGATCACCACGGACCCGGCCGGGCTGCCGAGCCCTTGGGTGACCGGCAACTACACCGGCGTCCTGAAGTCGACGGAGTTCTGGGGCGAGTTCGCCAACTCCCTGATCGTCGCGACCGCCAGCACCGTCGGCATCGTCGCCCTCGGTCTGATGGTGAGCTTCGTGATCGCACGCTACGACTTCAGGTTCAAGGGCGCGATGTACTCGCTGTTCGCCGCGGGCCTGATGTTCCCGATGGTCATCGCGATCACGCCGCTGTACCTCGTCGTCAAGGACCTCGGCCTCGTCGACAACCTGCTCGGCGTGATCGTCCCGCAGATCGCCTTCGGTCTGCCGACGACCGTCATCATCCTCGTGCCGTTCCTCAGAGCCATCCCGGACGAGATCGAGGAGGCCGCCGCGATCGACGGCATGAGCCGGCTCGGGTTCTTCTTCCGCATGGTGGTCCCGCTGTCGCTGCCCGGTGTGGTCACCGTCGGCATCCTCGGATTCGTCGGCAGCTGGAACAACTACCTCCTGCCCCTGTACGTTCTCAACTCGCACGCGAACTACACCCTGCCGCTCGGCGTCCAGGCGTTCTCCTCCCAGTACTCCACGGACACGGCGAAGGTGCTCGCGTTCACCTCGCTCGCCATGCTGCCCGCGCTGGTCTTCTTCTCGGTCTTCGAGAAACGCATCGTGGGCGGCCTCACCGGCGCGGTGAAGGGGTGAGCCCCGTCCCCGAGGACGCCCGTGCATCGCCGGACCCGGTCGCCGAGCGCCACGAGGTGACCTGCACCCTGCGGGACGGCACGCGGCTTCGGACCGTCCTGCTGCTTCCGCACGGCACCGGGCCGTGGCCCGCCCTGCTGACCCGCCACCCCTACGACGTGACGCGGGAGGAGCGCGACGGGACGGTCGACGTCGGGCGCCTGGTCGCCGCCGGTTACCTCGTCGCACTCCAGGACGTACGGGGCCGCTTCGGCTCGGAGGGCGTGTTCGACCCCTGCGCGCAGGAGGTGGCCGACGGCGCCGACGCCGTGGCCTGGCTCGCGGCACGCCCCGAATGCAACGGCGCCGTCGGCATGTGGGGCGCGTCCTACGCCTCGGACACCCAGTTCGGCGCCCTGCTGGGAGGCACCCCGGCGCTGCGGGCGATCGCTCCCGCCATGACGCCGGCGATGTCGGCGCTCGACGGCTTCCGGTTCCGCGGTGGGGTGCCGGAGACCGGAAGCACCCTCACGTGGACGCACTACGCGATCGCCCCGGACATGATCACGCGTGTCGCCGACACGCTCGAGCAGGAGGCCGAGCGGGAACGGTGGGAGGCGACCGAGCGCGCGATCACGACCGGCGACGCGTTCCGGGCCGGGGCCCCGCATCCCGGACGGGACGCGGAGGCGATCGTCGAGTGGGGTCTGGAGCGGTTGCGGGAGCCGCTCGGCTCGGAGCTTCACCGCGCGGGAAAGATCGTCGACCGGATCGACGCGGTCGACGTCCCGGTCTTCCTGATCGGCGGGTGGTACGACGTCTTCCTCGGATCGACCCTGGAGATCCACCGGCGGCTGCTGCGCCGCGCGAAGGACGTCGGCGGGCCGGTTCCCCGTCTGCTGGTGGGCCCCTGGACGCATGACGACCTGTCGGGCCGGGCAGCCGGTGTGGATTTCGGGCCGGGCGCGTCCGCCGACGACATCGGCGGACGCGGGGATCTGACGGCGCAGCACGTGCGGTGGTTCGACGCGGTCCTGGGCACGGGCGCGGCGGATCCGCCGCCGGTGTGCGTGTTCTTGATGGGCTCGAACCGCTGGCTCGAACTGGACGAGTTCCCGCCGCGCGACGCGCGGACGCTCGAACTCCACCTCAATGCCGAGGGAACTCTCTCGGCCGACCCGGGCGCGAGCGGTGCACGGCGGCTGACGAGTGACCCGGCGTCCCCGGTGCCGACGTGCGGCGGTGCGGTCCTGCTCTTCGGGCCGTTCGAGGCGGGGCCCGCCGACCAGGCGGTGATCGAGGCGCGGCAGGACGTGGCCTCGTGGCGCACCGACCCGCTCGTCGCGGAACTCACCGTGCTGGGCGCGGTCCGTGCCGTCGTCCACCTCGTGGCCACGGGAACGGACGCGGACGTGGTCGTGCGGCTGTGCGACGAGCATCCGGACGGCAGCAGCCGCGTCGTCACCGACGGCGTGCAGCGGGGGTCGGCGCGGTCCGTCGACCCGGTCACGGGCCTGGGCGCCCGGCGGCCGCTCGAGCCGGGCCGGGATCAGGAGTTCGTCGTGGACCTCTGGTCGACGGCGCACACGTTTCTGCCGGGCCACCGGGTGCGCGTCGACATCGCTCCGAGTTCGTCTCCCCGCTGGGAAGTCGGACGCAACGCCTTCGAGCCGCACGGTGCGACCGCGCGGCCGGCCGTGGCCGAGTACACGATCCTTCAGGGCGCCGCCCGTCCGAGCCGCCTGGTCCTCCAGGTGGTGACGACCGCTCCGCGATGAGACCGGGCGACCCGCCCGCCGGCGTCACCGGCCGCGCGTCGCGGTCGCCGGGGCGGGTCCGGTGGAGGCGCGGAGGACCAGTTCGGTGGCCAGTTCCGTGCGGGCGGGGGGACGGAGGCCGCCGCCCTCGCCCCGGGAGATCTCGATCAGGAGCTTGACCGCCGCGGCACCCAGCTCGGTGCTGGGCTGTCTGACGGTCGTCAGCCCGGGAGTGATGTACTGCGCCTCGGGCAGGTCGTCGAAGCCGATGACACTGATCTCCTCGGGAACTCGCAGGCCCCGTGCGCCGATCGCGTCGTAGACGCCGAGTGCCATGGAGTCCGCGCAGGCGAAGATGCCCGTGATCCCCGGGTCGCCGTCGAGCAGGGTGTGGGTGGCGGTCGCCGCCTTGGCGCGGTTCCATCCGCCGTGGGCCACCGACACCGAGGCGCTGCCGGCGGTCGCCGTGTCGGCCGCCGCCCGGAAGCCGTCGACGCGGGCCCTGCTGAAGAGATGCCGTGCGTGGCCGGCGACCACCCCCATCCGCAGATGGCCGCGGGACAGCAGGTGCTCGGCGGCCATGCGGCCGCCTTCCCAGTTCGCCACGCCGACACTTGCCACGCCCGACGGCGCTGTGCTGATCGGGTCGATCAGCACCACGGGGACGCCCGCGGCGAAAAGCGCGCCGAATTCCGCCGAGGCGGGATCGACCAGCGCGCCGATCACCCCGAGGGTGCGTCGTCTCAGCACCCTCGACACCCAGTCGCTGTGCGGGTCGGCGAGGGTCATGACGACGTCGAGCCCCGCTCCCGCCGCTTCTCGCCCCACCCCCGCCGTCAGCAGGTTCGCCCACGAACCCTCGAAATGGGTCACCACCAGGTCGAGCACGTTCGACCAGCCGTTCTCGTCCCGCGCGCGGTCGCCCTTGGAGCCGGCCCGGCGGGTGTAGCCGACGGCCCGCACGGCTTGCATGACCCGTGCGCGCGTCTCCGCCGAGACATCGGTTCCGCCTCGCAGCACTTTGGACACGGTGGGCACGCTCGTACCGGCGGTCTCGGCCACCAGCGACAGGGTCGGGCGCGATCCGGCTGGTCGGGGTGGCATGGGGGACAGATTAGCCGAGCCGGCGAGGAGGTCTTCCGGGAGCCGGGGAGGCACCGCGACCGGGGTCGGAGCCGGCTGCGGGCGGGTGCCCTCGGGGCGCACCGCCCGCCCGCGCTCCGGGGCGTCATACGGGCGGTGCCGGGACCGGGCCGTACGCGAACCAGTCGAAGGCGACCGTCCCCTCGGTGGCGTACATGCCGATGACCCGGCCGGTGAAGCCGCCGGCGACCTCGGTGGACAGGTAACGCCCGTCCAGTTCGGCGAGCGGCCGGGCGGCCGGGGCGTCGGGGCCACCGGGATCGCCGAGCCAGAAGGCGATGGTGTCCGGGCCCGTGGTCCGGCCGTGGGTGAGTTCGGCCGACGCGGGCACGAGGCCGGACGTCCGGATCGTCACGGCGAGGGTCAGCGGCCCGGCCGGGACCGTCCGGCGGGCCACGGTCTGGCGCAACGGCCCGATCCGGGCGACGACGGCGACCTCCCCGTCGCCCGCCTCCACCTCGTAGTGGTGGGCCTCGTCCAGGCGCACGCAGAGACCACCGCGTCCCGTGCCCGGATCGATCAGGGCGGTGACGCGGCAGTCGTGGTGCTGCTGGCGGCGGCCGACGAAGGTGTACCCCGGGCGGTCGAGTGTGGGGCCGGTGGCGTCGAGGACCAGCCATCCGGGGCGCTCGGTGAGCGACCAGGAGCCGTCCGGCCGGGCGAACGGCGAGATCCAGTGCGGCGCGAGGGCGGGCCCGTCGAAGTCGTCGCGGGCGGGCGGCGGCGCGACGGGGTGCCAGGCACCGTCCGGGGCCGGATGGCTCTCGGGAACGGGCGCGACGACGGGCCAGCCGTCCGCGGCCCACTCCACGGGGGTCAGGAACGTCTCGCGGCCGAGCACGTGCACGTCGGGTGTGAAGCCGCGGGGGCGGACGCCGAGCAGCACCATCCACCAGCTGCCGTCGGGAGCCTCCACCAGGTCGGCGTGACCGGTGTTCTGGATGGGGCGGGCGGTGCCGCTGTGGGACAGCAGCGGGTTGGCGGGTGCGCCCTCCCAGGGGCCGCGCGGTGAGCGGCCGCGGGCCACGGACACGCTGTGGCCGCGTTCCGTGCCGCCTTCGGCGATCAGCAGGTACCACCACTCGCCGATGCGGTAGAGGTGCGGCGCCTCGGGGTACTTGAGGCCGCTGCCCGACCAGGTGGCGAAGGGCCCTTCCAGCACCTCGCCGCCGACCGGGTCGATCCTGGCCGTGTTGATGCCGCCCTCGGGGCCGGAGAAGGCGCACCAGCAGGTGCCGTCCTCCTCCCACGCCAGGTCGGGGTCGATCCCGGGCAGGTCGATCCACACCGGGTCGCTCCACGGCCCCTCGGGCCGCTCGGCCGTGACGACGAAGTTGCCGCCGCCGTCGACATTGGTGTTGACGACCCAGTAACGGCCGTCGTGGTGGCGGATCGTGGGGGCGTAGAGACCTCCTGACGCCTTGGCGCCGGGGAGGGGGAGCGGGAGTTGCCCGGGCCGGTCGAGCACGTTGCCGATCTGCTCCCAGTGCACGAGGTCCTTGCTGTGGAAGAGCGGGAGCCCGGGGAAGTACTCGAAGCTGGAGCACACCAGGTAGTAGTCGTCCCCGACCCGGCACACGCTCGGATCGGGGTGGAACCCGCTGATCACGGGGTTGTCGTAGAGGTGGGCGGACATGTCTTTCCCCTCGGGCGGGGTGGAGCCAGGAAGGTCCTGGCTCCACCCGTGGTGCCGGTGCTCGGGCACCCTTTCGTGTGTGACGGGCCTCGTCAGGCGCGGGCCCAGCGCTGGTTGCTGCCGCCCGAGCAGGAGTAGAGCTGGATCTGCGTGCCGTTGGCCGTGCCGGCTCCGACGGCGTCGAGGCAGAGGCCGGACTGGACGCCGACGATGGAACCGTCGGAGTTGAGGCGCCACTTCTGGTTGTTGCCGCCCCAGCAGCTGTAGATCTGGACCTTGGCGCCGTTGCCGGTGCCGGCCGCGTCCAGGCACTTGTTGCCGTAGACCCTGAGCTCACCGGCGTCGGTGGCCGTCCACTGCTGGTTGGTGCCGCCGGTGCAGTCCCACAGCTGGACCTGGGTGCCGTCCGTGGTACTGGAGTTGGGCACGTCCAGGCAGCGGCCCGAGGCGACGCCCTTGATCGCTTGACCGCCACCCGAGGGCGGCGGTGTGGTGGTGCCACCGTTGAGGGCGTTGAGGACGGCGGTGTAGGCGGCCTTCTTGCTGCCGTCGTTGTTGAACAGCAGCGGCGTGTCCGACGAGCGCCAGGAGTCCATGTCGCGCACGCCCCAGACGGTGATGCCGAGGCAACGCGGCACGGCCAGGCAGTCGTTGGTCACGGCGGCGTAGGTCGAGGCCGAGGCGCCCTGGATGTCGAGTTCGGTGACGGCCACGTCGACGCCGAGGGCGGCGAAGTTCTGGAGCGTGGTGCGGAAGTTGGCGTTGTACGGGCTGCCGCTGTTGAAGTGCGCCTGGAAGCCGACGCAGTCGATCGGCACGCCGCGCTGCTTGAAGTCCTTCACCATGGCGTACATGGCCTGGGTCTTGGCCCAGGTCCAGTTCTCCACGTTGTAGTCGTTGTAGCAGAGCTTGGCGGCCGGGTCCGCGGCGCGCGCGGTGCGGAAGGCGACCTCGATCCAGTCGTTGCCGGTGCGCTGCAGGTTGGAGTCGCGCCGGGCTCCGGTGCTGCCGTCGGCGAAGGCCTCGTTCACGACGTCCCACTGGGCGATCTTGCCCTTGTAGTGGGCCATCACGCCGTTGATGTGGTCGATCATCGCCTGGCGCAGCGCGCTGCCGCTGAGGTTCTGCATCCAGCTGGGCTGCTGGGAGTGCCAGGCCAGGGTGTGGCCGCGCACCTGCTTGCCGTTCTGCACCGCCCAGTTGAAGACGCGGTCGGCGGCCGTGAAGTTGAACTGGCCCCGCTGCGGTTCGGTGGCGTCGATCTTCATCTCGTTCTCGGCCGTGACCGAGTTGAACTCGCGGTTCGCGATCGTCGTGTACGCCGAGTCGCCCAGCTTGCCGGAGGCGATGGCGGTACCGAAGTAGCGGCCGCTCTGCGCCGCCGCCGCGCCGAGCGTGCTCTCGGCGGCGTGTGCGGTGGGCGGCGCGACCAGTGCGCCGGCCGCGCCGAGGGCGACGGCGACCAGCGTCGGCAGCAGGACGCGGATCCTGCGCCGGACATCGGTTCTGAGCAGGGCATGAGAGCCCATGGCTGTTGCCTCCAAGTCGGGGATGGGCCGGGTGGCTGCGCGGCTGCGCGGCTCCGCAGTGCGGCACTGTCCGTCCAGGACCAGTGCGTTCGACATTTCGGCCTGCGGTCGGTTTTCCAGACAGGATGATTGGGCGTTGATGATGACCCGTCAACCCTCTCGACAAGAAAAGTTTCCGACTCCCCTTCGCAACTTTCGAACCCCTGGGCGGAGAGGGAGGACCCGCTGGTCCGGCGCCCCACATCACGGAGCACCTGGGAACTTCTCGCTGGCCGCAAGGACTTGCCCCTCCGGGAGCGAGGAAGGGTTTTACGGAGGAATCGACGACAGACCTTGACCGGCGGGCCGCGCTTCCCTAGCTTGTGCCGTCACGGAACCAGGATCCATTCGAAACATTCGGACCTCGGTCCGCGCGGCCGCGGCGCGGGACGCGCGCTTCCAGTGGGCGGCGCCCACCGCATGGGTGCCGGAGTCGAGCGGCTGCTGCAGGAATCTCCGGGGCGGCCTGAAGGGCCGGCGGGCGCACACGAACGCGCCTTCCCCGCATTTCCCATCGATTTACTAGGGAAGTATTGACGGGCCGACCCGCGGGTGCGCAGGATGGTGCGCATGGCTCACACGCGATGCTCGAACCGGGGCTCGTCCGACTGGAGTTGACGGCTGTCGCCCGGGAGGCCGTCGTCCGGGCAGCCGTCGTCCGGGAGGCCGCCGTGTCGGTGACGGCGGGGCGGGCGTGGGTGGCCGTGTCGCGTGGTTGCGCCGTCTGCCGGGGCACGTGAGTGCCGGCACCGCTCCTTTCCGTCGACCCCGAGGGGACCCCACCATGGGCGTTGCCGCCGCGCCGTCCGGCCCTGCACCGTCCGGCCCCGCGCCGTCCGCTCCCGCGCCGGAATCCGACCTGGCTGCGCCCTGCCGTGCGCACTGGCTGCGCGTCGCCCGCGAGACGGCCGACGACCTGGCCACGGACGCGGTGGCCAGGGAGCAGGCGGGCAAGGTGCCGTTCGGCGAGGTGTCCCGGCTGCGCGAGGCGGGACTGCCGGCGCTCCTCGTGCCGGCCGAGCTCGGGGGAGGCGGCGCGGACTGGCCCACGGCCTACGCCGTCGTCCGGAAGATCGCCGCGGCCGACAGCGCGATCGGTCAACTGCTCGGCTGTCACTACTTCCTGCTGTGGAGCGTCCGGTTCCTGACCGAGCCCGCCCACGCCGCGCGGATCGAGGAGCGGTCCGCGGCGGAGCAGTGGCTGTGGGGCGGCGGGTACGCCCGCCGGCCGCTGACGCTGACCAGGACGGCCGGCGGTCACGCGCTCCACGGTCGGCAGAGCTACGCCACCGGAGTCCTGGTCGCCGACCGGCTCGCCGTGCGGGCCGTACGGGCCGAAACCGGCGAGCCCCACGCGGTCGTCGTCGACCCCGCCCAGGACGACGTGGGGATCGACGGCGACGCCGACGCGTTCGGCCAGCGGCTCGCGGCCGGCGGCAGCGTGGAGTTCGACGGCGTACCGGTGACCGCCGAGGACGTACTCGGCTCCCTGTCCGTGGACGAGGCCGTCCTTGCGCCACTGGCCGCCCTCGCCTCGCCGGTCGGGCGCCTCCTGTCCGTGCAACTCCGCCTCGGCATGGCCGAGGGGGTGCTGGCCGAGGCGCGCGAGTACCGCAGGGCCGACCGGTCCTCCTGGTGCCCGGACCGGCCTGCCGACTCCCGCGACGACCCGCGGACGCTGGCGGCCTACGGAGAACTCACCGTCCTCACCCGGGCCGCCTCGGCGCTCGCCGGTCAAGCGCTGGACGCCGTGCGGGACGGGCTGGCGCGAGGCGACGACCTCACGCACGACGAGTGCGCGGAGATCTCGGTCCTCGTGGCCATGGCCGAAGCCGCCGCTTCCCGGGCCGCGCAGGAGTCGACGGCCCGCGTCCTCGACATCGTCGGCCCCTGCTCCGCGTCCTCGCGGCTCGGATTCGACCGCTTCTGGCGCAACGCCCGGACCCACACGCTGTACGAGCCCGCCGCTCCCCGGCTCCGTGACGTCGGGGACTACTTCCTCAACGGCGCGCACCCGCCGTTCGTCCTGCCCGTCTGACCCTGCGGCGCGCCGTTCGGCGGGCCGGCGCCGCCCTCCCCGGGACCGCCGGGGCCGCACGGCGCTCGCCGCCCACCCGCCCAGGGCACCGGCCGAAGCCGTGCGGGATAATGCCCCCATGCGGATCTCAGCCAGAGCGGACTACGCGGTACGCGCCGCACTGCAGCTTGCCGCGTCACGGGACGACGGGCCGATGAAGGCCGAGGTCATCGCCGACGCCCAGGACATTCCGCACAAGTTCCTCGAAAGCATCCTGAACGACATGCGCCGGGGCGGTCTCGTCCTCAGCCAGCGCGGCAGCAACGGCGGCTACCGGCTGGCCAAGCCCGCCGAGTCCATCAGCATCGCCGACGTCATCCGCACCGTGGACGGGCCTCTGGTCTCGGTACGGGGAGTCCGCCCGCCGGAGCTGTCCTACACCGGCCCCGCCGAGTCGCTGCTCCCCCTGTGGATCGCCTTGCGGTCCAACGTGCGCGAGATCCTCGAAGGCGTGTCGCTCGCCGACGTCGCATCGGCCCAACTGCCCACCGGTGTATCGGCGTTGACCGACACCCCCGACGCCTGGACGAACCCCTGACCGCAGGGGTACCACCCCTGTGATCCCAGGAAGCGAGATCACGCGGTCCGGCATGTGAACAACCCCTTGGGGTGAGCGCCACCTTCTGCCACGATCCCTACCAACCAGGTGGGAAAACTAGGGAACAGGGAGCGGAGGGGTGGCCGTGCGAACGCTCAAGTCCGGCGCCCGGTTGCTGCCCCTGCTCACCTCGCGTCGTCACATCGACCTCGGCCGCACGTCCAGTGCCATCTGTCGTCCCCTCTGACACCACAGCTCTGACACCACAGCGCCCTCGCCGACGCCGGCGCCTGGCCGACACCACGGATCGCGCCGGCGCAACAGAGCCCGACTCCCGGCGACGCAACGCCGTTTCACCGCCCCGACCGCTACGTCCCGCCCCGCCTCCGCCGGCGGCCGGACGCTCTCGGCCGGTCACCTCCCCGGCCGTCCTCCGACCGCCCATGCCCTGAAAGGACACCTCCGTGTCTGCCGCACGACCCCTCAGAGCCCTGCGCGCCCTCGCCCTCACCGCCGCGCTCCCCCTCGTACTCACCGCCTGCGGCTACGGTTCCGAAGCCGCCGACGACGACAAGCGGACGGAGGCCGCGGCGCAGGGCGAGAAGCTCTCCGCCGACGAAGTGAGGATCGGCTACTTCCCCAACCTCACGCACGCCACCGCTCTGGTGGGCGTCCAGGAAGGGCTGTTCCAGAAGGAACTCGGCGGCACCAGGATCAAGGCCTCGACGTTCAACGCCGGCCCCTCCGAGATCGAGGCGCTGAACGCCGGCTCCATCGGCATCGGCTGGATCGGCCCCTCCCCCGCCATCAACGGCTACACCAAGTCCGGCGGCAAGAACCTGCGCATCATCGGCGGTTCCGCCTCCGGCGGCGTGAAGCTCGTCGTCAACCCGAAGAAGATCAAGTCCCTGAACGACGTCAAGGGCAAGAGAATCGCCACACCGCAGCTCGGCAACACCCAGGACGTCGCGTTCCTCAACTGGATCGCGGAGAAGGGCTGGAAGGTCGACGCGCAGAGCGGCAAGGGCGACGTCTCGGTCGTCCGCACGGACAACAAGATCACCCCGGATGCCTACAAGTCCGGTTCCATCGACGGCGCCTGGGTCCCGGAGCCGACCGCGTCCAAGCTGGTCGCCGACGGCGCCGAGGTCCTCCTCGACGAGGCCGACCTGTGGCCCGACAAGAAGTTCGTGATCACGAACATCATCGTGTCGCAGAAGTTCCTCGACGCCCACCCGGACGTGGTCGAGGCCGTGCTGCGCGGTTCGGTGAAGACCAACGAGTGGATCAACGCCAACCCGGAGAAGGCGAAGGCCTCCGCCAACGCGGCACTGGAGGCGGAGTCGGGCAAGGCTCTGCCCGCCGAGATCATCGACCCGGCCTGGAAGTCCATCACCTTCCTCGACGACCCGCTCGCCTCCACCCTCAACACCGAGGCGGAGCACGCGGTGAAGGCCGGTCTGCTGGAGAAGCCGGACCTGAAGGGGATCTACGACCTGGCGCCGCTCAACAAGGTCCTCAAGAGCGCGGGCAAGGAAGGGGTCGACGACGCCGGTCTGGGCGCCGAGTAGCCGAACAGCCGCACCCGCCGCACCCTCCGACTACTCAGCACCGAGCACCCAGGAGGTGACGACCATGGCCACCACGGTCACCAAGGACGCCCCGGCCACCCCGGTGGTGCCGCGCGCCGTCCGCGTCGAGCACGTCTCGAAGTCCTTCCCCGCGCCGGGCACGCCCGGCGGGCAGCAGCTCGTGCTGGACGACATCACGCTCGATGTCGCACCGGGCGAGTTCGTCACCCTCCTGGGTGCCTCCGGCTGCGGCAAGTCCACCCTGCTCAACCTGATCGCGGGACTCGACCGGCCCTCCCTCGGCTCGATCGGCACGGACGGCCGGCCCGCCCTGATGTTCCAGGAACACGCCCTGTTCCCCTGGCTGACCGCGGGCAAGAACGTCGAACTCGCCCTGAGGCTGCGCGGGGTCGCGGGTCCGGAACGCCGCCAGGAGGCCGAGCGGCTGCTGGAACTCGTACGGCTGCGGGGGGCGTACCGCAAGCGGGTGCACGAACTGTCGGGCGGGATGCGGCAGCGCGTCGCACTGGCCCGTGCGCTCGCACAGGACAGCCGGCTGCTGCTGATGGACGAGCCGTTCGCCGCGCTGGACGCCATCACCCGCGACGTGCTGCACGACGAACTGACCCGCGTCTGGCGCGAGACAGGCTTGTCGGTGCTGTTCGTCACGCACAACGTGCGGGAGGCGGTGAAGCTGGCGCAGCGAGTGGTGCTGCTGTCCTCGCGGCCGGGGCGGATCGCCCGGGAATGGACCGTCGGCATCCCGCAGCCGCGCCGCATCGAGGACAGCGCGGTCGCCGAGCTGTCCGTCGAGATCACCGAAGAACTGCGTAGGGAGATCCGCCGCCATGGCCGACACTGACACCGGCGTGGACGCCGAGACGCACGCCCCTGGACCGGCCGGGGAGTCCCGGGATCCGCGGGACCCGCAGGACCCGCGGGACCCGCAGGACCTGGCGGGGCTGGAGGCCGGGCTCGACGCGCTGGACTCGGTGCAGGCCGGCCGTACGCCGCTGCGCGAGACCCTGACGCGCAAGGTCCTGCCGCCGGTCACCGCCGTCGCGCTGGTGCTGGCGGTCTGGCAACTGCTGGTGTGGGCCGAGGTCGCCCCCGCCTACAAGCTGCCCTCACCGTCCGCGGTGTGGGACGAGGTGACCGTCGCCTGGCGGCAGGGCACGCTGCTCGACTACGTCTGGACCTCCGTCTCGCGCGGCCTGCTCGGATTCCTGATGGCACTCGCCATCGGCACGCCGATCGGCCTGCTGGTCGCCCGGGTGCGGTTCGTCCGGGCGGCCGTCGGTCCCGTCCTGTCCGGTCTGCAGTCGCTGCCGTCGGTGGCCTGGGTACCGCCGGCCGTGCTGTGGCTGGGCCTCGACAACTCCATGATGTACGCCGTGATCCTGCTCGGCGCGGTCCCTTCCGTCGCCAACGGCCTCGTCGCGGGCATCGACCAGATATCCCCGCTGTACCTGCGCGCCGGACGCACCCTGGGCGCGACCGGCCCGCGCTTCGCCCGGCACATCGTGATGCCGGCCGCGCTGCCCGGCTATCTCGCCGGGCTGAAGCAGGGCTGGGCGTTCTCCTGGCGGTCGCTGATGGCCGCCGAGATCATCGCGTCGTCGCCCGATCTGGGCGTCGGGCTCGGCCAGTTGCTGGAGAACGGGCGCAACAACGCCAGCATCTCGCAGGTGTTCCTCGCCATCTTCCTGATCCTCCTCGTCGGCATCGCCATCGACCTGCTGATCTTCAGCCCGTTGGAGCGGCGGGTGCTGCGCGGGCGCGGCCTGCTGGTCACCGGCTGACCGCACCGTGCCCGTCACTCCGGGGCGGCTCGGCCCCGGGTGGTTCGGCCCCGGTTGATCCCGGCGGGCCGGGCGTCCGTCGTACGAGGACTGCGACGTCGTCGGAGCCCGGGCCTGCCGAGTGGCGGACCGGGTCGCGAGGGGGCGCGGGGGCGAAGCGGCGGACGGGACGTCCGGCAGTGGCTGCCGTCTGGGAGAATGGTGGGCCGAGCAGCGTCCTCCGGCGTGCTCGGTCCGACAGAGGAGAGCGCAGCGTGTCCCGATCCCCGGCCCCGTCCTCCGCGGCACGGGGCGAGCAAGGCGAGCAAGGCGAGCAAGGCGAGCCGCAGGACGGCCTTCGGGCCGACTGCGGGAACTGCTTCGGGCTGTGCTGCGTCGCGCTGCCCTTCGCCCGGTCCGCCGACTTCGCCGTCAACAAGGCGGCGGGCACGCCGTGCGCCAACCTCCGGGCGGACTTCCGGTGCGGGATCCACGCGGACCTGCGCGAGAAGGGCTTCTCCGGCTGCACCGTCTTCGACTGCTTCGGCGCCGGCCAGAAGGTCTCCCAGGTGACCTTCGGCGGCACCGACTGGCGCCGGGCCCCGGAGAGCGCCGGCGCCATGTTCGAGGTGTTCCCCGTCATGCGGCAGCTGCACGAGCTGCTGTACTACGTCACCGAGGCCCTCGGCCTCCCGGCGGCCCGCCCGGTCCACAAGGACCTGCGGCGGGCCCGGCAGCGCCTCGACGGACTCACCCTGGGCAGCGCCGAGTCGATCGTCGCCCTGGACGTGCCGGCGCTGCGCGGCGAGGTGAACGAACTCCTGCTGCGCGCCAGTGAGCTGGTGCGGGCCCAGGTGCCCGGCCGCCGCAGGAACCACCGGGGCGCCGACCTGATGGGCGCCCGTCTCGCCGGCGCGGACCTGCGGGGCGCGAGCCTGCGCGGCGCGCTGCTGGTCGCCGCCGACCTGAGCGGGGCCGACCTGCGCTCGGCCGACCTGATCGGCGCCGACCTGCGGGACGCGGACCTGCGCGGGGCCGACCTCACGGACAGCATCTTCCTCACCCGGGCCCAGCTCGACGCGGCCTGCGGCGACGCGGCCACCAGGCTGCCGACGGGACTGGACCGCCCCGCACACTGGTGACCGCGCGGCGCGCCGCCTACGCCACCAGTTCCGGCTCCTCGCCCTCCCCGGCCGCGAACTGCGTGCGGTGCAGCTCGGCATAGCGGCCGTCGGCCGCCAACAGCTCGTCGTGCGTGCCCCGTTCGACGATCCGGCCCGCCTCGACCACCAGGATCAGGTCGGCCGCGCGCACGGTCGACAGGCGGTGCGCGATGACGACCGCCGTCCTGCCCTCCAGGGCCTCGGCGAGCGCCTCCTGCACGGCGGCCTCCGAGGTGTTGTCCAGGTGGGCGGTGGCCTCGTCGAGGATGACGACGCGCTGGCGGGCGAGCAGCAGCCGGGCGATGGTCATCCGCTGGCGCTCACCGCCGGACAGCCGGTAGCCGCGTTCGCCGACCACCGTGTCGAGGCCGTCGGGCAGGGACCGCACGAGGTCGTCGAGGCGGGCGCGGCGCAGCGCGTCCCACAGCTCGTCGTCGGTCGCGGCGGGCCGGGCCAGCAGGAGGTTCGCGCGGACCGTGTCGTGGAAGAGGTGACCGTCCTGCGTGACCATGCCGATGGTGTCGCGCAGGGACGCGGTGGTCAGGTCGCGGACGTCGACGCCGGCGACGCGCACGGCGCCCGCGTCGACGTCGTAGAGGCGCGGGAGGAGTTGGGCGATGGTGGACTTGCCCGCGCCGGACGAGCCGACGAGGGCCACGGTCCGGCCGGGTTCGGCGCGGAAGGAGATGCCGCGCAGCACCTCGGTGCCGCCCCTGGTGTCGAGGGAGGCGACCTCCTCCAGGGAGGCCAGGGAGACCTTGTCGGCGGACGGGTAGCCGAAGCGCACGTCCTCGAACTCGACGGCGACCGGGCCCTCGGGCACCGCGCGGGCGTCCGGGCGCTCCTCGATGAGCGGCTTCAGGTCGAGCACCTCGAAGACCCGCTCGAAGCTGACGAGGGCGCTCATCACCTCGACGCGCGCCCCGGCGAGCGCGGTGAGCGGCGCGTACAGGCGGGTGAGCAGCAGCGCGAGTGAGACGACCGCGCCCGGTTCGAGGGCGCCGCGCAGGGCGAAGAAGCCGCCGAGGCCGTAGACGAGCGCGAGGGCGAGGGCGGAGACCAGGGTGAGGGCGGTGATGAACGCGGACTGGGCGGTCGCCGTGCGCACGCCGATGTCACGGACCCGCCGGGCACGCTCCGCGAACTCCGCCGACTCCTCCTCGGGGCGGCCGAACAGCTTCACGAGCGTGGCGCCCGGGGCGGAGAACCGCTCGGTCATCCGGGTGCCCATCGCCGCGTTCAGCGTCGCCGCCTCGCGCTGCATGACGGCCATGCGGCGGCCCATGCGCCGGGCGGGGATCACGAACACCGGCAGCAGCGCCAGCGCGAGCAGGGTGATCTGCCAGGACAGGGTGAGCATCACGGCGAGCGTCAGCACCAGCGTGACCAGGTTGCTGACCACGCCGGACAGGGTGTTGCTGAAGGCGCGCTGCGCGCCGATGACGTCGTTGTTGAGCCGGGACACGAGCGCGCCCGTACGGGTGCGGGTGAAGAACGCGACCGGCATGCGCTGCACGTGGTCGAAGACGGCCGTGCGCAGATCGAGGATGAGTCCCTCGCCCAGCGTCGACGAGAGCCGCCGGGACAGGATCCCGAGCGCCGCCTCGGCGACGGCGATCAGCGCGATCAGCAGGGCCAGGCGTACGACGGTGCTCTCGGCGCCGTCCGAGACGATCGCGTCGACGACCCGGCCGGCGAGGACGGGCGTCGCCACGGCGAGCAGGGCGGTCACCACCCCGAGCAGGACGAACAGGGCGATGCGGCGGCGGTGCGGGCGGGCGAAGGCGCCGATGCGGCGCAGAGTGGCCCGGCCCGGGGGCCGGCGCTCCTGCTGGGCGTTGAGGACGTTGTGCAGCTGGGTCCAGGCTGTGGTCTCCATGCTCATGGGCACGAACCTAGGACCTCAACCTTTCTTGAGGTCAAGGCATCGATCATTTCCGCACGAACGTGCAGGCCGGTACCTGCTCACCCGTAAGACTCCGTCCGTTCGTCCGCCACCCGGTGTTGTCCTGGCGGGGACAGACTGTCCGGACGTGACAGCAGTTGGAGTCCCCGAGCGCCCCACGAAGCGGCGCGCCCGTCGCCTCCCGGTCCGGCGGGTGCTGTGTCTGCTTCCGCTCGCGCTGGTCTCGGTGGTCGCCGTGCGGAACTGGCCCGTGCTCGTCGACGGCTTCGCGCACCTGGGCACGGCCCGCCCGCCGTGGCTGCTGGCCGCGGTCGGCGCGACCTGTCTGACGTGGGTCGCCGCCGCGGTGACCCGGCAGGGCGCCGTGGTCGAACCGCTGCCCAAACGGCGGCTGCTGGCCACGCAGTTCGCGGCGGGCGCCGCCAACCACCTGCTGCCGTCCGGGCTGGGCGCGAGCGCGGTCAATCTGCGGTTCATGACGGTGTGCGGGCTGACGCCGGTGCGGTCGTCGGCCGCCCTCGCGCTGTACCTGCTGGCGGAGAGCGTTGGCCGGCTGGCCCTGCTGGGCGCGCTGCTGCTCGCCTTCCCGGACGCGCTGCGGCTCGGCGGGCTGCTGCCGGACGGCTCCGCCGGTCTCCTGCCGGCCGCCGTCGGTGCCGCGGTGGTCGTGGCGGGGGTGGTGCTGGTGTCCGTTCGGCGGGTGCGGGAGGCCGTGCTGTCCTTCCTGCGGACGGCGCTCGGCGAGGCGCGGTCGGTCCACCTGCGTCCCGCGCGGGCGCTCGCGCTGTGGGGCGGATCGTTCGCGTTCCCCGCGCTGCAGGCCGCCGGTCTGGTGGCGGTGGGCCTGGCGCTGGGCCTGCCGGTGCCGGTGTGGCACGTGGCGCTCGCGTATCTGGCGGCGACGGTCGCCGTGGCGCTGGTGCCGACGCCGGGCGGGCTCGGCTCGGTGGAGGCCGCGCTGGTGGTGGCGCTGGTCGCGGCGGGCGGCCCGGCCGCGGTGACCACGGCGGTCGTCCTGACGTACCGGGTCATCACCCTGTGGCTGCCGCTGGTGCCGGGGGCGTTGACGCTGGGGGCGCTGGTCCGGATGAAGGTGATCTGAGCCCCGGCCGGGGGCTGTTCAGCCGACGGCGACCCGCACCGGTCCTCCGTCCGGGTCCACGCGGGGTGTCCAGCGTGCCGTCAGGCGCAGGGTGCGGTTCGGGAGCGCCGGGCCGATGCGGGTCTCGTGCAGCGGCCGGCCGTCCTGAGTGACCGTCAGCACCAGGCGGGGAAGCGGTACCGACGTCCGCAGGACGTACGGGCGCCGGTCGCCCTGTGTGACGCGGTTCGGGGCGATCCAGCGCAACGGCGGCTCCGCGAGGAGCGGCACGCCGGCCGGCCACGCGGCGCGGGCCAGCCAGGCCCGGACGGCGCGCGCCACGTGCGTTCCCTCGCGTGCGGCGGTGCCCGCCCGCTCGACGGCGTGCAGGACGTTCCCGGCGGCGAACACCCCGGGCGTCCCGGTGCGCAGGGCGCCGTCGACGGCGGGGCCGCGGGTGCCGGGGTCCAGGGCGATCCCGCCGCGCCGGGCCAGTTCGTGGTCGGGCACGAAGTCGCCGGTGAACACGACGGTGTCGCAGCGCAGGACGGCGGTACGGCCGTCCCGGTGGCGGATCCGCACGCCCGACAGGCGTCCGTGGCCGAGGAGTTCGGTGACCGTCGTGCCGGTGAGCAGGGGAACTCCCCGGCGCAGCCGGGCGTCCTGGGCGCGGGCCGGTGCCGTCTGGGCGCGCGGCAGTTCGGTGACCATGGCGACGACGTCGGCCCCGGCGGCCCGTACGGTGCCGACGGCGGCGTACGACACGTCCTCGGCGCCGACGATCACCGCGCGCGTGCCGATCCGCTGCCCGTACAGGTGGACGGCCTGCTGGAGTTCGCCGGTGGTGAGGACGCCGGCGGGCCGGGTGCCGGGGACGAGGCGGGCGGCGCGGGGGCGTTCGCGGGCGCCGGTGGCGAGCACGATCGCGCGGGCCGTGACGGTCTCCGCACCGTCGGGTCCCACGGTGTCGAGCGTCAGCGGGCCCGCCCAGCCGAGGGCGGTCACCCCGGTGCGGACGACGGCGCCGGACCGCAGCGCCGCCTCGGTGAGCCCGCGCGCGTAATCGGGGCCGGTCAGCGGGTGCGGCCAGGGTCCGAAGCCGCCGTGCGCGCAGTGCCGCGGCACTCCCCCGGCCCGCTGTTCCCGGTCGAGCACCTCGATACGCCGCCCGGCGCCGGTCAGCGCGGCGGCGGCCGCGAGCCCGGCGGGTCCGGCACCGACGACGAGTACGTCGACCCGGCGCTCACCTGTCATCACGTCGCCCGCCCTTCCAGCAGCGCCCGTACCGTCGCCCCGCAGTAGAAGCCCTGGCAGCGGCCCCCGCGGGCGCGGGTGCGGCGGCGCAGCCCGTCCGGGGTGACGGGCGGGACCGTACTGGCGAGGGCGTCGCGGATCTCGCCGCGGGAGACCCGCTCGCAGTGGCAGACGAGACGGCCGTACTCCGGGTCGGCGGCGACGAGTTCGGGCCGCTCGTGGGGGCGCGGGAAGGCCTCGCCGAGGTTCGGCATGCGCACCGGTTCCAGGGGCCGCTCGGCGCCGGCGTCCAGGCCCGCTGCGGTGAGCAGGCCCATGACGTGGTCGGCGACGGCGAGGGAGGCCGTCAGTCCGGTGGAGCGGATGCCGCCCACGGTGACGTACGCCTGCCCGGGGTGGGCGCGGATGCGGTAGTCGTCGTGCTCGGTGGCGGCGCGCAGCCCGGCGTACACGGCCGTGACCTCCTCGTCGAGGAGGTCGGGCAGGACGCGGCGGCCCTTGTCGCGCAGCGCGGCCAGGCCCTCGGCGGTGGTGGCGGTGGCGGACTTGTCGTCCAGGTCCTCGGCGGTGGGGCCGAGCAGGACATTGCCGTAGACGGTGGGGGCGACCAGGACGCCCTTGCCGAGGGCGGTGGGCACGGGCAGCAGGATGTGTCCGACGAGGGAGCGGGCGAACTTGTCGAAGACGATGAGCTGGCCGCGGCGCGGCGTGACCGTGAAGTCGTCGTGGCCGAGGGACCGGTCGAGCGTGTCGGCGTGCAGCCCGGCCGCGTTGACCAGCCACCGGGCGCGCAGGGTGCCCCGGCCGGTCTCCAGCAGATGCACGTCGCCGTCCCGACTCACCTGCCGCACCGGCGAGTTGAGGTGCAGGTGGACTCCGTGCCGGACGGCTTGCGTGGCGTACGCGAGGGTCGTCGTCCAGGGGCAGACGATGCTCTCGCCGGGCACGTGGAGGGCGGCGAGGGCACCGGGGCCGAGGTGCGGTTCGCGGGTGTAGAGCTCCTCGGGGCCGATGACACGGGTCGCGTGGTAGTCGTTGGCCTCGGCCTTCTCGGCGAGGCGGGGCAGCGCGGCGAGCTGTTCCTCGTCCCAGGCGACGAGGAGGGCGCCGACGGGTTCGACGGGGATGCCGGTCTCGGCGGCGTACGCGGCGAGCCGGCGGGCGCCCTCGCGGACGAGCCGGGCCTCCAGGGAGCCGGGGACGGCGTCGAACCCGGTGTGCAGGATCGCGGTGTTGGCCTTCGAGGTGCCGTCGCCGACGTCGTCGCGCGCCTCCACGAGCGCGACACGCAGCCCGGGGTGCCGGGCGAGCCGGCGGGCGACGGCGCAGCCGACGACTCCGGCGCCGACCACCGCCACGTCGTACGGTTCGGAGGGCAGTGCGCCCTCCCTGGTGACCTCGCCCGTGAACCCCTCGCTGCCCGTCATGCGGGGGTCCGTTCCAGGAGGGCGGCGACCTCGGCGCGGAAGCGGGCGCGGCGTTCGGCGGCCTCGTCGGCGCTGACGCGCGGCTCGTACACGGCGGACGGTTTTCCGTCGGGCAGGGCCTGTTCGAGCGTCGGGGCGGCGCCCGCGCCGAGCCGGGCCAGGGCTCCGACGCCCAGGGCCGTCGCGTCGGGCAGCGCGGACACCTCCACCGGGCGTTGCAGCAGGTCGGCCTGGGTCTGCATGAGGAGCGCCGAGCGGGTCAGGCCGCCGTCGACGCGCAGGGTGCGCAGTGGGGTGCCGAGGTCGGTGGCGGCGGCGTCGGCGAGTTCGGCGACCTGGGCGGCCAGCCCTTCGCACAGGGCGCGCACCAGGTGTCCGGCGGTCGTGTCGAGGCCGAGTCCGGTGACGGACCCCCGCAGGTCGCCGCGCCACCAGGGGGCGGCGAGCCCGGCGAGGGCCGGCACGAAGACGACGCCGCCGCTGTCGGGCACCGCGCCGCCCACGGCGTCGAGTTCGGACGCGTCGGACAGCACCCCGAGGTCGGTGAGCCAGCGCACCGCGGAGGCGGCCGTGTAGACCTGACCGTCGAGGCAGTAGCTGGTGCGTCCGGCGAGCCGCCAGGCGACGCAGCTCACCAGGCCGGAGGCGCCGCGCCGGGGCGTGCCGCCGGTGTGCGCGAGCAGGAACGCGCCCGTGCCGTAGGTGCACTTGGCGGCGCCGGCCGCGGTGACGCGCTGCGCGAGGAGGGCGGCCTGCTGGTCCACGACGAGGCCGGTGAGCGGCACCTCGGGGCCGAAGACGCCGGTGGTGCCGACCGGTTGGGCGGCGTCGACGACCTCGGGGAGGCGCTCGCCCGACAGGCCGTACAGGTCGAGGGCGCGCGGTGACCAGGCCGTGCTGTCGAGGTCGAGGAGCTGAGTGCGCCCGGCGGTCGCGGCGTCGGTGACGAAGGCGCCGGTGAGACGGTGCACGAGCCAGGAGTCGGTGGTGGTGACGACTCCCCCACGGGTGAGGTGACGCCGGATCCACGCCATCTTGGGCGCGGCGAAGTACGGGTCGAGGGGCAGGCCGGTGAGGTGCCGCAACTCCTCGGCGTGGCCCACGAGTTCGTCGCAGACGCTCTGGGAGCGGCGGTCCTGCCAGACGAG
Organism: Streptomyces sp. NPDC037054; assembly: GCF_055606745.1. Lineage (NCBI taxonomy): Bacteria > Bacillati > Actinomycetota > Actinomycetes > Kitasatosporales > Streptomycetaceae > Streptomyces > Streptomyces sp. NPDC037054. The sequence continues at coordinate 255,764 of NZ_JBVJSJ010000006.1, read as the reverse complement.
CGCGTCGGTGAGCGGGCGGCCGGTGTCCGGATCCCAGGCGAGGACGGTCTCGCCCTGGTTGGCCAGGCCGAGGGCCGTGACGGGTTCGCCCGCCTCGGCGAGCGCGCGCCGGCCGGCGTCCACGACGGAGCCGTACAGCTCCTCGGGGTCGGCCTCGACGAGGCCGCCGGGCAGGTGGCGGGGCCGTACGGCGGCGAATCCCGTGCCGAGGACGCCACGTTCGGGGCAGATCACCAGCGCCTTGGTGCCGGACGTGCCCTGGTCGACGGCGAGCACCGCACCTGTCATCGTGCCTCTCCTGTCGCGCCGTGGGTCGCGCCCCGTGGTGTGGATCACCGCGCGTCAGCCTGCCGCCGCCGCGCTCACCGCGTCAAGCGCACTCCGCGTCCGCACCGAACGGCCCGAGGCGAGGGAAAGGCGAGGGAGTTCGGCAGGATCAGGACAACGGACCGGTTCCGGAACGTCACGCTCTATATAGTGACCGCCGACCGAACGTGACTCCTCAAACTGCGCCCAGAGGAGGGCTGTTGTTACTCCAGCCTGCCGCCCTGCCCGGTCCGCCCCCGGGGCCGGCCGGGTGATGGCCAGGGACGAGGCCCGCCCCGCCTACGACCCCGCCGGACACGACGGCCCTCTGCGCGCCGCCCTTCAGGAGGTGCGCACGGGGCGCTGGATGTCGATGCGCGAACTGCTGGAGCAGACCACGACGTGGTCGCAGTGGACGCAGCGGACCCAGGTGCTCGCCGCCGCGGCGGCGGGCACCGACGTGGTGCGCGCCTGGCGTTCGGAGGAGCCGGACAACGTGCACGCCGTGGTGATGCACGCCCGGGTCTGCGTGGAGCGCGCGCTGCGCGCGGGCCGCGAGGGCCACCGCCGCACGCACGAGCTGTGGCAGGAGGCCTGGCACGCCTGCGACGCGGCCGCGCACGCCGCCCCGCACGACCCCGTGCCGTGGGTGTGCCTGCTGGCGCTGGCCCGGCTGGACGAGGGGCAGCGCTGGTCGGAGCACCGGGTGCCGCCGCCGGAACCGATGCTGCCGGCCGGGCCGTGGGGCCTGCTCGCGCAGGCCGACAAGCGCGACCCGTACAACCGCGAGGCGCACCACCGCATGCTCCAATGCCTTTACCCGCACGGGGATTCGGCGCGCCTCGCGGAGGCGTCCGGGTACGCGCACTGGGCGGCGGGCTCGGCGCCGCCCGGCTCGGCCCTGCACGTGCTGCCGCTGTACGTGCGGGTCGAGCGGTACCGCCGCACGGGCGGCCGGGACGCCGCCCTGGACCTGCACTGGGTGGCCGAGGACGCCACGCGTGAGGCGCTCCGGGCGTTTCAGGGCTGGTTCGAGCTCACGCGGTCCGACGAGCGTTCCCTGCTCGACCTGAACCACCTCGCGCACGCGCTGTGGGGCGCCCTGCAGTTCCCGGAGGCCTCCCAGGTCTTCGACGCGCTCGGCCCGTACTACACCCCCCTGCCGTGGGCCTACCGCAGCAACGATCCCCGCGACGCCGCCCAGGCCGTGGAGGTCTTCGTGCAGGCCAGGGCCCGCTGCCGGTCGGCCGGCCGCTCGTCCGGCCGGCGCACCTGAGCCGCGGCGAGGCCCGCCACCGCCCGAACGACCACCCCCGTCCCCCTTTGGTCCCCCACCCCCTCGTCCCCCTCCCGTCCCGTACTGTCCCGGAGGTTCCGGCATGTCCCCCACCCCCCGCCCCGCGCACGCGCAGGGGTCTCCCCACCACGACGAGGAGCAACGCCTGCGCGAGCTCGGCTATCGCCCCGTGCTCGCCCGCCGCATGGGCGGCTTCGGCAACTTCGCGATCAGCTTCTCGGTCATCTCCATCCTGTCCGGCTGCATGACCCTCTACGGCTTCGGCATGGGCGCCGGCGGCCCCGCCGTGATGCTGTGGGGCTGGGCGGGCGTCGGCCTGTTCGTGCTGTGCGTGGGCCTCGCGCTGGCCGAGGTCACCAGCGCCTACCCGACGTCCGGGGCGCTGTACTACATGGCCGACCGGCTCGGCGGGCGCCGCTGGGGCTGGTACACCGGCTGGCTGAACCTGCTCGGCCTGCTCGGCGCGATCGCCGGTATCGACTACGGCGCCGCCCTGTTCACGGGCGCCTTCATGAATCTCCAGTGGGGCTTCGAGCCGACGCCGGAGAAGACCTTCGTCATCTTCTGCGTGATCCTGCTGCTGCACGCGGTGCTCAACCTGTTCGGGGTGCGCCTGGTCAGCGTGCTCAACTCGATCAGCGTGTGGTGGCACCTGACGGGCGTGGCGCTCATCGTCGGCGCGCTGGTGATCGTGCCCGACCACCACCAGTCCGCGTCGTTCGTGTTCACCGAGTTCGTCAACGACACGGGCTGGGAGAACCCCCTGTACGTGGCCGCGATCGGCCTGCTGCTCGCCCAGTACACGTTCTCCGGCTACGACGCCTCGGCCCACCTGTCCGAGGAGACCGCCAACGCGTCGGTGTCCGCCTCGCGCGGCATAGTGCGGGCCATCTGGGTGTCGTGGCTCGCCGGTTTCGTGCTGCTGGCCGGGCTGACGTTCGCGATCCAGGACTACGAGGCCACGCAGAACAGCGCGACGGGTGTGCCGCCGGCGCAGATCCTGCTCGACGGGCTCGGCACGGACGGGGCGAGCGCCCTGCTTCTGGTCGTGATCGTCGCCCAGTTGTTCTGCGGCAACGCGGAGGTCGCCGCGGCCAGCCGCATGGTGTTCGCGTTCAGCCGGGACCGGGCGCTGCCCGGCTCCGCCGTGTGGCGCAAGGTGTCCGCGCGCACCCAGACGCCGGTCGCCGCGGTGTGGCTGTCGGTGGGCGTGGCCGGCGTGCTCGCGCTGCCGTCGCTGTACTCGGCGACGGCGTACGGCGCGGTGACGGCCATCAACGTCATCGGCATCACGCCCGCGTACGCCATCCCCGTGTTCCTGCGGCTGCGCGCGGGTGACCGCTTCACGCCGGGGCCGTGGAACCTGGGCAAGTGGAGCAAGCCGATCGGCTGGATCGCGGTGGTGTGGGTGGCGTTCGTCACCGTGCTGTTCTGCCTGCCGCAGTCGTCGCCGGTGACCACCGACACGATGAACTACGCGTCGGTCGCCCTCGCCGTCGTCCTCGTCCTCGCCACCGTGTGGTGGTTCGTCGCCCGCCGTTCGTACGGCGTCCCGACGACGGCCGCGTACGGCAACGACAAGGAACAGGCCGAACTGGCCGAAGGCATCGTCTGACCGTCCGGCCCCGGCGCCGCACCCGGTACGAACACCCGTGCCGGATACGGCAGGATGAGCGATCGCGCCGGCCGCAAGGACTCCGGTCGGCCGGCGCGCTCGCACATCTTGGGAACGAACAGGTGACGACGTGACGACACTTCACATCCGGCCGTCGGCGAGGACTTGCGCCGCCGCCCTGTGCCGCGGGGGTGACCGGTGACACGGTCCCTCACGGTGGACGACCTGGTCCTCGCCGGAATCGCCCTCGGGGCGGGGCTGTTGGCGGCCTTTCTGCTGCGGATGCTGCTGCGCTGGCTGGGCAAGCACGCCGACCGCACCCGCTGGGGCGGCGACGACGTCATCGTGGACGCCCTGCGCACGCTGGTGCCGTGGGCGGCGATCTCGGCCGGCGCGGCGGGAGCGGGGGCGGCACTGCCGCTGACGCGGACCGTCCAGCACAACGTCAACCAGGTCCTGACGGTGCTGCTGATCTTCGTGGCGACGGTGTCGGCGGCGCGGGTGGTGGCCGGCCTGGTCCGGTCGGTCGCGCAGTCCCGCTCCGGAGTCGCCGCCTCGGCCACGATCTTCGTGAACATCACCCGCGTGCTGGTGATGGCGATCGGCTTCCTGGTGGTGCTCCAGACGCTGGGCATCTCCATCGCGCCGCTGCTCACCGCCCTGGGCGTCGGTGGTCTCGCGGTCGCCCTCGCGCTCCAGGACACCCTCGCGAACCTCTTCGCGGGCATCCACATCCTCGCCTCCAAGACCGTCCAGCCCGGCGACTACATCCGGCTGAGCAGCGGCGAGGAGGGCTACGTCGAGGACATCAACTGGCGCCAGACGACGGTCCGCAACCTGTCCAACAACCTGGTCGTGGTCCCCAACGGCGAGCTCGCCAAGACGAACATGACCAACTTCATGCGTCCCGAGCAGCAGTTGACGATCATGGTGCAGGTCGGGGTGGGCTACGACAGCGACCTGGAGCACGTCGAGCGGGTCACGACCGAGGTCGTCTCGGAGGTGATGACGGAGATCACCGGGGCCGTGCCGGACCACGAGCCGGCCGTGCGGTTCCACACCTTCGGCGACTCGCGCATCGGGTTCACCGTGATCCTCGGCGTCGGCGAGTTCAGCGACCAGTACCGGATCAAGCACGAGTTCATCAAGCGGCTGCACCGGCGCTATCGCGCCGAGGGCATCCGCATCCCGGCGCCCACCCGACAGGTGTCGCTCCAGCAGGGCGCCCCGGCGATCCCGCAGCAGCGCACCGCCGGTGAGGCCGCCCCGGACGAGGCGGCCCGGCTGCACGACTGACCGTCCGGTTCCGCCACGCGCGCGGCCACGGGGTGTGGGCCATCTCACACCTCGTGGCCGCGCGCGTCGGCGTATAGGCCCGCGCGTGGCCGCCGACCCCTGTCGAGCCGGGGACGATCACGAGATATCTTGATGTCGAGCAATGTTGCAGACGTGGAGCGGAGCACCCGGTGACTGACTCGACCATCATCTATACGCACACTGACGAGGCCCCGGCCCTGGCGACGTATTCCTTCCTGCCGGTGGTCCAGGCGTACGCCTCGCAGGCGGGTGTTCCCGTCCAGACGCGGGACATCTCGCTGGCCGGGCGCATCATCGCCATCTTCCCGGAGTACCTCACCGAGGACCAGCGCATCCCGGACGCGCTCGCCGAGCTCGGCGAGCTCGCCAAGACGCCCGAGGCCAACATCATCAAGCTGCCGAACATCTCGGCGTCGATCCCGCAGCTGAAGGCGGCCGTCGCCGAGCTGCAGAGCCAGGGCTACGCGCTTCCGGACTACCCGGACGACCCGAAGACCGACGAGGAGCGCGAGATCCGCGCCCGCTACGACAAGGTCAAGGGCAGCGCCGTGAACCCGGTCCTGCGTGAGGGCAACTCCGACCGCCGCGCCCCGGCGTCGGTGAAGAACTACGCCAAGAGCCACCCGCACCGCATGGGCGCCTGGACCTCCGAGTCCAAGACCAACGTGGCGACGATGGGTGAGAACGACTTCCGCTCCACCGAGAAGTCCGTGGTGATCGCCGAGGACGGCGCGCTGCGCATCGAGCTGGTCGGCGACGACGGCACCACGACCGTGCTGCGCGAGTCCGTACCGGTGCGCGCCGGTGAGGTCGTCGACGCCTCCGTGATGCGCGTCGCCGCGCTGCGCGAGTTCCTCACCGCGCAGGTCGCCCGCGCCAAGCAGGAGGGCGTGCTGTTCTCCGTGCACCTGAAGGCCACGATGATGAAGGTCTCCGACCCGATCATCTTCGGTCACGTGGTGCGCGCCTTCTTCCCGAAGACCTTCGCGAAGTACGGCGAGGTCCTCGCCGCGGCCGGCCTCACCCCGAACGACGGCCTCGGCGGCATCTACAAGGGCCTGGAGAACCTGCCCGAGGGCGCCGAGATCAAGGCCTCCTTCGACGCCGAGCTCGCCGAGGGCCCGGAGCTGGCGATGGTCGACTCCGACAAGGGCATCACCAACCTGCACGTGCCGTCCGACGTGATCGTCGACGCCTCCATGCCGGCGATGATCCGCACCTCCGGCCACATGTGGGGCCCCGACGGCCAGGAGCACGACGCCCTCGCCGTCCTGCCGGACTCCAGCTACGCCGGTGTCTACCAGGCCGTCATCGACGACTGCCGCGCCAACGGCGCCTACGACCCGTCGACCATGGGCTCCGTCCCGAACGTCGGCCTCATGGCGCAGAAGGCCGAGGAGTACGGCAGCCACGACAAGACGTTCGAGATCCCGACCACCGGCACCGTCCGCCTGGTCGACGCGGGCGGCACCGCCCTCATCGAGCAGGCCGTCTCCGCCGGTGACATCTTCCGCGCCTGCCAGACCAAGGACGCCCCGATCCGCGACTGGGTGAAGCTCGCCGTCACCCGCGCCCGCGCGACCGGCGCCCCGGCCGTGTTCTGGCTGGACGAGACCCGCGCGCACGACGCCAACCTGATCGCCAAGGTGAAGCAGTACCTGCCGGAGCACGACACCGAGGGCCTGGAGATCAAGATCCTCAACCCGGTGGAGGCGACCAAGTTCTCCGTCGAGCGCATCCGCCGCGGCGAGGACACCATCTCCGTCACGGGCAACGTGCTGCGCGACTACCTGACCGACCTGTTCCCGATCCTGGAGCTGGGCACCAGCGCCAAGATGCTGTCGGTCGTCCCGCTGATGGCGGGCGGCGGCCTGTTCGAGACGGGCGCCGGCGGCTCCGCGCCGAAGCACGTCCAGCAGCTCGTCAAGGAGAACTACCTGCGCTGGGACTCCCTCGGCGAGTTCTTCGCCCTGGTGCCGTCCCTGGAGCAGTTCGCGAAGGTCACGGGCAACGCCCGCGCCCAGGTGCTGGCCGACGCCCTCGACCGCGCCACGGCGACCTTCCTCAACGAGGACAAGTCCCCGACCCGTCGCGTCGGCGGCATCGACAACCGCGGCAGCCACTTCTACCTGTCCCTGTACTGGGCGCAGGAGCTGGCGAAGCAGACCGACGACGCCGACCTGGCGAAGGCCTTCGCGCCGCTCGCCGAGACGCTCGCGGCGAACGAGCAGAAGATCGTCGAGGAGCTGAACGCCGTCCAGGGCAAGCCGGCCGAGATCGGCGGCTACTACCAGCCCGACCCGGCGAAGGCCGCCGAGGTCATGCGCCCGTCGGCCACCTGGAACGCGGCCCTCGCGTCCCTGGGCTGACCCCGCCGGCCCCGGGCCGCAGGCAGTGTCCCCCTCGCCCCGTCCGGCGTCCGCCGGGCGGGGCGTTGTGGCACCTTGATCACGCCGTACCCCGCCGACCACGTCCGGAGCCGCCGCATGACCGACGTCCCGCCGTCCTTCGAGGTGCTTCCCGGGGACCCTCTCTCGCCCGTGATCCTGCACGTGCCGCATGCGGCGCGGGAGATTCCGGCCGATGTGCGGGCGGGGATCGTGCTGGACGACGTCGCGCTGGAGCGGGAGCTGGACCACATCACGGACGCGCACACCGCGGTACTCGCCGAGGCGGCCTGCGCGCGGGCGTGCGTGACGCCGTGGCGGTTCGTGAACCGGCTGTCGCGGCTGGTCGTCGACCCGGAGCGGTTCCCGGACGAGCGGGAGGAGATGCTCGCCGTCGGCATGGGCGCCGTCTACACGCGCACCACGCACCGCGGCGAGCTGCGGCCCGCGGACACCGACCCGGAGCCGCTGCTCGCCCGGTACTTCCGGCCGTACGCGCGGGCGATGACCGAGGCGGTCGCCGGCCGGCTCGCCGCGACGGGGCGGGCCGTGATCATCGACGTGCACTCCTACCCCACCGCCCCGCTGCCGTACGAGCTGCACGGCGCGGGGCCCCGCCCGCCGGTGTGCCTCGGCACCGACGCCTTCCACACGCCGCCCGCCCTGCTGGACGCGGCCCGCGCGGCGTTCGCCCCGTGCGGGGAGTCCGGCCTCGACTCCCCGTTCGCCGGGACGTACGTGCCGCTGGAGTTCTACGGGCGGCGGCCCGAGGTCGCGGCGCTGATGGTGGAGATCCGCCGGGACACGTACATGGCGGAGCCCGGCGGCCCCGCCGGGCCGGGGCTCGGCCGGCTGGCCGGCGCCCTCGCGGAGCTGGTGGAGGCCGTGTCCCACTGAGTGCCGCCCCGGGCCGCCGGGCGGCGACGCGTCACCGGCTGGAGCACTCCCGCGCGACACGCGCCGCGACCGCCACCAGGGTGGAGGGATGACCGAGGAGACCTCCACGCCGACCGCCCGGGACACTCCCCCGGTACGTCACTGGCCCGCCCTCGACCTGGACGGGACGGAGTTCGACCCGGTGCTCGCCGGGCTGATGCGCGAGGGCCCGCTGACCCGGGTCCGGCTGCCGCACGGCGAGGGCTGGGCGTGGCTCGCGACGCGCCACGACGACGTCAGACTGATCACGAACGACCCGCGCTTCGGCCGCGCCGAGGTGACGCGACGCCAGGTCACGCGGCTGGCACCGCACTTCAAGCCGCGGCCCGGTTCGCTGGCGTTCGCCGACCAGCCCGACCACAACCGGCTGCGCAAGGCCGTCGCCGCCGCCTTCACGGTGAGCGCGGTCAAGCGCCTGCGGCCCCGCGCGCAGGCCGTCCTCGACGACCTCGTGGCCGGGGTGGTGCGGGACGGGCCGCCCGCCGATCTGGTCGAGCGGGTCCTGGAGCCCTTCCCGATCACGGTGGTCAGCGACGTCATGGGCGTGCGCCCCGCGGACCGGGAGCGGGTGCACGCCTGGACGCGGCAGATCATCTCCACGTCCGGCGGCGCCGAAGCCTCCGAGCGGGCCAAGGAGGGCCTGTACGCGTGGATCACCACCACCGTCCGGGCACGGTCCGGCAGCACCGGCGACGACGTGTACGCGCTGCTCGGCGCCGCCGTGGCCCGCGGCGAACTCACCGAGGCCGAGGCCGTCGGGCTCGCCGGACCGCTCCAGATCGGCGGTGAGGCCGTCACGCACAACTGCGGCCAGATGCTGTACCTGCTGCTCACCCGGCCCGAGCTGATGGCACGCATGCGGGAGCGGCCAAAGGCGCGCGGCGCCGTCCTGGACGAGCTGCTGCGCTGGATCCCGCACCGCAGCTCGGTCGGGCTCGCCCGCATCGCGCTGGAGGACGTCCGCCTGCACGGCGTGCGCATCGCCGCGGGCGACCCCGTGTACGTGTCGTACCTGGCCGCCAACCGCGACCCGGAGGTGTTCCCGGACCCGGACCGCATCGACCCCGACCGCGCCCCCAATCCGCATCTCGCGTTCGGCAACGGGCCGCACTTCTGCACCGGCGCCGTACTCGCCCGCATGCAGACCGAACTGCTCCTCGGCACGCTGCTGGACCGGCTGCCGGGTCTGCGGCTCGCGGTGCCGCCGGAGCGAGTGCCCTGGCGGCACCGGACGCTGATCCGCGGCCCGCGGAGCCTGCCGTGCGCCTGGTGACGGCGTCCCCCGCGACAGGTCTCAGGTCCGCAGCCACTCCGTGACCACGGTCTCCCCGCCCGCGAGGACCCGTAGCGCGAAGGGTCCGGCGGGCCGTACGTCGCCGGTGAAGCGGCCCATGTCGTCGGCCGTGAGCGGCACCGTCGTGCGGGGGCCGCCGAGCACCTCGATACGGGCCGGCTGCGGCGGCAGCACCTGGCCCATCAGACCCTCGCCGGTCACCTCCACGTCCACGGTCACCCCGCCCGCGGTGAACGTCAGCATCCGCGGCGGGTCCTCGGCGCCCCGCACCGGGACGGCGTCGACCAGGGAGTCGAACGTCAACTCGGCGATCCGGGCGTCCATGTCACGCAACGCGAAGGCCTCCACGGCCAGTTGACGCAGTTCGGCGGGGACCGGGTCGAGGACGACGGCCGCCTGCCGCAGCTCCTCCTCCAGCACGGCAGCACCGAACTCCTCGTCGCCCGTGGCGTCCACGCCGAAGGGCCCGCCGTCGATGTCGTCGTCGCTCATGCCGTCCCCCTCGATTCGAGCCGCGCCCGCAGACGGCGCAGACAGCGCTGGCGCATCGGTCCGATACTGCCGACGGCGATGCCCAGCGCCGCGGACACCTCCTGGTAGCTGGGCGGCGGGGAGGCGATCAGCACCCGCAGCAACTGCCGGCACCGCTCGCCGAGTTCCTCGAACTCCTGCCACAGCCGGCGGACCCGCTCGCTCTCGGCCGCGGCCTCCTCGGAGTCCAGCACCGACTGCTCCGGCGTGAGGTCCTCACTGACCCGGTCCAGCAGTTGCGGATCGTCCGTGGGAGTGGTCCGCCGCAGGGCCTTCAGCACCTTCAGGCACTCGTTCCGCGCGGTGCTCGCGAGCCACGAGCCCGCCTTGTCGGGTTCCCGCAGCCGCCCCAGGTGCTGGGCGAAGCGGAACCACACGGTCTGGTACACCTCGTGCGCGTCGGCGTCGGAGAGCCGGTGCGCGCGCACCACCGACCACACCAGCGGGCTCAGCCCTTCCACGATCGCCTTCCAGGCCGCCGCGTCGCCGTCGGCGGCGGACTGGACGAGCGAGCCGACATCTGCACGGTCCACGGCCCCACCCCTCGTGTACGGCCAGTCATCGTACGCCGTGGAGGGGGCGGTTCCGGTCCTCATGACCCGGCGGCGGGCGGCGTCACCGGCACCGGGCGCCACGTGGGCGGCCTGAGCGCCGCCACGCGCGCCCCCCGCACCTCGGCGAACCCGGTGTTCGCGGCGAGGAGTTGACGCAGGGCGACACGGGGATCGCTCTCCTTGTGCGCCGTCATGTGGGCGGCGACCGCCCCGGCGACCACGGGCGTCGCGAACGAGGTGCCGCTCCAGTACGCCGGTCCCTCGAACATCACCTGGTCCGGCTTGCTGCCCGCGGTGCCCTCCTGCTCCTCGCTCAGCACGCCGGTGTGGCGCGGGTGCCGGCAGGTGCAGGTGTAGGCGAAGCCGTAGCGGCAGTCGTCGTAGGTGGAGTGCTGGTAGACGTACGGGACGGGGCTGTCGAAGCCGGTCAGGGCGCTGGTGAGGCGTTCGCCGGGGGCGTAGACCCCGACCCAGTCGCCGTGGTTGCTGAAGCAGGCGGCCGACTCGCCGTCGCCGCGCAGCGCGCCGACGGACAGCACGGACTCGGCGTAGCCGGGCAGGTCGGCGTAGGCGGCGGGCCAGAAGGGCGTGGCGCTGCCGTTGTTGCCGGCGGCGGCGACCAGCAGGGTGTGCCGGTCGCGCAGGGCCAGCATGAAGTTCTCCACGCCGAGCAGTCCGTCGGTGCGGCCGTTGGAGGTGCCTGCGGACAGGCTGAGGATGTCGGGCCAGCCGTGCCGGTCGACGGCTTCGAAGAGCTTCTCGCCGAACTCCGACTCCAGGACGGCGCCCGCGTCGTTGAGGCCGCCGTCGACGGTGATGCGGGTGTTGGGCGCGACGGCGGCGACGAGCCCGGCGATGAACGTGCCGTGGCCGGCGTACTGCTGGAGGACGCCGTCGTCGTCGGTCTCCCTCACCTGCATGTCGCCGTCGGTGTGGGCGAGCGGCGGCCAGTGGCGGTAGTCGTGCATGAGGCCGGTGTCGACGACGAGGACGCCGACGGCGGTGTCCGGGTCGTGGAAGCCCTCGGCCGGGGCCGGGTTGGGTGGTTGCCCGAGTGGCGCCGGCACGGGTTCGTCACCGGGGCAGGCGTTCACCGCGATCGACACGACGTGGTTGCGGGTGACGAGGGGGCGGCCCGCGCGGGACTCGGTGCCCCGCACGGCGCGCAGCGCCGCGGCGACGGAGCGGTCGCCGCGCCGGTCGCCCTCGCCCGGGTCGCCGACCCGGATGCGGGTGACGCCGGAGCGGTTGGTCTCGGGGCTCGCGCGGCGCACCCGGTCCTCGCCCAGGTCGGCGACGGCGGCGAAGTGCCGGCGCACGGTGTCCTCGACGAGCCGGGCCTCCTCTCCGTCGCGGGCCAGGACGACGCCCTTCTCGTAGAGGAACTCGCCGGAGTCGTCGGGTCCCATCGCCAGCGGGACGTCGGGCATCGAGCGCTGGATCTGGTCGAACTGCTCGTGGAATCGCTGGGGTGCCATGGCGTGTCCTCCCGAGGGTCGGCGGTCGTCAATCAGAGCCGCCCGCACGGGGATTGATACAGGACCGAACCGGTGTGCGGCTTGCCGTTGGCACTACCATCCGAGGGGTGACAGCGGGAAGCGACTCGGTTCACGATCTGCTGCCGATGGTGTTCGCCGCCCCGGGCGAGGCTCTGGCCAGGGCGGAAGAGGTGCTCGCGGCCGATCCCGCACCGCTGCGCGCCTCCGTCGCGCACCAGGTGATCGGCATCTGGCAGCGGGACTTCGGCGATCTGCGGCTCGCGCTGACGCATCTGCGGCGCGCCCGCGATCTCGCCGCCCGCGCCGACTGCGCGGAGCGGGAGGCCGACGTGCTCGCCACGCTCGGGGTGGCGCTCGTGCACGCGGGCCGCACCCGGCAGGGCCTCGCCGCGTTCGAGCGGGGCGTCGCGCGCGGCACCGGGCACACCCGGGCCCGGGTGCTGTACCGGCGGGCGTACGTGTGGTGGGTGCTGGGCCGGCACCGGGAGGCGCTGGAGGACGTACGGCGGGCCGTGCCCGTGCTGCGGCAGGCGGACGACGTGATCTGGACGGCGCGGGCGCTCACCCTGCGCGCCACCGTGCACCTGGCGCTCGGCGCGGTGGACCGGGCCGACGCGGACTTCACGGCGGCCGAGGCGCTGTGGGACACCACCGGCCAGGAGCACGACAAGGCGGACGCGGTGGAGAGCCGGGGCCTGGCCGCGTTCCGCTCCGGTGACGTCCCGGCGGCGCTGCGGCTGCTGGACGAGGCGGAGGAGCGGTACGCGAAGCTGGACACGCCGACGTTCATGCTGAACATCCGGCGCTGCGAGGTGCTGATGTCGGCCGGGCTGGCCCCGGAGGCGCTGGCCGAGGCGGACGCGGCGATCGCGGCGCTCGACGGCATCGGCGGTCAGTCGACCCGCAAGGCGGAACTGCTGCTGGCCGCCGCGCGGGCGGCCCGGCTGGCGGGTGATCCGCAGACGGCGATCGCGCGCGCGGCCGTCGCGGTGCGGCTGTTCGCCGGGCAGCGGCGCACCTGGTGGGAGACGCACGCCCGGCTGGTGCTGATCGAGGCGCGGGTGGCCGCCGGGCGGGGCTCGGGGCGGCTGGTCGCGGACGCGGCGGCGGTGGCGGCGAAGCTCGCGTCGTTCGGGGCGCCCGCCGCGCCGGAGGCGTCGCTGCTGGCGGGCCGTATCGCGCTGGACCTGGGCTGGACGGCGGACGCGGAACGGCACTTGGCGGTGGCCGCCCGCAGCCGGTTCAGCGGTCCGCCGCCGGCCCGGGTGACGGGCTGGGCGGCGCAGGCCCTGCGGGCGCGGGCGGCCGGGTCGGCGCGGGGTGTCCTGGAGGCCTGCCGGCGCGGCCTGGACGTGCTGGACGAGCACCGGATGACGCTGGGCGCCTCCGAGTTGAGGGCGCGGGCGACCGCGCAGGGCGCCGAGCTGGCGGCGCTCGCGCAGCAGGCCAGTCTGGTGTCGGGCGGGCCGCGGCGGCTGCTGGTGTGGAGCGAGCGGTGGCGGGCCACGGTGCTGTCGGCGCCGCCCACCCGGCCGCCCGCCGACCCGGCGCTGCTCAGCGGCCTGACCGCGTTCCGGGAGATCGCGGCGCGTGCGGAGGCCGCCCGCATGGAGGGCCGTCCGGTGCCGGCGCTGGAGCGTGAACAGCGGCGTCTGGAACGGGAGATCAGGTCGCGGACCCTGCACATGCGGGGTGACGCGTCCGGCGACGGGCACCGGTTCGACCCGGGCCGGCTGCTGGAGCGGCTCGGCGACGAGACCCGGCTGGTGGAGCTCGCGGTGCTCGACGCGCGGGTGCACGTACTGCTGTGCGGGCAGGGCAGGGTGCGGCGGTTCGAGGCCGGGCTGCTCGCCGACGCCGAGAAGGAGGCCGAGCACGTGCAGGCCGGGCTGCGGCGCCTCGCCCACCCCGGCGCGGACGCCCGGCTGCCGGTGGTGGAGGCCGCGGGCCGCCGCCTCGAGGAACTGCTGCTCGGTCCCGCCGCGGCTCACTTGGGCGCGGGGCCGGTCGTGGTCGTGCCGCCGGGGCGGCTGCACCGGGTGCCGTGGGCGCTGCTGCCGTCGCTGCGGGACCGGGTGGTCAGTGTGTCGCCGTCGGCGAGCAGTTGGCTGCGCGCCCGGGAGACGGCGCCGCCGCCGGACGGGCGCCAGGTGCTGGTGCGCGGGCCCGGCCTCGCGTCGCGCGGCGCCGAGGTGCCCGAACTCGCCGACCGGTACGCCGCTCCCACGGTGCTGGAGGAGCACGGCGCGCGGGTCGCGCGGGTGCTGGAGGAGCTCGACGGGGCCGCGCTCGCGCACATCGCCGCGCACGGCACGTTCCGTGCCGACAGTCCGTTGTTCTCGGCGCTGCGGATGGCGGACGGGCCGCTCATCGTGCACGACTTCGAACGGCTGGACCGCAGTCCGTACCGGATCATCCTGTCGTGCTGCGACACCGCCCGGTTCGCCACGGTGGGCGCCGACGAACTGCTCGGTCTCGTCACGGCGTTGCTGCCGCTGGGCACGGCGGGCGTGGTGGCGTGCAGCGCTCCCGTCAACGACGCCGCGGTGGTGCCGCTGATGCTCGCGCTGCACAAGGGCATCGGCGCCGGCCTGTCCCTGGCGGAGGCGCTGCGCGACGCGCGGACCGCGATGCCGGGGGACGCCCTGCACCAGGCGACGGGCTGGGCGTTCTCGGCGTTCGGGGCGGCGTGAGGGACGGTGGGTGGGGCGGCTTTCGGGGCGGCGCGCGGGGCGGCGTGCCGGGGAGGGCTCGGGCAGCCGCCCCTGGCATCACGCCGGTTGGGCGTCCGGGAGCCGGACCAGCCAGGGCAGGGCGCTGCGGTCGCCGGAGCCGAGCCGGGCGTAGGCGCTGTAGAGGTGGTTGCCGACCGTGCGGACGGACAGGGTGAGGCGTTCGGCGATCTGACGGTTGCTCAGTCCCGCGGCGGCGAGCGTGACGATCTGCCGCTGGCGGGCGGTGAGTTCGCCGAGGACGAGGCCGGACAGCGCCGGGGTGCGGGCGCCCTGGCAGCGCCGGGCCAGCGCGGCGGCACGGGTGCGCGAGGTGCGGGCGGCGCTGGGGTCGCGGTGTGCCCCGGCGGCCTGCGCGTAGGCCTCGGCGGCGTACAGCAGGAAGCCGCGCTCCTCCAGGGCTCGCGCCGCCCGGTCCAACGCGGCGCCGTCACCGCGCGCGAGGGCGTCGGCGTGCGCGGCGAACACACCGGTGAGCCGACCGACGGCCCGCCCGGGTGCACCGAGGCGGACGGCGTCGTAGGGATCGCCGGGGAAGGGCAGGGCGTCGTACGGTCCCCTGCCGGCGGAGCCGCCGACGACGGCCCCGCCCTCCCCACCGAACGCACCGGCGCCCACCGCCGGACGATCACCCGTGCGCCGCCCGACCACCCCCGACGAACCACCACCACAGACACCCTCAACCGCCACCCCGGAACCCTCCCCACCGAAAGCACCTGCGCGCGCCGCAGGACGGTCACCTGCTCGGCCTTCGGCGGTGCCCGAGGAACCGGCGCCGCGGGGGGCTTCGGCGCCCGCTCCTGGGGCCTCGGCCGTCGCGGTGATCGCGCGCGCCGCCGCGTGGTCGCCCGACTGGGCGGCCGCCAGGGCGAGTTCGGCGCGGCAGGCCGGGTCATCGGCGGTGGTGCGCAGGCCCTCGCGGGCCCAGGCCGCGGCTTCCCTCAGCTCACCGCGCAGCCGCGCGAACCGGGCGCGCACCGCCGCGTAATCGGCGGGCAGGGGGCCGGCGCCCTCCGCCGCGAACCACTCCCCCACGGGCGTGTGCGCCCGCCGTACGTCGGCCCGCTCGATGGACCGCGCGAGCGCCGCCGCCTCGGCCTCCAGGGCGGCGTGGCACCGCTCGGGCGCCCCGGCCAGCCGCCGGGCCCGCAGGCGTCCGGCGGTGGCCCGCAGGACCGGCCCGTACAGCGGGTGCGCGAGCCGGACCGCGCCGTGGTCGTCGGCGTGCACCAGGCCGTCGGCCTCCAGCCGCTCCAGGGTGCGCAGAGCGGGGTCGGCCGCTCCGGGGCCGGAGCCCTGAAGGGGTACCGGGGCCGCCGGGTCGCCCGCCCCGAAGTCCCGCGGCTCCAGCGGCAGGGGTTCCGCGAAGGCCAACAGGTCCAGGATGTCGCGCTCCTCGGGGGCGGTGCGGTCGAGGACGTGCGCCGTGCGCTCGCGGACGGTCGTCGTGACCGGCACCGGGCCGCGCCACGCCCACGCGTCGGTGCCGGGCACGCGCGCGAGGAGCCCTCGCTCACGCACCGCGTCCAGCAGGGACCGCAGCAGCCGCAGGTCGCCCCGGCACAGGGCGTGCAGCCGGTTCACGGTGAGCGGTTCCAGGGTCCGGCCCGCGCCCGCCGTGAGGAGGTCCGCGGTCTCCTCGCGCGGCAGGGGCTCCAGCGCGAGGCGCGGCAGCAGTTCGCCGGTCCACAGGCGGGTGATCGCGCCGGGCGCCGCGGCCCCGTCGGTGACGGCGACGACCAGCCGGGTGCGGCCCTGCACGGCGAGTTGGTGGACGAGGGCGGCGGAGGCGTCGTCGAGGAGGTGCGCGTCGTCGACGAGCAGCAGCCGGACGCCGGACAGCAGGCGCACCGCGCGGTGCAGGGTGACCAACTCGGGCAGCAGGTGGGCGAAGGCGGCGAAGGGAAGGTGACGGGCCTCGGGCGTGCCGGCCACGCGTGCGCAGTCCGTGCCGCGCACCGCCTCCGTGACCAGCCTCGTCCTGCCGCTGCCCGCCGGTCCGGTCACGACGATGCCGTGCCGGCCGGCGGTCAACGACCTGCGTACCAGCTCCAGTTCGTCCTCCCGGCCGGTGAAGGGCCAGGGCAGCTCCAGCGTCTTCGCGTCCTGTTCGAAAGTCGTCACGGAATCAAGAGCGCGCGTACTCACGCCTGATACAGGGTGAGTTGAGTAGCCCTCGACTCAGGCGCCCCGGGCCGCCGGCGGGCAACCTGGGCGCATGGCCACCGCCCGCTACTGCTCGCTCGCCCAGGCGCCGGGCCCGGCGTTCGCGCCGGGGCTGCCCGCCGAGCGGCTCGGCGCGCTGACCGGCGGGCACCGCATGTGGCTCAACGGCACGGTCCTGCACTACTACTTCTACGACGACGACCGCGACGGCTCCGTGATCGCCGTGCCGGGGACGGGCGAGACGCGGCGCGTGCCGTGGTCCGGGGCCAAGGAGCAGCGGGACGTGGTGCGCGAGTGCTTCGAGGAGTGGAGCGGCCTCGGCATCGGCGTGGCGTTCCGTGAGGTCGCGGACCGTACGGAGGCCGAGCTGCGCATCGGGTTCCAGCTCGGCGGCGGTTCCTGGTCGGCGGTGGGCCGGGACGCGCTGCGGGTCGGTCTGACCGAGCGGACGATGAACTTCGGGTGGGACCTGACCGCGCCGGGCGAGCGCGGCACGGCCCTGCACGAGATCGGGCACGCGCTCGGCATGCGGCACGAGCACCAGAGCCCGTTCGCCGGCATCCACTGGGACGACGAGGCCGTGTACGCCGAGCTGGCGGGCCCGCCGAACCACTGGAGCCGGGAGCAGACCGACCGCAACGTGCTGCGCAAGCTGGACCCGGCGGAGGTGAACGGCCACGTCTGGGACCCCCAGTCGATCATGGCGTTCCCATTTCCGTCGGGGCTGGTCCTGGAGCCGGAGCAGTTCCGCGCGGGGCTGTACCCGCCCGGGACGCAGTCCGCCGCCGACAAGGAGTTCGTGCTCCGCTGGTATCCGCCGGCCGACCCGTCGGGGCCGCCCGCGCTGGTGCCGTTCCGCTCGGTGCCGCTCGGTCTCGGGCCGGGCGGTCAGGCGGACTTCGTGCTGGAGCCGCCGCAGACGCGTGCGTACACGGTGGGCACGTTCGGCGACAGCGACACCGTCGTCGTGGTGTTCGAGGAGCGGGACGGGGAGCCGCGCTGCCTCGCCGGTGAGGACGACGGCGGGACGCCGCACAACGCCACGATCCGAGCCCGTCTGGTCAAGGGCCGCCGCTACTTCGTCCGGGTGCGCCTGTACTCCTCCTGGGGTGCGGGCGAGACGGCGGTCATGTGCTGGTGACCGCACGCCGCCGCCCGGACGCACATGCCACTGTCCGGCACCGGGGGAGCGGTCGAGGACGTCACCTTTCAGGGGGAGGGTGACGTCCTCGACCACGCCATCGGTCCACGCGAAGAGGCCTCCGCGGGCTGTCCGCCCGCGAAGGCCTCTTCGCCGTGTGTCGGGACGACAGGATTTGAACCTGCGACCCCTTGACCCCCAGTCAAGTGCGCTACCAAGCTGCGCCACGTCCCGGCGCGTCTCCCCCTGCGGGGGAACACGCACGTCAACCCTACCCCACGGGCGGCCTGCGGCGGTGGCGCCCCCGTCGTCCCGCGGGTCTTCGGCGTCGGGTCCGTCAGCCGCGTACGCCCCGCTCCCCCGGGCCGTGCGCGGCGGCGTTCGGCCGGTGGCCCGGTTCCCGTACGGCCCGCGGCACGGCGTCCGGCTTGCCGGGCCGGACCTGCCTTGACACTGCCTGGTGACCGTGCCCAGGGTGGCGGCAGGCAGGTTGTGGAACGGTCCGAAGAGGGGCTCTCATGGTGGACGCGCTCGGTGTCGCCGTCGTCGGTTTCGGCTGGATGGGCCGGGTGCACACCCAGGCGTACGCGCGCGTGCGGCACCACTATCCGCAACTGCCGCTGCGCCCCGAGCTGGTCGCGGTCGCCGAGGAGGTGCCGGGGCGGGCCGAGGAGGCGGCGGCGCAGTTCGGGTTCGCCGCGACGACCCGCGACTGGCGCGAGGTGGCCGCCGACCCGCGCGTGGCGGCGGTCAGCATCACCGCCCCGAACTTCCTGCACCGTGAGATCGGCGTCGCGATGGCCGAGGCGGGCAAGCACATCTGGATCGAGAAGCCGGTGGGCCTCACGGCGGCGGACGCCCGCGCGGTGGCCGACGCGGTCGCCGCGGCCGGGGTGCAGGGCGCGGTCGGCTTCAACTACCGCAACGCGCCCGCCGTGGAGGCCGCCCGCGAGCTGATCGCCGCCGGGGAGATCGGCGCGGTGACGCATGTCCGCGTCCGGCTGTTCAGCGACTACGCGGCGCATCCGGAGGGCGCCCTGACGTGGCGGTTCGAGCGGGAGCGGGGCGGCGGCGGGGTACTGGGCGACCTTGCCTCGCACGGCGCGGACCTGGCCCGTTTCCTGCTCGGCGACATCGCGTCGCTGACCGCCGACACGGCCGTCTTCGTGCCCGAGCGGGCCCGCCCGACCGGCGCGACGGCCGGTCACTCCCGCGCGGCGGGCGGCGAACTCGGCCGGGTGGAGAACGAGGACTACGTGAGCTGTCTGCTGCGCTTCGCCTCGGGCGCGCGGGGCGTGCTGGAGGCGTGCCGGGTGTCGGTCGGCGAGCAGAACACCTACGGCTTCGAGGTGCACGGCACGAGGGGCGCCGTCTCCTGGGACTTCCGCCGCATGAACGAACTCGGCGTCAGCCGGGGCACCACGTACCAGGACCAGTCCGTGAGCACGGTGTACGTAGGCCCGGGGCACGGCGAGTTCGGCGCGTTCCAGCCGGGCGCGGCGAACGCGATGGGCTACGACGACCTGAAGGTGATCGAGGCCCACCGGTTCCTGCGGTCGGTCGCCGAGGGCACGCCGTACGGCGCGACGCTCACGGACGCCGTGCGCGCGGCGGAGGTGCTGGACGCCATGGCGCGGTCGGCCCAGAGCGGCGCGTGGGTCGACGTCACGGGGCCGTAGGCAGGGTGCAGGACGTCACGGCGTCGTGGACATGGTCGGGACGTCACGGCGTCCTGGACATGGTCGGGACGTCACGGGGTCGTCGGCATGTTGTAGGGCGTGACGACCTGGATCGGGGACGGCAGGGCGGGTCCCGCGGGCGGCAGCGCGCCGTGCGCCCGCATCAGCAGCCGGCAGGCCTCGCGGACGTCCTGGCGCAGGTCGTGGTGGAGGACGGCGGACAGCCGGTGTTCGCGCAGCAGCCGGGTGTTGTCCTGGTCGAGGTCGTGCGCGACGAACACGGCGCACTCGCGTCCGGCGTCGGCGAAGGCGCGCAGCGTGGCGATGTTGCCGCCGCCGATGGAGTACACGGCGCGGATGTCCGGGTCGCGGTCCAGCGCGGCGCGCACCAGGTCGTACTGGGTGGTGTCCAGGCCCTGGCCCTCGGTGATCTCGACCAGGGCGCGGTCGGGGCAGCGGGCCCGCATGACGGCGCGGAAGCCCATCTCGCGTTCCTCCTCGTTGCGGAAGAAGCCGCTGCTGAGGCTGGTGAGGACGTTGCCGGGCCGCTCGCCGAGCCACTGCTGGACGAGGTAGGCGGCCGTGGCGCCCGCCGCGCGGTCGTCGATGCCGACGCGGCCGACACGGGCACTCGCGGGCAGGTCGGTCACGAGGGTCACGACGGGGATGCCGGCGGCGGCGAGCCGGCCGACGGCGGCGGTGACCTCGGGGACGTCGGGCGCCTTGAGGACGACGCCCTGTGAGCCGCGCCGGGCGATCCGGTCCAGGACGCGGACCAGTTCGGCGGCGGGGCCCGTCTCGCGGAAGTGGAAGCGGGAGCGCAGCACCGCCGGGTGCAGGGACGGCAGTTCGGCCTCCAGGGCGGCGCGCACGGCGCTGGAGAACCGCTGCGGGGCCTGCATCACGATGTCCGCCATGAAGGTGCGGCCGACGAGTCGGACCTGGGTGCGCTGCCGGTCGAGGTCGGCGATCGCGCGGTGCACCTCGCGCGCGGTGCTCTCCCGGACGCCGCCCCGGCCGTTGAGGACACGGTCGACGGTCGCCTCGCTCAGCCCTGCCTGACGCGCGATCTCCCGGATCGGGAACGGATGCCCCATGCCACGGCTCCTTGCGCTCCTTGAGGGGTTTTTGATGGCTTCCTGCTGGTTGTTCGACGGGTTTGTCAGGACAAGAATGACAGCGCCGCGGCGACCCTGTCACCGAAAGGACGACGATGTCCACGACTTCCGCGCACCCCCGCGTCCGGCTCTCCGCACGGGACTGCGACCTCGACGCCTTCCGGGCGCTGACCGGACGGGCCACCGATCTCGCCGCGCATCCGCACGCCACGTGCGTCGAGCGGAACGTGCCGGTCTACGACAGCGCCCGCGTCCTCGCCGCCGACCGGACCGCCCTCCAGGACGAACTGGTCCGATCCCTGACCGACGGGCCGGGCGTCGTCGTGCTGCGGGGCGCCTTCCCGGACCCGGCGGTGGTGGACCGGGCGACGGCCGTGTTCGACGCCCTGATCGCCGCGCAGCGCGCCGCGGGCACCGCGGCCGGGGACCACTTCGCGAAGCCCGGTGCCAACGACCGGGTGTGGAACGCGCTGGAGAAGGCCGCGCTGCACGACCCGGAGGCGTTCGCCGACTACTACGCGAACGACGTCCTCGCCCTGGTCTGCGAGGCCTGGCTCGGCCCCGGCTACCAGGTGACCTCGCAGATCAACGTCGTCAACCCGGGCGGCGCCGCCCAGGACCCGCACCGCGACTACCACCTGGGCTTCCTCGGTGACGACGCGGCCGCGGCCTACCCGGCGCACGTGCACCGCCTCTCCCCCGTGCTCACCCTGCAGGGCGCCGTGGCGCACTGCGACATGCCGGTGGAGTCCGGGCCGACGATGTACCTGCCCCACTCGCAGAGGTACGAGCCCGGCTATCTCGCCTGGCGGCGGCCCGAGTTCCGGGCGTACTTCGCGGAGCGCCACGTGCAGCTGCCGCTCGCCAAGGGCGACGCGGTGTTCTTCAACCCGGCGCTGTTCCACGCCGCCGGGACCAACCGCTCGGCGGACGTGCGGCGCATGGCGAACCTGCTCCAGGTGTCGTCCGCGTTCGGCCGCGCGATGGAGACCGTGGACCGTGAGGCGGTGACCGCAGCCGTGTACCCGGTGCTGCTGCGCCGCAAGGCCGAGGGCGTGCCGGCCCGCGCGCTGGACAACGTGATCGCGGCGAGCGCGGAGGGCTACCCCTTCCCGACGAACCTCGACCGCGATCCGCCGGTCGACGGGCTCGCGCCGCCCTCGCAGGCGGACCTGGTGCGGCGGGCGCTGCGCGAGGAATGGACACCTCAGGCGCTCCGCGAGGCGCTGCGGGCGGGCGCCGAGCGGCGCGCGAGCTGAAAGGACCCCTTGGTATGGGACTTCTCGACCGTACGGGACTTCGGGACCGTGTCGGACTTCTCGACGACAAGGTCGTCCTCGTCAACGGCGGCAGTCAGGGCGTCGGCGCGGCGGTCGCCCGCGCGGCGGTCCGCGAGGGCGCCGTCGTGGCCGTCACGGGGCGGCGCCCGGAGCCGGGCGAGGCGCTGGTGGCCGAGCTGACGGAGGCGGGCGGCGAGGCGCTGTTCGTGCGGGCCGACCTCGCCGACGCCGGGCAGGCGAAGGCGTCGGTGGGGCGCGTCGTGGAGGCGTACGGCCGGGTCGACTGCCTGGTGAACTCCGCCGGGCTCACCTCGCGCGGCACGCTGCTGGACACCACGCCCGAGCTGTTCGACCAGCACATCGCCGTCAACCTCAGAGGGCCGTTCTTCGCGATGCAGGCGGCCGTCGCCGACATGGTGGCGCGCGGCGCCCCCGGCACGATCGTCAACGTCATCACGTCGTCGGCGCACGGCGGGCAGCCGTTCCTCGCGCCCTACGTCGCCGCGAAGGCCGGTCTCCTGGGGCTCACGCGCAACGCGGCCCACGCGCACCGCTGGGACCGGATCCGGATCAACGGCCTGAACATCGGCTGGACCGCGACCGAGGGCGAGGACGCGACGCAGCGGGCCTTCCACGGCGCGGGCGACGACTGGCGCGAACGGGCCGCCGCCCGGCTGCCGATGGGCAGGCTCGGACAGCCGGACGAGATCGCCGACTTCGTCGTCCTGCTGCTGTCGGACCGCTCGGGCGTGGTCACCGGCTCGGTGATCGACTGGGACCAGAACGTGCTCGGCGGCCTGGACTGACCCCGGAGCCGACCGCACCTCTCCGCCACCACCCCGCACCCTCAAGGAGCAAGCACGTCATGCGCATCGGAATCCTCGGCCTCGGCCGCATCGGCGCCTTCCACGCCGAGACCCTCTCCGGCCTCGGCGCCGTCACCTCGCTCGTCGTCGCCGACCCGGTCGCGGACGCCGCCAAGTCCGCCGCCGAGCGGTTCGGCGCCGAGGTCGCGGACTCCCCCGAGGCCCTGCTGGCGGCCGGGGTGGACGGCCTCGTGGTCGCCGCGGCGACCGACGCCCACCCCGCCCTGATCCGCGCCGGGGTCGAGGCCGGCGTGCCCGTGTTCTGCGAGAAGCCCGTCGCCCGCACCATGGCGGAGGGCGTCGAGGTGCTCAGGTCCGTCGACGGCGGCGCCGTGCCGGTCCAGATCGGCTTCAACCGGCGCTTCGACGCCGGGTTCGTGGCCGCGCGGGAGGCCGTGCGCGCGGGCGAGCTGGGCACGCTGCACACCGTGCGGTCCACGACCCTGGACCCGGCGCCGCCGCCGGCCGCGTACGTCGCCGCCTCCGGGGGCATCTTCCGGGACTGCTCCGTGCACGACTTCGACATCATCCGCTGGGTGACGGGCCGCGAGGTGACCGAGGTGTACGCCGTCGGCGGCAACCGGGGCGCGGACCACATCCGGGAGGCCGGCGACGCCGACACCACCGGCGCGGTCCTCACGCTGGACGACGGCACGATCGCCGTGGTGTCCAACAGCCGCCACAACGGCCGCGGTCACGACGTCCGCATGGAGCTGCACGGCTTCGCCGACTCGATCGCCGTCGGTCTGGAGGACAGGCTGCCCCTGCGCTCGGTGGAGCCGGGCGTGACGTTCCCGGCGGGCACCCCGCACGACTTCTTCATGGACCGCTTCGCCGCCGCCTACCGTGCCGAACTCGCCGCGTTCACCGAGGTCGTCGCGGGCACCCGGCCCTCCCCGTGCACGGTGGCGGACGCCCTGGAGGCGGGCTGGATCGCGGAGGCGTGCACGCTGTCGATGCGCGAGCACCGGCCGGTGACGATCGCGGAGGTGCGGCAGGACTGACCGGCCGCCGCGCGCACGCGAGAAGAGGGCGGGGTCACGGCGACGACCGTGACCCCGCCCTCCGTCGTCCGTGGCCGTCAGGCCCCGCAGGAGCGCAGGAACCTGCGGGTGCGGGTCGCGATCGGCAGCGGCGTGTCCGGCTCGCACGGGTACATGTCCTGCTCCACGATGGCGAACAGGTCCACGCCGAGCCGCTGGGCCGCCTCCAGCACGGGCCCCAACTCCGGTACGCCGCCGGGCGGTTCGCACATCACGCCGCGCTGCACGGCCGGCCCGAAGGGCACCTCGTTCGCGCGGACGTCCGCCAGGATCTCCGGGTCGACCTGCTTGAGGTGCAGGTAGCCGATGCGTTCGCCGTAGGTCTCGATGAGCTTGACGCTGTCCCCACCGCAGTAGGCGTAGTGCCCGGTGTCCAGGCACAGGCCGACCAGGTCGGAGTCGGTCGAGTCGAGGAACCGCTCGACGTGCTCCTCGGTGTCGATGTGGGTGTCGGCGTGCGGGTGGACGACGATGTCGAGGCCGTAACGCTCGCGCACCTCGTGGCCGAGGCGTTCCATGCCCTTGGTCAGGTGGGCCCACTGCTCGCCGGTCAGCTCCGGCGGCTCCAGGATCTCGGCGGTCTTGTCGTCGCGCCAGAAGGACGGGATGACGACGAGGTGCTTCGCGCCCATCGCCTGGGTCAGCGCGGCCACTTGGGCGACGTGGTCCCAGGTGGCGTCCCAGACGGCGGGGCCGCGGTGCAGCCCGGTGAAGACGGTGCCCGCGGAGACCTTCAGGCCGCGGCTTCGCACCTCGTCGGTGAGGCGGGCCGGGTCGGTGGGCAGATAGCCGTAGGGGCCGAGCTCGATCCAGGAGTAGCCGGCCTCGGCGACCTCGTCCAGGAAGCGTTCCCAGGGCACCTGACGGGGGTCGTCCGGGAACCACACCCCCCAGGAGTCGGGGGCGGAGCCGACGCGGATCCGGTCGAGCACAGGGGCCATGTCTTCAGTTCCCTTCGGACGGTGCGGGTGCGGGCGCCCGGAGGTCTCCCTCCTCGGGGAGTCCTTCGGTGTCGACGCCGCGCACCTGGGCCAGTTCGTGCTTGAGGGCGGCGAGTTCCGCGCCGCCGGCCATGTGGTTGGTGAGCTCGTCGAGGCTCACCTCGGCGCGGGCGGCGCTGAGTTCGAGGGTGCCCAGGCGCAGCACGCTGAAGTGGTCTCCGACCATGTAGGCGTGGTGCGGGTTGTGCGTGATGAAGATGACGCCGAGGCCGCGGTCGCGGGCGGCGGCGATGTACTTGAGGACGACGCCGGACTGCTTGACGCCGAGGGCGGCGGTGGGCTCGTCCAGGATGAGGACGCGGGCGCCGAAGTAGACGGCGCGGGCGATGGCGACGCACTGGCGCTGGCCGCCGGAGAGGGTGCCGATGGGCTGTTCCAGGTCGTCGAGGACGATGCCCATGTTGCGCAGTTCCTCGTCGGCCGTCCGCTTCATGCGGTCGATGTCGAGGCGGCGGACCGGCCAGGGGCCCTTGGTCATCTCGGAGCCGAGGAAGAAGTTGCGCCACACCGGCATGAGCGGCACGGTCGCCAGGTCCTGGTAGACGGTGGCGATGCCGCGGTCGAGGGCCTCGCGCGGGGTGGAGAAGCGGACCGGTTCGCCGTCGACGAGGAACTCGCCCTCGGTGTGCCGGTGCAGCCCGGAGACGATCTTGATGAGGGTGGACTTGCCGGCGCCGTTGTCGCCGAGCACGCAGGTCACCCTGCCGGGGCGGACGGTGAGGTCGACGCCGTGCA
Source organism: Streptomyces sp. NPDC037054 (assembly GCF_055606745.1). Lineage (NCBI taxonomy): Bacteria > Bacillati > Actinomycetota > Actinomycetes > Kitasatosporales > Streptomycetaceae > Streptomyces > Streptomyces sp. NPDC037054. The sequence continues at coordinate 230,267 of NZ_JBVJSJ010000006.1, read as the reverse complement.
GGGCGCGGATGTTGCCGTAGGACTTGCCGGCGCCGCGGAGTTCGACGACGGGGCGGTCCCCCTCGGGCGGGGTGTCCGCGAGGACGGCGCCGTGGGTGCCGGAGGACTTGGACGTCATGGGTTCACCTCCGGGTCGCCGTGCGGCGGACCCACAGATTGACGAGGGTGGCGCCGAGCAGCATCACGCCGAGGAAGGCCTTGAACCAGTCGGGGTTCCAGCCGGCGTAGACGATGCCCTGGTTCACCATGCCGAACATGAAGGCGCCGAAGACGGGGCCGATGGCGGAGCCGTAGCCGCCGGTGAGGAGGCAGCCGCCGATCACCGCGGCGGCGATGTAGATGAGCTCCTGGCCCACGCCCTCGCCGGACTGCACGGTGTTGAAGGAGAACAGGTTGTGCATGCCGACGAACCAGGCGCCGAAGCCGACCGTCATGAACAGCGTGATCTTGGTGAAGTTCACCGGGACGCCGACCGCGCGGGCGCTCTCCTTGTTGCCGCCGACCGCGAAGATCCAGTTGCCGTACTTGGTGCGCCACAGCACCCAGGTCGCGACGGCCGCGAACACCAGCCACCACACGACGGTGATCTTCACCTGGACGCCGCCGACGTCGAAGGAGGACGCGAAGATCGCCCTGGCCTGCTCGAAGCCGTCCATGTCGCTGATGTCGTCGGTGGCGACGTTGCCGGTGACGAGTTTGGTGATGGCCAGGTTGGCGCCCTGGAGGATCAGGAAGGTGCCGAGGGTGACGAGGAAGCTGGGCAGGCCCGTGCGCACCACCATCCAGCCGTTGAACGCGCCGATGGCGAGGGACAGGATCAGCGCGACGACGATGCCCGTCCAGACGTTCACGGTGAGCTGGTAGCTGAGCATGCTCGCGGTGAGCGCCGACGTGATGACGGAGACGCCGGACGACAGGTCGAACTCTCCGCCGATCATCAGCAGGGCGACGGGCAGCGCCATGATGCCGATGGTCGACGACTGGTAGAGCACCGTCGCCATGGAGCTGCCCTGCCGGACGGTCGGGGCGGCGATCAGGAAGAACACCAGCACGGCGAGGGCGCCGAGGAAGACGCCGACCTCCGGCCGTGCCAGCAGCCGCAGGACCAGCGAGCGCCGCGTGGTGCGCCCGTCGGTCTGCTTCGGGCCGGGGGCCGGCGGTGTGGTCACCGCCGGCTCAGCCTGCTGGGCCATACGAATCACCGGGTGCCCTTCGCGGCGAACTCGGCGATCGTGTCGACGTTGGACTTGTCGACGAAGGCGGGGCCGGTCAGCACCGGCTGCTCGCCGCCGCCGCTGTAGTTGCCGTTGTTCTTGTAGAGCCACAGGGAGTCGACGGCGAGGTAGCCCTGGAGGTAGGGCTGCTGGTCGACGGCGAACTCGATGCTGTCGTCCTGGATGGCCTTGGTGAGTTCCTTGTTGAGGTCGAACGTCGCGACCTTCGCCTTGCTGCCGGCGTCGCCGATGGACTGCACGGCGGTCAGGGCGAAGGGGGCGCCGAGGGTGACGACGTGGTCGACGGCCGTGTCCTGCTTGAGCTTGGCGGTGATGGTCGACTTCACGGACGGCATGTCGGTGCCGTTGACGTAGAGGTTCTCGACCGAGCCCTCGAAGGTCTTCTTCACTCCGTCGCAGCGCTGGGTGAGGCCGATGTTGCCCTGTTCCTGGACGACGCAGACGGCCTTCTTGGCGCCGACCTCGTTGAGCTTCTTGCCGAAGGCCTCGCCCGCGACCGTCTCGTCCTGCCCGAAGAACTCCAGCAGGCCGAGCTTCTTCCAGTCGCTCACCCCGGAGTTGAGGCCGACGACGGGGATGCCGGCCTTGGTGGCCTTGGCGACGGCGCCCTTCATGGCGTCGGGCTTGGCGAGGGTGATGGCGATGCCGTCGACCTTCTGGTCGATGGCGTTCTGCACGAGGTTGGCCTGGTTGCCGGCGTTCGGGTCGGCCGAGTAGACGAGCTTGATGTTGTCCTTGGCCGCGGCGGCCTCGGCGCCCTTGCGGACGATGTCCCAGAAGGTGTCGCCGGGCGACTGGTGCGTGATGAGCGCGACCGTCATGCGCGGGGTGGTGGCCTTGCCGGCGGAGGCGTCGGCCGCCCCTTCCTCGGCCTTCTTTCCTCCGGAGCCGCTGGAGCAGCCGGCGAGGGTCAGTGCCGCCGCCGCGGCCAGGGCCAGGGCGGGGGCGAATCTGCGGGAGCGGGCGGGGGAAGAGCGGTCCATCGTTCCTGCACCTCACTGTGCGACGGCTGTTGCGCTGGGACGCGATCCAAGTCCCTGACACGCCCGCTGTCAATACTTTGTTAAGACATCATTTCACAAGCAGGTCCGAATGTAAGTACAAACTATTGACAGCGGGGGCCGCCGGGACCTACACCTGGGAGGCGGCAGGCCACCCGCCCAGCATGAGGAGCGTCGCGCATGGCCGAGTCAAGCCAGTCCTTCGACCTGATCACCATGGGCCGTATCGGGGTCGATCTCTACCCCCTCCAGACGGGTGTACCCCTGGCCCGGGTCGAGACCTTCGGCAAGTTCCTCGGTGGCTCCGCCGCGAACGTCGCGGTGGCCGCCGCGCGCCTCGGCCTGGCCTCGGCCGTGATCACGCGCACGGGCGACGACCCGTTCGGCGTCTACCTGCACGAGGCGCTGCGTGAGTTCGGCGTCGACGACCGCTGGGTCACCCCGGTCGCCGCCTACCCGACGCCGGTCACGTTCTGCGAGATCTTCCCCCCGGACGACTTCCCGCTGTACTTCTACCGCCGCCCCAAGGCCCCGGACCTGGAGATCCACGCGGAGGAGCTGGACCTCGACGCGATCCGCGCCGCCCGGATCTTCTGGATGACCGGCACGGGCCTGAGCGAGGAGCCGAGCCGCTCCGCCACCCTCGCCGCCCTGGAAGCCCGCGCCAAGGCCGGGATCACGGTGTTCGACCTGGACTGGCGGCCGATGTTCTGGTCCGAGCCCGACGCGGCCCGCCCGCACTACGCCGCGGCGCTGCGGCACGCCACGGTCGCGGTCGGCAACCTGGAGGAGTGCGAGATCGCCACCGGCGTCCGCGAACCGCACGCCTGCGCCGAGGCGCTGCTGGCGGCCGGTGTGGAACTGGCGGTCGTCAAGCAGGGCCCGAAGGGGGTACTGGCCGTGCACCGCGACGGCACGGCGGCGCAGGTGCCGCCGGTGCCGGTCGAGGTCGTCAACGGCCTCGGCGCGGGCGACGCGTTCGGCGGCTCGCTGTGCCGAGGGCTGCTGGCGGGCTGGGACCTGGAGCGGACCGTGCGGCACGCCAACGCCGCCGGGGCGCTCGTCGCCTCCCGCCTCGCCTGCTCCTCCGCGATGCCGACCCGGTCCGAGGTGGCCGGCCTGCTGGGGGGTGTCTGAGCCGGCGGGCCCCTCGCCGCCGGCCGGCCGAGCACGCCCCCGAAGCCCCTCACCCCCGGCCGACCGAGCACGCCCCCCGAAGCCCGTCACTCGCGGCCGGCCGAGCCCGCGCCGCACCCGCCCCTCACCCCCGGCCGACCGCGCACCTGCCGAACGGAGCCCGTCTTGTCCCTCAGCATCCCCGATCTGACCGCGGTCAGAGCCCGCCACCCGGAGGCGGTCGCCGAGGCCGCCGCCCGCCGCGCGCGCCGCCCGCTGATCGGCGCCGGCGGCCGGCTGATGATCGTCGCCGCGGACCATCCCGCGCGCGGCGCGCTCGGCGTCGGCGACCGCGGGCTGGCCATGGCCAACCGCGCGGACCTGCTGGAGCGGCTGTGCGTCGCGCTGTCCCGGCCGGGCGTCGACGGGGTGCTCGCCACGGCCGACGTGCTGGAGGACCTGCTGCTGCTCGGGGTGCTGGAGAACAAGGTCGTCATGGGCTCGATGAACCGCGGCGGCCTCGCCGGCGCCGCGTTCGAGATGGACGACCGGTTCACCGGGCACCGCGCCGAGGACATCGCCCGGCTCCGCTTCGACGCGGGCAAGCTGCTGCTGCGCATCGACTACGACGACCCCGGCTCGCTCACCACGATGGAGTCCACCGCGCGCGCCGTGGACGCCATGGCGGCGCTGCGGCTGCCGGTGTTCGTGGAGCCGTTCATATCCCGCCGGGTCGACGGCCGGGTCCGCAACGACCTGTCGGCCGAGGCCGTCACCCGTTCCGTGGCCATCGCCTCGGGCCTGGGCGGCACCTCCGCCTACACATGGCTGAAGCTGCCGGTGACGGACGACCCGGACGACATGGCCCAGGTGCTTCAGACGTCGACCCTGCCCGCGGTACTGCTGGGCGGTGACGTCGGCGACGACCAGGAGCGGGCGTACGAGAAGTGGCGCAAGGCGCTGCGGCTGCCCAGCGTGCAGGGCCTGGTCGTGGGCCGTTCCCTGCTGTACCCGGCCGAGGGCAGTGTCGAGACGGCGGTCGACACGGCCGTGAGCCTGCTGTGACACGCCGTCCGACGAGCCCTGAGGCACACGAGGAGACACCGATGACGAGCCCGTACCACCTGCCGGCCGGCAAGGCGCTCGGCGGCCCCTACGTCGTGGACGTCACCCCGGAGACCGCGGGCTGGGGGTATTCCGCCCTGCGCGTCCTGGAGTTGCCGCCCGGCGGCTCGCACACCTTCGACACCGGCGAGAGCGAGTGGATCGTGCTGCCCCTGAGCGGCGGCTGCACGGTGGCGGCGTCCGACGACTTCGGCCACGAGACCTTCGAACTGCACGGCCGCCCGGACGTGTTCGGCGCCGTCACCGACTTCGCCTACGTCCCGCGCGACGCGCGTGCGACGGTGACGACGACGGGCGGCGGCAGGTTCGCGCTCACGGGTGCGCGCTGCGAGCGGCGGCTGCCCGCCCGCTACGGACCGGCGTCGTCGGTGCCGGTGGAACTGCGCGGCACCGGCGGCTGCTCCCGCCAGGTGAACAACTTCGGCGCGGCCGGGGTGTTCGACTGCGACCGGCTGATCGCGGTGGAGGTGCTCACGCCGGGCGGCAACTGGTCGTCGTTCCCGCCGCACAAGCACGACGAGCACCGCCCGGGCGAGGAGTCGGTCTTGGAGGAGATCTACTACTTCGAGTTCGCGGCCCACGACGGTGTCCCCGGCCTCGGCTACCACCGCGTCTCGCCGTCCGGGGCCGGCCGGGAGACGGACGTGCTCGCCGAGGTCCGCGACGGCGACGTCGTCCTCGTCCCGGACGGCTGGCACGGCCCGTCCATGGCGGTGCCGGGCCACCACATGTACTACCTCAACGTCATGGCGGGACCGGAGGCCGAGCGTGCCTGGCTGATCCGCGACCACCCCGACCACGCCTGGATCCGCGACACCTGGCCCGAGCAGCCCGTCGACCCCCGTCTGCCCCTCTACGACGCGCCCGAGAGGTCCCGATGAGCGCCCCCACCCGCCGACTGACCACCGCCCAGGCCCTCGTCCGCTTCCTCGCCGCCCAGTACACCGAGCGCGACGGCGTGCGCCGCCGTCTGATCACCGGCACCTGGGGCATCTTCGGGCACGGCAACGTCGCCGGGCTCGGCCAGGCGCTCGTCGAGTACGGCGACGTCATGCCCTACCACCAGGGCCGCAACGAACAGGCCATGGTGCACGCGGCCGTCGGACACGCCCGCCAGCTCAACCGGCTGTCCACGCAGGCGGTGACGACGTCCATCGGGCCGGGTGCCACGAACCTGGTGACGGGCGCCGCGCTCGCCACCATCAACCGCCTGCCGGTCCTGCTGCTGCCCGGCGACTACTTCGCCTCGCACGCCGCCGACCCGCTGCTCCAGCAGCTCGAACACCCGGTGTCGGCGGACGTGTCGGTGAACGACACCCTCCGCCCGGTCTCCCGCTACTTCGACCGCGTCACGCGCCCCGAGGCCCTGATCGCCTCCGCGCCGAACGCGATGCGCGTCCTCACCGACCCGGCCGAGACCGGCGCCGTCACGCTCGCCCTGCCGCAGGACGTGCAGGCGGAGGCCTTCGACTGGCCGGAGGAGTTCTTCGCCGACCGCGTCTGGCGGGTACGCCGCCCCGCGCCGGACCCGGTGGAACTGGCCGAGGCGGTCCGCGCGATCCGGGCCGCCGAACGCCCCCTGATCGTCGCGGGCGGCGGGGTCCACCACAGCGAGGCCGAGGACGCGCTGAAGGACCTGGTGGACGCCACCGGCATCCCGGTCGCCTCCACCCAGGCCGGCAAGGGCTCCCTGCGCCACGACCACCGAGCCGACGTCGGCGGCATCGGCCACACCGGCACGGCCGTCGCCGACGAACTCGCCCGCACCGCCGACCTGGTGATCGGCGTCGGCACCCGCTACAGCGACTTCACCACCGCCTCCGGCACCCTCTTCCGCCGGCCGGACGTGCGCTTCCTGAACGTCAACATCACCGCCTTCGACGCCCACAAGCTGGCCGCCGGCACCCTGGTCTGCGACGCGCGCGCCGGCCTCACCGCCCTCACCGAGGCCCTGCGCGGGCACCGCGTCACGGACGCCTACGCCGCCGAGTACCGCGCGGGCAAGGAGCGTTGGGAACGGATCGTGGCCGGCGCCTACGAGGGCGACGACGACGCCGTCCCCACCCAGACGCAGGTGCTGGGCGCCCTGGACGCGGTCGTCGGCGACGACGACGTGGTGATCAACGCCGCCGGTTCGCTCCCCGGCGACCTGCACAAGCTGTGGCGCTCCAGGTCCCCGCGCCAGTACCACCTGGAGTACGGCTACTCCTGCATGGGCTACGAGATCCCCGCCGCGATCGGCGTGCAGCAGGCCGCGCCGGACACCGTCGTGTGGGCGCTGGTCGGCGACGGCACGTATCTGATGATGCCGACGGAGATCGTCACGGCCGTACAGGAGAACCTGCCCGTCAACCTCGTCGTCCTCCAGAACCACGGCTACGCCTCCATCGGCGGGCTGTCGGAGTCGGTGGGCGCCGAGCGGTTCGGCACCGCCTACCGGTACCGGGCCGCCGACGGCACCTTCACCGGCGCCCCGCTGCCCGTCGACCTCGCGGCGAACGCGGCGAGCCTCGGCATGGACGTCCTGCGCGCCAAGACGGTCCGCGAGCTGCGCGAGGCACTGGCCGCGGCGCGCGCCTCGGACCGGCCGACCTGCGTGTACGTGGAGACCGACCCGGCGGGGACCGCTCCCCCGGCCGAGGCCTGGTGGGACGTCCCGGTCGCCGAGACCTCCGGCCGCGAGGCCGCGCGCACCGCCCGCGAGGACTACGAGCGGCAGGTCGCCGCCCGCCGCCGCCACCTCGGAGGGGGGTACCGCGATGGCGAGGACCGGTGACCCGGCACACGCCGCGAGCGTGTCCGCGGTCGACCGCCTCGACTTCACCCTGGACCGCTCCAGCCCGGTGCCGCTGTACTACCAGCTCGCGCGCCAACTGGAGGCGGCCATAGAGCACAAGGCGCTCGCACCCGGCGACCTCCTGGGCAACGAGATCGACCTCTCCGTGCGCCTCGGCCTGTCCCGGCCCACGGTCCGCCAGGCCATCCAGTCGCTGGTCGACAAGGGCCTGCTGGTCCGGCGGCGCGGCGTCGGCACGCAGGTCGTGCACAGCCAGGTCAAGCGCCCCCTGGAACTCAGCAGCCTGTACGACGACCTGGAGGCGGCCGGGCAGGGGCCGTACACGCGGGTCGTGCGCAACGAGACCGTCCCCGCCTCCGCCGAGGTGGCCGCCGCGCTCGGCCTGCCGGAGGGTGCGCAGGTCACGGCCCTGGAGCGGCTGCGCGGCACCCACGGCCAGCCGGTGGCCGTCCTGTGCAACTACCTCCCGGAAGGCCTGCTCGACCTCGCCACCGACCGGCTGGAGCAGACCGGCCTGTACCGCATGATGCGCACCGCCGGCATCGTCCTGCACAGCGCCCGCCAGAGCGTCGGCGCCCGCACGGCCACGGCCGAGGAGGCCGCCCGCCTGGACGAACGGGAGGGCGCGGCGCTGCTCACCATGCAGCGCACGGCGTACGACGACACCGGCCGGCCCGTCGAGTTCGGCACCCACATCTACCGTGCGTCGCGGTACGCGTTCGACTTCCAGTTGCTGGTGCGGCCTTGACCGGCCCGCCTCCGGGGCGCACGATGGAACACATGCCGAAATTTACGACATAAACGTACGGTGTTGGGAGACGTCCCCGCAGGAGGGTCCGGCCCATGGCCCGCAACGCGTCGGTACCGTCGACCGTCCTCGTCACCGGCGGGGCCGGTTTCCTCGGCAGCCATGCCTGCGTGGACCTCCTCGACCACGGCTACGAGGTGATCGTGGTCGACGACGGCTCCGGCGGAACGGCGCAGGTGTTCTCCCGCGTGGAGCGGCTGGCGGGCCGTTTCGTCGGCGCCGTCTACGAGCTGGACGTCCGGGACAGGCGCGCCCTGTCGGCGGTGTTCGCCCGGCACGCGGTGGACGCCGTGGTGCACTTCGCGGCGCGGGGCTCGGTGAGCCGCTCGGCGCGGACGCCCGTGGAGCACTACGACACGAACGTCGGCGCCACCACCGCCCTGCTCGGCACCATGCACGAACACGGCGTCCACCGGCTGGTGTTCTCGTCGTCCTGCGCGGTGTACGGCGAGGCGGGCCCCGGCCCGCTGGACGAGTCGACACCCGCCGTCCCGGTGAGCCCGTACGGCCTGTCCAAGTCGCTGTGCGAGCGGATCCTGGCCGACGTGTGCGACCGCCGCCCCGAGTACACCGTGCTGTGCCTGCGCAACGCCAACCCCGCCGGCGCCCACCCCAGCGGCCTGCTCGGCGAGGACCCGCCCGGCGGCCCGCCCGACGCCCTGCTGCCGGCGGTGGCGCGGGCGGCGGGACGCGGGGAGCCGCTGCGGGTGTTCGGCGCCGACCGTCCCACCCGCGACGGCACGGCGGTCCGCGACTACGTGCACGTCATGGACACCGTCGCGGCGCACCGCGTCGCCCTGGACCACCTCGCCGACGCGCCGGGCCTGCGGACCTACAACATCGGGACGGGCAGGGGCAGTTCGGTGCTGGAGGTCGTCGCGGCCTTCTCCGACGTGTGCGGCGGGCCGGTGCCCTACGAGGTCGCCGCGCGGCGGCCGGGAGAGGTGACCGAGGCGGTCGCCGACCCGTCCGCCGTCGCCCGCGCCTGGGGCTGGCGGCCGACCCGGGACCTGCGGGACGTGTGCCGCGACGCGTGGCACTTCGAGCGGCTCAACCCGCGGGGCCACGCGGGCTCGGCGCGGCGCCCGGACCTGTGAGCCCGCGGTGCGCGCCGGCCGCCCCGGGACGGTCGGCGGAGGACAGGGTGAACGCGGTGTCGACGAGGGCGAGGTGGCTCAACGCGTGCGGGGCGTTGCCCAGTTGGCGGCCGGCGTCCGGGTCCCACTGCTCGGCGAGCAGGCCGACGTCGTTGCGGACGGCGAGGACACGCTCGAAGGGCGCGACGGCCTGCCGCGGCCGGCCGGTGGCGGCGAGGGCGTCGGCGTACCAGAGGGAACAGGCGACGAAGGCGCCTTCGGGACGGGGCTCGTGACGAGGACGACAGCCGGGCGGGTACTGCTGCTCGGCGCGGCCGGACGCGTGGTGGGGGTCGTCGCCGTACGCCTGCTCGGCGTCGCCGGACGGGTGGTGGGAGTCGTCGTACGCGCGGTCGGCGCCGCCGTCACCGGGGGGCAGGTCCTCGGCACCGTCCGCCGGCGCGTAGCGGCGTACGAACCCGCCGTACCCGAGCCGTCGGCCCAGGGCGTGGACGGTGCCGCGCACCCGCTCGTCGCCCGGCGGCAGGAAGCCGAGCCGGGGCAGGAGCAGGGCGGCGGCGTCGAGGGCCGGGGAGCCGTAGGCCTGCGCGAAGGCGCCCTGGGCGGGGTCCCAACCGCGCCGGCACACCTCGCGGTGCACCTGCTCGCGCATGGCCCGCCACTCCCCCGAGGAACCGTTGCGGCCGAGCAGCCGGCCCATGCGCAGGGCGCGGTCGGCGGCGACCCAGGCCATCACCTTGGAGTGCACGAACTGCCGCCGGGGCCCGCGCGTCTGCCACAGACCCTGGTCGGGTTCGCGCCAGTGCCGCTGGAGGAAGCCCATCAGGGTCTCGACGAGGTCCCACACGTGGGCGGGCATCGGGATGCCGGCGCGCAGCGACAGGCACAGCGTGTCCAGCACCTCGCCGTAGACGTCGAGTTGGAACTGTCCCGCGGCGGAGTTGCCGAACCGCACCGGCCGGGAGCCCTCGTAGCCGGACAGCCAGGGCGCCTCGGTCTCGGGCAGCAGGCGCTGGCCGGCGACGCCGTAGACGGTCTGCAGGCCGGCGGGGTCGCCGGCGATGGCGCGCACCAGCCAGTCGAGCCAGGCGGCGGCCTCCTCGCGGTAGCCGCTGCGCAGCAGGCAGGACAGGGTGAGGGTCGAGTCGCGCAGCCAGCAGTAGCGGTGGTCCCAGTTGCGTCCGCCGCCGATGGAGCCGGGCAGTGAGGTGGTCGGCGCGGCGACGATGCCGCCGGTGGGCGCGTAGGTGAGGGCCTTCAGGGTGATGAGGGACCGCACGACGGCGTCCCGCCAGGGTCCTTGGTAGCGGCACCGCGCCGCCCAGCGCCGCCAGAAGTCGACGGTCTCCTTGAGCCCGGTCTCGGCGGGCACGGCCAGCGGCGCGGGCGGCCCGGGCCGGTGCGAGGGCGCCCACACGAGCGTCAGCGCGAGGCGGCGACCGGCGGTCACGGTGAAGTCCCGGCGGGAGTCGGCCACTTCCCCGGAGACCGGCACGGTGCCGTCGACGCCGAGCCACACGGCGTCGGGCCCGGCGACGGACACGGCGCAGTGCCCGGCGGCCCGGATCCACGGCACGACCCGCCCCTGATGGAACCGCAACCGCAGCTCACTGCGCACGTTCACGGCGCCCGTCAGCCCTTCGACGACGCGCACGAGGCACGGCAGCCGGGTCCGCGGCGGCATGAAGTCGGTGACCCGCACGGCCCCGGTGGGCGTCTCCCACACGGTGTCCAGTACGAGCGTGTCCCGCCGGTACCCCCGCCGGGCACACTCCCCGCCCCCGACGGGAGCGACCCGCCAGAACCCGTTGTCACCGGTCCCGACGAGGGCGGCGAGACAGGCGGGCGAGTCGAACCGCGGCAGACACAGCCAGTCGACGGCCCCGTCCCGCCCGACCATGGCGGCGGTCTCCAGGTCGCTGAGGAGGGCGTAGGACTCTATGGGGGCGTTCATGGCGGACCACCGACCCGTTCTGCCGCTCAGGCCCTTCCCTTTTCGTACGTGACGAGGCCCTTGGAGAGGCCGAGGGGAACCAGGACCAGTTCCACGACGAGGGCCTTCCAGGCGTAGTAGGTGTTGACCACCTTGTTGACGTAGACGTACGGGAAGTTCCGCGCCACGCGCCGGTACGGGATCCCGCGCCGGTGCGCGGCGTAGATCAGCGGCGGGGTCAGCAGGAGCACTTCCGCCCCCATCCACCAGGCCAGGCTGGCCGTCACGCTGTTGTCGAACACGAAGATCAGCAGGAACGGCATCGCGTACCACAGGGGCGCCGTGACGATGTCCCACACCGCGATGAGGATCCACAGGAAGAGGAGCGGCTTGTGCCGCACGAGTCCCCCGGTGTGGATCCTGACGTTCTGGAAGAAGCCGGCCATCCAGCGCCACACCTGCTTGCGCAGGTACTCCATGGTCGAGGGGTCGGCGGCCCAGGCGACCGCGTCGCCCACGTACACCGCCTTGCGCCCCTCGGTCTGCTTGGACCACGTGTAGTCCATGTCCTCGACGATGGTGCGTTCGGGGAAACCGCCGAACGCCCGCAGCTCCGCGGTGCGGAAGGCCGAGCAGCATCCCGAGCACACGACGGGGCTGTTGGCCGCGTTCTGGATGGGCCGCTGGAAGTGGAACCCGAAGAGGTACTCGATCGACCGCCCCCGCTCCGGAGCGGTGTCCTCGAACCGGGTCATGACACAACCGGCCGCGATCGCCACGTCGGGATTGTCGAAGGGGACCAGGATCCGCTCCAGGTAGTCGCTCGCGAGGATGGTGTCGGCGTCGACCGGGAGGACGAGATCGGTCCAGATGTACCGCAGGCCGTAGTTCTGAGCCCGCGCCTTGCTCCCCTGGTTGGTCTCGGCCGTGAAGACGGTGACTCCGTAGGACAGGGCCACCTCGCGGGTGAGGTCGGTGGAGCAGTCGTCCACGACGACGATTTCGTCGAAGGGGCGGGTCTGGGCAAGCAAGGACTGCAATGTGTCCCCCAGTCCTTGCTCTTCGTTGTGCGCGGGGACGATCGCGGTGACCGTGGTCATCTAGTGCCCGCGGCCTTTCTGGAAGAGCCGCATCAGAGCCCCGCCCGACGCCACGAGCAGGCCGATCAGAGCGTAGATGGGCCAGGACACACCCGTCTGGGCCAGTGATCCGTGCTGAGTCATCAGTGCCTCCACTGCTCCCTACGACATATGCTTACGCCGTATACGTACACATTCGACCGATTTGGGAATGATGTCAAGGGGGCGAAATGTGGGAGGTTTACCAAGTTCCGCCAAGTGCCGCAGGGCGGCGGGCGAGGAGGAGAGATGTCCGAGGACGAGCGACCGGCCAGGCGCGCCGTCGACCGCGGCCGCTACGGCCGCCTGAGCCGCGAGCGTGTGCTGGCCAGCGCCCTTGAACTGGTGGACCGGGAAGGGCTGTCCGCGTTGAGTATGCGGCGGCTCGGGGCCGAGCTGGGCGTGGAGGCCATGGCGCTGTACCGGTACGCCGAGGGCAAGGACGCCCTGCTGGACGGGCTGGTCGAGGCGCTGTACCTGGAGCTGGAGCAGCGGCTCGCCGCCGGGGCGGGAGCCGGGGCGGATACCGCGGCAGGAGCGGGGGCGGACACTGCGGCGGGAGCCGGGGAGGGCACCGCGGCGGAGGGCGGGGAGGTCACCGGGAAGGGCGCCAGGGACGGGGTGGGTGCCGGGGACGGGGAGGGGGTGGGTGCCGGGTGGCGGAGCGGGCTGCATCTGATCGCGCGGGCGACCTACGACGTGTGTCTCGCCCACCCGCACGCCGTGCCGCTGCTCGCCACCAGGATGCTCGCCGTCCCCCTGGCGCGCCGGCCGCTCGCGGTGCTGCGGGAACACGAGCGGGTGTTCGCGCTGCTCCGCGGGGCAGGTTTCGACGACGCGCGGGCCGCCGAGGTGTTCCGCGCCTTCACGGCGTGGCTGCTCGGCTACGTCTCCGTCGAGCTGCGGCCGATGGTGGACAACCCGGACGAGTCCGATCCCGCCTTCCGTCTCGGCCTGCACCGCATGCCGCCGCAGGAGCTGCCCCTGCTCCGGTCGGCCGCTCCCGCGCTCGCCGAGCGGGGCGGGCCGGAAGGGCTGGCGGCCGGGCTGGACGCGCTGCTCGACGGATTTCCGGGGCCGGACGGGCGCGGGGGTGGCTCCGGCCGGGTCACGTCCCGACCTTGAACGGGCCCTCCAGCGCCGCCCATTGGAGCGGCGTGATGGTCTTCGCGTCGCCCGCGAGGCGCCCGCGAGGGCCTCGCCCTGGGCGTGTGGACGAGGGAGTCGTCGGTGCCGTGGAGGATCAGAAAGGTCGGCGCGTCCGGCGTCACACGCGCCACGGAGCTTGCCGCGCGGGCGAGTTCACCGGTGGCGTCGGCGCCGAGGAGCAGGGCCTCGGGGCCGCCCGGGGCCGCGGCGGTGAGGTCGGCCGGCCGAGCCAGACCACCTCGGGCCTGCTGGACCAGATCCCGGGCCCGGCCTCGGCCCGCAGCCGCCTCATCCGCATGACCGCGGAGGGTGGAGGGCGGAGAGCGGAGGGCAGAGGGCGCCGGGTGCACCGCCGCGCCCAGGCGACGCCGGCCGTCCTGGAGGGCGTACTCGGCGCCGCGCGGGGAGACGCCGAAAGCACAGAGGGCCTTCGCGGGTTGTCGTCTGCGAAGGCCCTCTGCGTCCGTGCACCGTCGGGACGACAGGATTTGAACCTGCGACCCCTTGACCCCCAGTCAAGTGCGCTACCAAGCTGCGCCACGTCCCGGTGCGCGCCGTCCCGCGGGTGAACCGCGTGATCGCGCGAACAGCACTTTACCCCACCCGGCGGGCTGCGCCGAAAAGGACCGGTGCGCGGCACAATCGGCGTATGGGCAGCAGGCGTATGGACAGCACGGGGCCGGACCGGACGGACGACGCGCGCGACCGCGACAGCGAGGGCCGGGCGCGCAACGCGCGGCCCCGCGACGGGCTGGGCCGGCCCCTTCCGTACGGCGCGGACGGCGTGCCCCGGCAGCCGGAGGGCGTGGTGCGGAGCCCGCGCGAGACCGTCGCGGAGGCGCAGCGGCTGCTGGACGAGGGCAAGCCGTTCCACGCGCACGAGGTCTTCGAGGACGCCTGGAAGTCGGGCCCGGAGGAGGAGCGGGGCCTGTGGCGAGGACTCGCGCAGCTCGCCGTCGGGCTCACGCACTCCGCCCGTGGCAACGTCACCGGCGGCGCCCGGCTGCTGCGCCGCGGGGCGGGCGCGGCCGAGGAGTGGGCGTCGGCCCAGGGGCAGCCGACGCCGTACGGGATGGATCTCGCCGGGGTCGTGGCCTGGGCACGGGAGCTGGCCGACGCCGTGGAGCGGGGCGAGGACCCGGTCGACGCGGCACGCAGCGCGCCCCGGCTGCGCTGAGCAGAACCGGCCTTCCTCGGGGCCCCTTCCACCGGAACGGCCCCGCCCGACCCGACCTCCCGCCAGACCGGCCTCCCCCCGGACCGGCCCCCTCCCCCGCCACCGGCACCCCGCCCACCGCACCCCGCACCCCACACAGCCGGTGTCGGCCCGTCCAACCCCGTGCGGCACACTCGGGGCGTGCGAAAGATTCATGTCATCGGTATCGGCGCGGGCAACCCCGACCAGCTCACGCTCCAGGCGGTCCGGGCGCTGCGGAGCACGGACGTGTTCTTCGTCCTCGACAAGGGCGAGGTGAAGGCGGACCTCACGCGGCTGCGCCGGGACATGCTCGACGCGCACGTGCCGGAGGGGACGTACCGCGTGGTCGAGGCGCGCGACCCGGAGCGGGACCGCCGTGCGGGCGGCGCCGCGTACTCCCCCGCCGTCGGTGACTGGCGCAGCGCCCGCGCCGACATCTACGAGCGGATGATCGCCGATGAGCTGGGCGAGGACGAGAGCGGCGCGTTCCTGGTGTGGGGCGATCCGTCGCTGTACGACAGCACGATCGGGATTCTGGAGGAGGTCCTCGCGCGGGGCGCGGTGTCCTTCTCGTACGACGTCGTGCCGGGCATCAGCAGCGTGTCCGCGCTGGTCGCCCGGCACCGGACGGGGCTGAACCGGGTGGCGCGGCCGGTGCAGATCACCACGGGCCGTCGGCTCGCGGAGGGCTTCCCCGAGGGCGTGGACGACGTGGTCGTGATGCTCGACGCGCACCAGACGTTCCGGCAGTACGCCGACGAGGACATGGACATCTACTGGGGCGCCTACATCGGCACCCCGGACGAGATCCTCGTCTCCGGTCCGATCGCCGAGGCCGCGCCCCGAATCGAACGGGTGCGTGCCGAGGCGCGGGAGCGCAAGGGCTGGATCATGGACACGTATCTGCTGCGCCGGAACCCGAAGGACGCGTAGCGGGACTCACCGGAAGGGCGGGCCCGCGCGTCACAGGCCCAGGAAGTCCAGCACCCCCGCCACGTCCGGTACCGCTCGCGTCGCCTCCGGCAGGGGCGGGCGGCGTACGACGACGACCGGCAGGCGCAGGTCCCGGGCGGCCGTGAGTTTGGGTGCCGTCGCCTCTCCCCCGCTGTCCTTCGTGACCAGTACGTCGACGGCGTGCTCGCGCAGCAGGGCGTGTTCGTCGGCGAGGGTGAACGGGCCGCGGGCCAGCACGGTGTGCGTGTGCGGCGGTATCGGCGGGTCGGGGGGTTCCACGGAGCGTACGACGAAGTGGAGTTCCGTCAGGTGCGCGAAGGCCGCGAGGCCCAGTCGGCCGGTCGTGAGGAACACCCGGCGGCCGAGGCTCGGCAGCAGGTCGGCCGCCTCCGGGAGCGACCCGACCGGGTGCCAGCGGTCGTCGGGGCCGGGCCGCCAGCCGGGGCGGCGCAGGACCACCGCGGGCACTCCGGTCGCGGCGGCGGCCCGGGCGGCGTTCGCCGTGATGCCCGCCGCGAAGGGGTGGGTGGCGTCGACCAGGGCGTCCACGCGCTCGGCGCGCAGCCAGCCGGCGAGCCCGTCGGCGCCGCCGAAACCGCCGATCCGTACGTCCCCGTCGAGGCTGCCGGGCCGAGCGACGCGCCCGGCGAGGGACGTCGTGACGCGGACGCCCCGGGCGGTGAGCGCGGCGGCCAGTTCGCGGGCCTCGGTGGTGCCGCCGAGGATCAGCACGTGCGGGGACGACATGGCCCCGAGCCTACGAGGGGCGGGCGCGGGGCCGGCGCGCGGCTCAGCGCAGCAGCAGTTGCAGGGCGCCCAGCACGGTCGCCGCGATCACCAGGTGCTCGAACAGCCGCTGGTTGATGCGTTTCACGGCCCACTTGCCGAGCAGCGCCCCCGGCACGACGAACACGACGAGCGCGGCGTCGAGCAGCAGCGAGCGGCCGTCGATCAGGCCGAGCCCGGCGCTGAAGGGCACCTTCGAGACGTTGACGATCAGGAAGAAGAACGCCGACGTGCCCAGGAAGCCGAGCTTGCGGAAGCCGGCGGAGAGCAGATACATCGACATGACCGGGCCGCCCGCGTTGGCGACCATCGTGGTGAACCCGCCCAGCACGCCGTACGAGCGGGCCTTGAGGCGGCCGGCTCGGCTCGTGACGGCCTCCGGTTCCGCCGCGCCGGCGTCCGCCGCGCGACGCCGCCACACCGTCACGGCCGCCATCACCAGCAGGATCGCGCCGATGGACGTACGGACGATCCCGTCGTCCGCCCACAGCAGGAACACCGTGCCGACGACCACGCCCGCGGCGACCGCCGGGAACAGCCGCCACAGCGTCGGCCAGTGGGCGTGCCTGCGGTAGGTGAGGACGGCGAGGACGTCCCCGGCGATCAGGATCGGCAGGAGTACGCCGGTGGAGGCTCGGGCGGGCAGCACCGCGGCGAAGACGGCGAGGCTGACCGTGTTGGCCCCGCTCACGGCCGTCTTGGAGAAGCCGACGAGCAGGGCCGCGAAGGCGAGCGCCCCGAACTGCCAGCCGTTGATGTGCCAGAGAGTCATCGTGTCCATGCGGGGACCGATGCTATGCCCACCCATCCGGTGCCGGTGACGGCGTCTCGCCGGGTGACCCCGTCACCGGGCGGGCCCGGAGGCGTCATCCGCCGTAGCGGGTCCGAAGTTCGCGCTTGAGGACCTTCATGCTCGGGCCGAGCGGCAGGGCGTCCGTGAACTCGACGCGCCGGGGGTACTTGTGCCGGCCGAGGTGCTCCTTGGACCACTCGGTGATGGCGTCGCCGAGCCCGTCGGCGGACGGGTCCGTGCCCGGGGCCGGCACGATCACGGCGCAGATCTCCTCGCCGTGCAGTTCGTCGGGCAGGCCGACGACGGCGACCTGCGCGACGGCCGGGTGGCGGGCCAGGACCTCCTCGACCTCCCGCGGGTAGACGTTGAAGCCGCCGCGGATGATGACGTCCTTCTTGCGGTCGACGATCCTGAGGAAGCCCTCGGCGTCCTTGGTGCCGAGGTCGCCGGTGCGGAACCAGCCGTCCACCATCGCCTCGGCCGTGGCCTCGGGGCGGCCCAGGTATCCGGAGAAGACGTTGTGGCCGCGGATGACGACCTCGCCGAGTTCGCCCGTCGGCAGCAGGTCGATGCGGCCCTCGACGTCGGCGCGGGCGATCTCGACGTCCACGCCCCACAGGGGGTGGCCGATGGTGCCGGGGCGGGTGCCGAACCACGGCTGGTTCACGGTCGCCGTCGGGGACGTCTCGGACAGCCCGTAGCCCTCGTGGATCCGTGCGCCGAACGCCGCCTCGAACCGCTCCAGTACGGCGACCGGCAGCGAGGCGCCGCCGGATATGCACACGCGCAGTTCGGGCAGCGCGTCGGCGTCCGCCGCGGCGGCGGCCAGCGCGACGTACATCGTCGGCACGCCGTGGAAGGTGTTGACCTTCTCCTTCACCATCAGCTCGATCGCGCGGGCGGCGTCGAAGCGGGGCAGCAGGACGAGTGTGGCGCCCGCCCGCCAGGTCGAGTTCATCGACACGGTCTGCCCGAAGGCGTGGAACAGCGGCAGCGCGCCGAGCGCGATGTCGTCGGGGCGGATGTCGTTGGAGTCGAACGCGTTGACGGTCGCGTTCATCACCAGGTTGAAGTGGCTGAGCACGGCGCCCTTGGGGACTCCGGTGGTGCCGCTCGTGTAGAAGACGACCGCCGGGTCGTCGGCGTCCCGCGTGACGTACGACCGCGGCGGCTCGGCCTCCGCGGCGAGCTCGTCGAACTCGTCGCCGAGCGTGACCACCCGTACTCCGGCGGCCTGTGCGGCGGCCGTACCGGTCTCGGCCTGCGCCGGGTGACACAGCAGAAGGGTGGCACCGCTGTCGTTGAGGACGTGCTCGACCTCCGGCGCGGACAGCAGCAGATGGACGGGGACGACGACCCCGCCCGCCGCGGCGACGGCGTAGTACGCCACCGGGAACTCGGCCGTGTTGGGCGCCATCAGCGCGACGCGGTCCCCGGGCCGGACACCCAGCGCGGTCAGGGCACCGGCCCCGGCACGGGCCCGGCGCCACACCTCGGCGAAGGTCAGACGCAGGTCGCCCTCGACGAGCGCGGTCTTGTCGGGGCGGCGCCGGGCGTTCTCGGCGAGGATCGCGGCGACGGAGAGGGTGGCCATACGGTGCGGCTCCGTTTCTTGGTTCCTGATGCCGGGCCGGGCGCGGGGGGCTCTGGGACCCTGGGTTCTGTGAATGCCGGGGTTCACTGGGCCCGGGGGTCCACTGGGCCCGGGGGTCCACTGGGCCCGGGGGTTCACTGGGTGGGCCCTGTGGCCCCGGCCCCGGCCGTGATCCTCAGCTCCGTTCGACGAGCACCGCGCTGCCCTGGCCCACGCCGACGCACATCGTGGCGAGGCCGCGCGCCGCTCCCGTGCGGCGCATGCGGTGCAGCAGGGTGGTGAGGATGCGGGCGCCCGAGCAGCCGAGGGGGTGGCCGAGGGCGATCGCGCCGCCGGTCGGGTTGACCAGGCCGGGGTCGATGCCGAGCTGGTCGACGCAGGCGAGAGCCTGGGCGGCGAAGGCCTCGTTGAACTCGGCCTCCTCGACGTCCCCGACGCTCCAGTCGGCGCGGGCGAGGACCTTGCGGGTGGCGGGGACCGGGCCGATGCCCATCACGTCGGGGTGGACACCGGCCGACGCGCCGGCGACGTACCGGCCGAGGGACTCCAGGCCCAGTTCCTCCAGCGCCTCCTCGCTGACCAGGAGGAGAGCCGCGGCGCCGTCGTTCATCGGCGAGGCGTTGCCCGCGGTGACGGTGCCGCCCGCGCGGAAGACGGGCTTGAGGCGGCCCAGCTTCTCCAGGGAGGTGTCCTCGCGGACGCACTCGTCGGCGTCGACGACCACGCCGTCCGGGCGGGTGACCGGCAGGATCTCGGCGTCGAAGTGGCCGTTCTTGCGGGCCTCGGCGGCCAGCCGGTGGCTGCGCAGCGCGAACTCGTCCTGCCGCTCGCGGGTGACGCCGTACCGCTCGGCGACCTCCTCGGCGGTCTCCCCCATGGACAGCAGGCCGTGCAGGTCCTTCATCGCCGGGTTGACCAGCCGCCAGCCGAGCCGGGTGTCGGCGGTCTCGATGCGGTGCGGCAGGGCCTCGTCGGGGCGGGGCAGCACGAACGGCGCGCGGCTCATCGACTCGGAGCCGCCGGCCAGCACGACGTCGGCCTCGCCGGCGGCGATGGTGCGGGCGGCGGTGGTGACGGCCTCCAGGCCGGAGGCGCACAGCCGGTTGACGGTGGCGCCGGGTACCGTCTCGGGCAGGCCCGCGAGCAGCGCGGCCATGCGGGCGACGTTGCGGTTGTCCTCGCCGGCCTGGTTGGCGGCGCCCCAGTAGACGTCGTCCACGCGGGCCGGGTCGAGGGCGGGGACGTCGGCGACGAGGCCGCGGATGACGGCGGCCGCGAGGTCGTCGGGCCGCACGGAGGACAGGGCTCCGCGGAGCTTGCCGATGGGGGTGCGGCGGGCGGCCGCGAAGTGGACGGGACGCACGGATGGACTCCTGACCGACGGCGCTGCGCCCGGCCGGCGACACTGCCGGCCGAGCACTCCTACTTGATTGCTTGATTGACACTGCCACTTAATTAGCACTGCTAGTTTTAGACTATAGACCGTCGACCGGCCCCCTGGGAAGATCCTCCGGGACCTTCACCGACGAAGCCGGAGGAAACATGGCCGACACCCGCGAGCACACCCTGACCGGCACCCGGGGCGGCATCACCGTCCACGAGTGGCCGCACCCGGAGCCCCGCTTCGTCGCCCTCCTGGCGCACGGCTACGGCGAGCACCTCGGCCGGTACGAGGAGGTGGTCGGCGTCCTCACCGGGCTCGGCGCGGCCGTGTTCGGGCCCGACCACATGGGGCACGGCAGGTCCGAGGGCGAGCGCGTGCTGATCGAGGACTTCGAGGACGTCGTCACCGACCTGCACTCCGTGGCGGACCTGGCGCGCGCCGCACACCCGGGCCTCCCGGTGGTGCTGGTCGGACATTCCATGGGCGGCCTGATCGCCGCCCGCTACGCCCAGCGCTACGGCGCCGGGCTCACCGCGCTGGTGCTGTCCGGGCCGGTCCTCGGCACGTGGGACCTGATCGGGCAGTTGCTGGCGCTGGACGAGATCCCGGACACGCCGGTCAGCCCGGCCTCGCTGTCCCGCGACCCGGCGGTGGGCGAGGCGTACGCGGCGGATCCGCTGGTGTGGCACGGGCCGATGAAGCGGCCCACGGTGGAGGCGTTCGACCGCGCCCTGCGCACCGTGCGCGAGAACGGCGACGTCGGGCCGCTGCCGCTGCTGTGGCTGCACGGCGACGACGACCGGCTGGTGCCGCTCCCCGGGAGCCGGGCCGGCATCGAGCGGCTGGGCGGCGCCGCGACGACCGTACGGATCTATCCCGGCGCCCGGCACGAGGTGTTCAACGAGACCAACCGGGCGGAGGTCTTCGCGGATCTGGCGGCGTTCCTGGACGACGTCCTCACGCGCGCCTGAGAGAGCGCGGGGCTTGCTCGCGGGCTTGCTCGCCGGCTTACTCGCCGACTTGCTCGCGGGCTTGCTCGCCGGCTTGCCCGAGGCCCCGCCGAAGCCGCCGCCCGCGTGCCGTTCCGGGGCGCCGTCGCGCCGCGTTTGCCCCTGAACGGCATGGGCACCCGCGCCCGCATGGAATGGTTGCGGAGAGCGGCCTGCGTGGGCGAGGACCCCGAACTGTTCTTCCCCGTGGGCACATCAGGACCGGCGCTGCGGGACGTCGACGCCGCCAAGCGCGTGTGCGCCCGCTGCCCGGTGACCGCCGAGTGTCTGACGTTCGCGCTCAACAGCGGTCAGACCTCCGGCGTGTGGGGCGGGACCTGCGAGGAAGAACGAGCCGATCTGCTCCGCGCCTCCAGAGAGACGGACCAGGACGACGCGAGGAGGAGAAGCACCCTATGACGACGGCCGTGAAGAGCACCCTGCCCGAGGACGCGCGCCGGGTCGCCTGCGAGGCGCTCCAGGACACCCTGATCGACCTGCTCGGACTGTCGCTGACCGGGAAGCAGGCGCACTGGAACGTCGTCGGGCCGCGGTTCCGCTCCATCCACCTCCAGCTCGACGAGGTGGTCACCGCCGCCCGGGGCTTCGCCGACACCGTGGCGGAACGCGCCGCCGCGCTCGGCGTCCCGCCGGACGGCCGCCCGGAGACCGTCGCGGCCGAGTTCGGGCTGCCCTCCCCCAAGGAGGGGTGGCTGCGCGACTCGGACGTCGTCCAGCTGATGGTGGAGTCGCTGCAGAAGGCGATCGGGCGGCTGCGCGAGCGGATCGACGCGACCGAGAAGGCCGATCCCGTCACCCAGGACCTGCTGATCGGCATCACCGCCGAGCTGGAGAAGCAGCGGTGGATGTTCGACGCCGAGAACTTCCCCCGCGACACCTGACCGGCCCGGGCCCGCGCGCAGCACGGAACCCGGCCGGTCGGCCGTACGGAAGGGGCACATGATGACCGACGCCCTCGAACTCGACGCGCTGTGGGAGGACTTCCACCGCGTGGTGAACATGACCTCGCAGGAACTCGCGGCCTGGCTGCGCGTCCGCTACGCGGGCGAGGAGACCGAGCCGCTGCCGGAGGACCCGGGCTCGCCCACCGGGCAGCACGTGCTGGCGATCCTGCAGAAACGGCGCACGGACCTCACCGAGGACGACATCCGCGTGATGCGGAAGGTCGTGGACACGGTCACGTCGCAGGCCGACCTGGAGAACGAGCCCGCGGCCGAGGACACCCGCCTGCGGCACCGGCTGATGACGCTCGGGCACGACCCGCTCAAGGCCTAGAGCCCGACGCGAACCGCCGGGGCCGCCGCGGGAGTTCCCCGGCCCGGCCCGGACGGCCACGGGCCCGGACTTCACGGACCCCGGACGCATGGACCGGACGGCGGCGTGGCGGCCGCCGCCACGCCCCGGTCCGGATCCCCGGGACAACGCGATCAGCGGACGGCACAATGGGCCGGGACGGCCGCATCTGTGCGAGGAGCTGAGACGTGAGCGAGAGCCACACACCGACGAGCGGTGCCGCGCGGCTGAACACCGGTGTGGCGCACAACGCGCGCGTGTGGAACTACTGGATCGGCGGCAAGGACAACTACCCGGTCGACCAGCAGGTCGGCGAGCACGTCGCCTCCATGTTCCCGGTGATCCGGGAGGTCGCCCTCGCCGACCGCGGCTTCCTGGCCCGCGCGGTGCGGTACCTCACCGAGGAGCGCGGGATGCGGCAGTTCCTCGACATCGGCACCGGCCTGCCGACCGCCGAGAACACGCACCAGATCGCCCAGCGGATCGCCCCCGAGAGCCGCATCGTCTACGTCGACAACGACCCGATCGTCCTGATGCACGCCCGCACCATGCTGACCGGCACGCCCGAGGGCGCCACGGCCTACCTGGACGCCGACGTGCACGACCCGGACGTCATCCTCGAACGCGCGGCCCGGACACTGGACTTCACGCGCCCCGTGGCGGTGATGATGCTGGGCATCCTCAACTTCGTCCTGGACACCGACCAGGCGCGCGACATCGTGCGCCGGGTCATGGCCGCGGTGCCGTCCGGCAGCTGCCTGGCCCTGACGCACCCCACGTTCGACTCCGACCTCGACGGCGAGGGTCAGATCCCGGCGATGAAGTTCTGGAACGAGAACGCCACACCGCCGATCACGGCCCGCGGCCGGGCCCACATCGCCTCGTTCCTCGACGGGCTGGACCTGGTCGAGCCGGGCCTGGTGTCCTGCTCGCTGTGGCGCCCCGACACCGAATCCCCCGCCGCCGTACCCCAGTTCGGCGCGGTCGCAGTGAAGCCCTGACTCCCGCTGAAAGTATGATCAAGCAATGTCTGACTTGACCGATACCACGCCCGGTTGGCTGTCCTCCGACGAGCTGGAACTGACGCGTGCCCGCATGCCGATCCTTTACGTCGAGGCCGTTCCGGTGCGGGTCGACGACAGCGGCGAAGTCACCAGTGTCGGGCTGCTGCTGCGCATCGGGCCCGACGGCACGGTCAGCCGGACGCTGGTCTCCGGCCGGGTGCTGCACCACGAGCGGGTCCGCGACGCGCTGCTGCGGCACCTGGAGAAGGACCTCGGCCCGGTGGCGCTGCCCCGCGTCCCGGCCTCGCTCCAGCCGTTCACCGTCGCCGAGTACTTCCCGACGCAGGGCGTCACGCCGTACCACGACCCGCGTCAGCACGCCGTGTCGCTCGCCTACGTGGTGCCGGTGACCGGTGACTGCCGGCCCCGGCAGGACGCGCTGGACCTGGTGTGGTTCAGCCCGCAGGAGGCGGTGTCGCCGGCGGTGCAGAGCGAGATGCCGGGCGGGCACGGCGTACTGCTGAAGCAGGCGCTGGCGCATGTGGGCTGTGTGATCTGACGGCGGCGCGCAGGAAGGCACGCACGAAAAGGGTCTTCGCGGAACTCGTCCGCGAAGACCCTTCGCCGTGTCGGGACGACAGGATTTGAACCTGCGACCCCTTGACCCCCAGTCAAGTGCGCTACCAAGCTGCGCCACGTCCCGTTGCCGTCTGACCTGGGGTTTCCCCCGGCCGAACGCGCAGGAAAACCATACCGCACTCGGGTCGGTGGTCGCGCACCCATTTGCCCTTGACCTCAACTTTGCTTGAGGTTGCAACATCGTCGGCATGACGATCACCGAACGAGAGCGCACCTACACGTACTCCGACCTGTCCGGGCTGATGGGCCTGATGACGGGCGACGAGAAGCACGGACCGGCCGCCACGTCCACGCTGGACGTGCTGTGGGTGCTCTACGACCGGGTGCTGCGGGTCGGCCCGGACCGCGTGGCCGACCCGGCGCGGGACCGGTTCCTGCTGTCGAAGGGGCACGGCCCGATGGCGTACTACGCGGTGCTGGCCGCCAAGGGCTTCTTCCCCGTCGACTGGCTGCCCGGCTTCGGCTCCTACGACTCGCCGCTCGGCCACCACCCGGACCGCACCCTGGTGCCGGGCGCCGAGATCGGCAGCGGATCGCTCGGCCACGGGCTGCCCATCGCCGTCGGCACGGCACTCGGGCTGCGCGCCCAGGGGCTGGACGAGCCGGCGGTGTGGACGCTGATCGGGGACGCCGAACTGGACGAGGGCAGCAACCACGAGGCGATCGCCTTCGCCGGGCCCACCGGGCTGGACCGGCTGCACGCCGTCGTGGTCGACAACTCCTCCGCCGGCCACGCCCGCCCCGGTGGCATCGCCGCCCGCTTCGAGGCGGCCGGCTGGTCGGTCGTCACCGCCGACGGGCGCGACCACGAGGCGCTGTACGCCGCGTTCACCGCGCCGCACCCGGGCCGCCCGCACGTGGTCGTGGCCCGCGTCGAGCCCAAGGACGGCTGAACCGCCCGCGCCCCGGCATCCCTTCGCCCTTCCTGAGAGGAACCCGCCCCATGGACACCATGCGTGACCGTTTCGCCCCTGTCATGACCCGGCTGCTCGACGAGGACCCGCGGGTCGCCGTGGTCCTCGCCGAGATCGGGCGGGACGCCTTCGCCCCGGCCCGGCGCAGGCATCCCGACCGCGTGATCAACGCCGGCATCCGCGAGCAGCTCCTCGTCGGGGCCGGCGCGGGCCTGGCCCTGACCGGGCTGCGCCCCGTCCTGCACACCTTCGCCTCCTTCCTCGTCGAGCGGCCCTTCGAGCAGGTCAAGCTGGACCTCGGGCACCAGGACGCGGGTGCGGTGCTGGTCAGCGCCGCGGCGTCGTTCGACTGGCCGGCCGGTGGCTACACGCACATGGCGCCCGGCGACGTGGCGCTGCTCGACACCCTGGACGGCTGGACCGTGCACGTGCCGGGGCATCCCGACGAGGCGGAGACGCTGCTGCGGCACGCGGTGGCCGCCGGTGACGACAAGGTCTACGTGCGGCTGTCCGTGCAGGCGAACACCGAGGGGCGTCCGGTGGACGGCGCGCGCTTCCTGACCGTCCGGGAGGGCCGCTCGGGCGTGGTGGTCGCCGTCGGCCCGACGCTCGACGCCGTCCTCGACGCCACGGAGGGGCACGACGTCACCGTGCTGTACGCGACGACCGTGCGGCCCTTCGACGCGGCGGCGCTGCGCCGGGCCACGGAGTCGGCCGGGACGGACGTCGTCCTGGTCGAGCCGTATCTGGCGGGCACGTCGACGGCCGCCGCGAACGACGCGCTGTCCGACCTGCCGCACCGCGTGCTGGGCCTCGGCGTGGGGCGGCGCGAGCTGCGGCGCTACGGCCGCATCGAGGAGCACGTCGCCGCGCACGGCCTGGACCCGCGCTCGCTCAGGGAGCGCGTCGGCGGGTTCCTCGCACGCGTGGGCGGCGGCGCCCCGGCGCCGGCGTGACCGGCCCGGCCGGGGCCGCCGTCGGACCCGGCGAGCGGTCGCCGCGCACGGCGTGCCGGTGGCAGCCGGAGCCCCCTCCACCCCGGCTGCCACTCATGCCCCCGGATCATGCCACGGGCCACTGACAACGCGCTCGGGGTACGGTCAGTCCGACCCCGCCAGGCCCAACCCCGGGTGGGCGTCGAGGAGTCGGGTGGGCGCGGCCTGCCGCCAGGAGTCGGCGAGGATGTCGCGCAGCTCGGCCTCGTCCTCGACCGCCGCGAGACGGACCCGGACCCACGCGAACTGTGCCTCGTGGTCCGCGATCCAGAACTTGTCCGGCTCGGCCAGGACCAGTTCGTCGCGCTCCTCCTTGGGGCAGCGCACGGCCATGGAGGTCTCGTCCTCGGGGAGCGTGGCGAACATCTTCTGCGCGACCCGGAACGTGGGCATGCTCCAGGCGATCTTCTCCGTCGTGTCCGGCAGGGACAGGGCGATTCGGCGTACGTCTTCGGCATCCTGCATGGCAGGAACCGTAGCGGCCGGCACTGACAATCACCTGGTGGGAGCGGTCCGGTCGGCCGCCGGGGCCGCCGGGGGCAGGCGCTTGAAGCAGATCGTCGTGGGCCGCAGTTCGCCGCCGGGGTTCGCCGCGTAGTCGGGGATGGCGCCGAGCCGGGTCCAGCCGGCGCCGGCGTAGAGGCGTTCGGCGGGGCTGTCGGTCTCGGTGTCGAGGTGGAGCAGGGTGATGCCGGCGTCGGCGGCGGCGCGCTCGGCGGTGGCCAGCAGGGTGCGGCCGAGGCCCCGGCCGCGCGCCTCCCGGCGCACCATCAGCTTGACGAGTTCGGCGCGGTGCCGGCTGTTGGGCTTGTCGGGCAGGGCGAGGCTCACCGTCCCGGTGACGTGGTCCCCGTCGAGCGCCGCCCACACGACGAGCCGGCCGGCGGCCACGGCGTCGGCGCGCTCCCGCCACCAGGCGGCGGCCTCGGCGTGGTCCAGGGGCGCGAGGAATCCGACGGAGGCGCCGCCGGCCACGACGTCGGTGAGCAGGTCGGCCAACTGCGGTACGAGGGCGAGCAGTTCGGTGTCGCTCAGGCGGGTGGCGGTCACGGCAGCACCACCGCCAGCGCGTACCGCACGTCCCCGGGGCCGGGGCAGCGGAAGCGGGTCGCGCCCCACACCCTCAGCCGCAGGCAGTCCCCGGCGGCGAGGCGGTGCTCGACGTCCCCCGCGGTCACCCCCAGGGCGCCGTCCAGGACCCAGATGTGCTGTTCGAGTCCGGGCACGGGCGGCCGGTCGTAGGCGATGTCGGCGCCCGCGGCGAGCCGCCCTTCGACGAGTTCGCCGCGCAGCCCGGGGTGCGGCGGGGACACCGAGCGCCGGACGAAGCCGGAGGCGCGGTCCTGCCAGACCTGCTGGTCGGCGGCGCGCACCAGCTGCGCGGGCTCGGCCTCGACCTCGCTGAGCAGGCGGGACATGGTGCGGCCGTAGACGGCGCACAGGCGGTTGAGGAGGGCGGCCGTGGGGCTGATCTCGGCGCGTTCGGCGCGCGACAGGGTGGACCGGCTCACGCCGCTGCGCTCGGCCACCTCGCCCAGGGACCAGCCGCGCTCGGCCCGCAGCTCGGCGAGCCGGGCGGCGAGCCGCACGTCGACGGCGTCGGAGGCGGCGTCGGAGGCGGCGTCGGTGGCGGAGGCGAGGGCGCCGGCCTCGGGATCGCTTCTCATATGCGGGACGGTATCCCGGATATGAGACGCCCGTGTTACGGAAGGCTCACGCCTCCGCCGCCTCCCCCAGCGCGTCCAGCACCGGCCTGATCAGGGGGTGCTGCTCCGCGCCCCGGCGTACGGCGGCGAAGACGCGGCGAGTGGGCGCGACCCCGTCGACCGGGCGCACGACGACGCCGGTGAGGTCCATGCCGCGCAGCGCGGAGCGGGGCACGAGGGCCACCCCGGCGTCGGCCGAGGCCAGGGCCACGACCGCGCGGAAGTCGTCCGAGGAGTGTTCCAGGCGCGGCTGGAACCCGGCGTTCTCGCAGGCGAGGACGACCACGTCGTGGCAGGGGTTGCCGGGGTACGGCCCGATCCACGCGTCCTTGGCCAGCTCGGCGAGCGGCACCTCGGCGGCGTCGGCGAGCCGGTGCGCCACCGGCACGACGGCGTCGAACGGCTCGGCGTACAGCGGGACGTGCGTGAGGCGCGGGTCGTCGGCCGGGGGCGCGCCCCGGTATTCGACGGCCACAGCGATGTCGACCTGCCGGTCCAGCACCATCGGCAGGCTGGCGTCGCCCTCGGCGTCCTGGACGCGGAGCCGGATGCCGGGCGCGTCGGCGGCGAGGCGGGCCACGGCGGGCGCGACGACCTGCGCGATGCCGGTCGCGAACGCGGCGACGGTGACCGTGCCCGCCGAGCCGGAACTGTACGCGGCGAGCTCGGCCTCCGCGCGCTCCAGCTGGGCGAGGACCGCGTTGGTGTGGCTGAGCAGGATCTCACCGGCGGCGGTCAGGCGTACGCCCTTGGCGCCGCGCTCGACCAGGCGGTGGCCGGTCTCCTGTTCCAGCGCGGTGAGCTGCTGGGAGACCGCCGAGGGGGTCAGGTAGAGCGCGGCGGCAGCCGCCGTCACGGTGCGGTGGTCGGCCACCGCACGGAGGATGTGGAGCCGCCGCGCCTCGATCATGGATCCGATTATCGCAATATGTCCGGGCTGCTCAGTCCCCCAGCTCGGCGCGGGCCGCGACGAAGGCGTCCACGGCGCGGTTCACGTCGTCCGTGGAGTGCGCGGCGGACAGCTGGACGCGGATGCGGGCCTGGCCCTGCGGCACGACCGGGTAGGAGAAGCCGATCACGTACACGCCGCGCTCCAGCAGCAGCTCCGCCATGCGGCCGGCCCGCGCCGCGTCGCCGATCATGACGGGCGCGATGGCGTGGTCGCCGGGCAGGACGTCGAAGCCCTCCTCGGTCATCCGGCGACGGAACAGGGCGGTGTTCTCGGTGAGCCGGACGCGCAGGTCGTCGGCGGACTCCAGCAGGTCGAGGACCTTCAGGGAGGCGGCGGCGATCACCGGGGCGAGGGTGTTGGAGAACAGGTACGGCCGGGAGCGCTGGCGCAGCAGGGCGACGATCTCGGCGCGGGCCGCGACGTAGCCGCCGGACGCGCCGCCGAGGGCCTTGCCGAGGGTGCCGGTGATGATGTCGACGCGGTCCATCACGCCGTGCAGCTCGGGGGTGCCGCGGCCGCCGGGGCCGACGAAGCCGACGGCGTGCGAGTCGTCGACCATGACCATCGCGTCGTAGCGGTCGGCGAGGTCGCAGATCTCGGCCAGCGGCGCCACGTAGCCGTCCATGGAGAACACGCCGTCGGTGACGATGAGCCGGCGGCGCGCGTCGGAGGCGTCCTTCAACTGCCGTTCCAGGTCGGCGAGATCGCGGTTGGCGTAGCGGAAGCGGCGGGCCTTGGACAGGCGGATGCCGTCGATGATCGAGGCGTGGTTGAGGGCGTCGGAGATCACCGCGTCCTCGGGGCCGAGGAGGGTTTCGAAGACGCCGCCGTTGGCGTCGAAGCAGGAGGAGTAGAGGATCGTGTCCTCCTGGCCGAGGAACGCGGAGAGGCGGGCCTCCAGTTCCTTGTGGACCTCCTGCGTGCCGCAGATGAAGCGGACGGAGGCCATGCCGTAGCCCCAGCGGTCCAGGGCCTCGTGCGCGGCGGCGATCACCTCGGGGTGGTCGGCGAGGCCGAGGTAGTTGTTGGCGCAGAAGTTGAGGACCTCGCCGGGCCGGCCGCCCGCCGTGACGTTGACGGTCGCGGACTGCGGGGTGCCGATGACGCGCTCGGGCTTGTGCAGTCCGGCGGCGCGGATCTCGTCGAGGGTGGCGCGGAGGTCGTCGCGAACGGAGTCGAACATCGTAAGGCTCCTGGAGAAGAAGGTGAGTTCCTGGAAAGGCGGGCGAAAGTGCCCACAGGGCAGGTGGGTTACGCGCTCCAGTCGAGGATGACCTTGCCGCCCGTGCCGCTCGCCGCGTCCGCGAAGGCCGCCTCGAAGTCGCGGTAGCCGTAGCGGCCGGTGATGACGGGGGCGAGGTCGAGGCCGCCCTCCAGCAGGACGGTCATCGCGTACCAGGTCTCGAACATCTCGCGGCCGTAGATGCCCTTGATCGTGATCATGGAGGTGACGATCCGGGACCAGTCGACCGGGAACTCCTCGGCGGGCAGACCGAGCATGGCGATACGGCCGCCATGGGTCATGTTGGCGATCATGTCGCACAGTGCCTCGGGGCGGCCGGACATCTCCAGGCCGATGTCGAAGCCCTCGCGCAGGCCCAGCTCGCGCTGTCCGTCGGCGATGGTCGCCCCGGAGACGTTGAGCGCGAGGCTCGCGCCGACCTTGCGGGCCAGGTCCAGGCGGTCCTCGCTGACGTCGGTGACGACGACGTTGCGGGCGCCGGCGTGCCGGGCGACCGCGGCGGCCATCAGGCCGATCGGCCCGGCGCCGGTGATCAGCACGTCCTCGCCGACCAGCGGGAACGACAGGGCGGTGTGCACGGCGTTGCCGAACGGGTCGAAGATCGCGGCGACGTCGAGGTCGACGGGGACGCGGTGCACCCACACGTTGGCGGCGGGCAGCGCGACGTACTCGGCGAACGCGCCGTCGCGGCCCACTCCGAGCCCGACGGTGGCCCGGCACAGGTGGCGGCGCCCGGCGAGGCAGTTGCGGCACTTGCCGCACACCAGGTGGCCCTCGCCGCTGACCAGGTCGCCCGCGGCGATGTCGGTGACGTCGCGCCCGGTGTCGACGACCTCGCCGACGAACTCGTGGCCGAGCACGAGCGGGGTGCGGATGGCCTGCTGGGCCCAGCCGTCCCAGGTCCGGATGTGCAGGTCGGTGCCGCAGATGCCGGTGCGCAGCACCTTGATGAGCACGTCACCGGGTCCGACGGCGGGCTCGGGGACGTCCGTCAGCCAGAGCCCGGGCTCCGCCTTCTCCTTGACCAGTGCCTTCAACGCTACGGCTCCTGAGGGTGAGATCCCGGCCCGCGGGCATGCCGAGGCGGCCCGTGGCCGGGGAGAGGAGTGGAATCGCGTAGCAATCTGCCGTATGACGCCGGTCCGGGTCCATCGAGGATTTCTTAACCGCCGCCTCAGCTTTCCTTCACGCCGGGCGCTCCGGGCGCCTCCGGAGAGCCTCCCGGGTGCCGCTCAGAGAGGCAGGCCGCCGTCCGTGCCCCGCTCCAGCCGTTCCACGAGTTCCCCGGCGGCCTGCTTGATGGTGTCCAGGCCGGACAGGCCCCAGGTGCGGGGCGTGACGTCGGCGACGGAGACCGTGCCGAGCGCCGTGCCCGTGGAGTCGATGAGGGGGGCGCCGAGGTAGGAGTGGATGCCGTACTCGTCGACGATCGCGTTGCCGGCGAACCGCGGGAAGTCGCGGACGTCCTCCAGCGCGAGCGCCTTGCGCCGGGCCAGGACGTGCGGGCAGAAGCCGTGCTCGCGGGGCAGCCGGCGGCCCACCTCGGCCCGGGTGCCGTCGGCGCGGGCCGGCGGTCCGCCGGGCGGCACGTGCAGGCCGGCGTAGAACTGCCCTTTTCCGTCGGGCAGGTTGACCATGGCGTACGGCGTGGCGGTGTGGGCGGCGAGGCGGCCGGCGAAGGCGTCGAGGGCGGGCTCGGGCCGCTGTCCGAGGCCCAGTCGCCGCAGCCGCTCGGTGCGGGCGGGTGCTTCCTTGTCCTCGGGGGTGAGCAGCAGACGACCTGCCGGGCGTGGCGGGTCGTAGCTCATGGCCGGGCTCCGTCGCGGGGGTCGTGCGTCATGGTCGGTCTCCGTGGCGGGTGCGGGGTGGGTCACCGGTGGGCGCCGCCGGTGGCGGGCTCCGGGGCGTGGGCGATGAGGTGGCGGACGAGGGTCAGCAGGGTCTGGACCCCGGAGCTGGAGATCCGGGCGTCGCAGCACACGACGGGGATCTCCGGCGGGAGGTCGATGGCGGCGCGCACCTCCTCGGGGTCGTAGCGGAAGCCGCCGTCGAACTCGTTGACGGCGACGACGAAGGCGAGGCCGCGCTGTTCGAAGAAGTCGACGGCGGCGAAGCAGTCCTCGAGGCGGCGGGTGTCGGCGAGGACGACCGCGCCGAGCGCGCCCTCGCACAGTTCGTCCCACATGAACCAGAAGCGTTCCTGGCCGGGCGTGCCGAACAGGTACAGCACGTGCTGCCGGTCGAGGGTGATGCGGCCGAAGTCCATGGCCACGGTCGTCTCGACCTTGTTCTCGATGCCCTCCAGGTCGTCGGTGGCGGCGCCGGCGGTGGTGAGGAGTTCCTCCGTGCTGAGGGGCGCGATCTCGCTGACCGCGCCCACGAAGGTCGTCTTGCCCACGCCGAACCCGCCCGCCACCAGGATTTTCAGCGCGGTCGGGAACGGGTCGGTGCCGTCGTCGTGGCTCACGTGGCTCTCGTGGTCAGAGCTGGCGTCGTAGTCCATCGAGCACTGCCTCTAGAAGGGCCCGGTCCGTGGGGTGGTGGGGGAACACGGGGGGTTTGGTGGTGAGCGCGCCGCAGTCCAGCAGGTCCGCCAGCAGCACTTTGGTGACGGCCGCGGGCAGCCGCAGGTGGGCGGCGATCTCGGCGACCGGGACGGGTGCGCGGCACAGGGTGAGCGCCTGTGCGTGCTCCGGGCCGAGGAGGCCGAGGGGGGTGACCCCGGTGGCCATCACCTGCGACAGCAGGTCGAGTGCGACGCTGGGCCGGGTCCGGCCGTTGCTGACGGTGAAGGGGCGCACCAGCCGTCCGGCCGCGTCGTCGAGCCACGGCCCGTCGCCGGCCGCCGCCACGCTCAAGGCCTCAGCGCCGGGGATTCGACGGCGTGCTGCCGGGGAGCGGTCATGAGGTAGGGGCGCACGCTCTTGACGAGCATCGCCATCTCGTAGCCGAGGACGGCGGCGTCGGCCTCGCGGCCCGCGAGCACGGCGAGGCAGGTGCCGGATCCGGCGGTGGTGACGAACAGCAGCGTGGAGTCGAGTTCGACGACGACCTGCCGTACGTCGCCGCCGTCGCCGAAGCGGATTCCGGCGCTGCGGCCGAGCGAGTACAGGCCGGACGCCAGGGCGGCCATGTGGTCGGCGCTGTCGGGGTCGAGGCCGTGCACGGACTTCACGAGCCCGTCGCAGGACAGCAGGACCGCGCTGGTGGTGTGCGGGACGCGCTGCACGAGGCCGCTCATCAGCCAGTCGAGGTCGGATACCTGGCCGGTCGGCGCATCGCTCGCCATGGTGGATCGACTCCTTGGGGTACGAAGGTCCGCGGGCGCGCCGGCAGCCGCGGGTGTGGGGGCGTGGGGACGGAACGTGATCGCTTCGGTGGGGGTGGTCATCCGGCTGGTGGTCATCCGGCTGGTGCGCTCCCGTCGTGCCGGGCGGTGTGGTCGGGGTGGGGTGCGGCACGGCCGCCGGCGTGCGTACCGTGCGCGTCGCCGTCGCCGTAGCCGGCCGGGCGGGCGCCTCCGGAGGCCCGGACCGCGAGGGTCGCACTGCCGGTCGGCGCGGCGGGCGGAGCGGGGTGGGCGTGACCGGGATCCGGGTGGCGGGGCTCCGGGTGGCGGGGCGCCGGGTGGCCGGGATCCAGGTGGTCGGGATCCCCGTGGCTGGGAGCCGTAAGGCCCGGATCCCGGTGGCCGGCAACCGTGGGACCGGGGTCCAGGTGGCCGGCAACCGTGAGACCGGGAGCCAGGTGGACGGGATCCACGTGGCTGGGATCCCTGAGGCCCGGATCCAGGTGGCCGGGATCCAGGTGGCCGGATTCCGGGTGGGCCAGTGCCGGGTGGGCCGGTGCCGTACCGGCGGGGCCCGCGGCGTCGAACTCGCCGGGCGCCAGGTGCTGTTGGGCCTCGGCGAGGCCGATGCCGCGCTGGAAGGCGGCCATCAGTCCCGGGTCGTGGCCGGGCACGTCGTCGGTGTCCCGGCGGGGCACCGGGCCGTCGCGCAGCTGGGGCACGAGGTGCTCCTGGGCACGGCGCCGGGGCAGCCCGGGCTTGGCCATGGTGCCGCGCACGGTCGCGGCGCGCGGCAGGGGCGGCACGCCCTCGTGCTCGGCCAGGACCCGACGCTTCTCGGGACGGATGCCGGAGACGGCGTCGGCCGGGGTGGGGCGTTCGTGGTGGGCCCCGCGCACGGGAAGCGGCGGCGGCCCGTCGCCGTCCCGCGCGGCGGCGTGCCGCGCGCCGCGCCGCTGGGGCGGCAGCGGGGCACCGGACTGCGGCGCGCCGCCGGGGACGACGGGAGTGCCGGAGCTGCTGAGGGCATCGGGGACGACGGGGGTGCCGGAGCTACCGGCGGCGCCGGGGATGACGGAGGTGCTGGGGGTGTCAGGAGCGCCGGGGACGTCGGCGCCTGCGGCGTGCGGTACGACGGGCTGGTGCGGGAGGTGGTCGGCGGCGGCCGGGAGGCCGGGAGCGCCGTGCTGCGGGGCCGCGTCCGGGACGCCGAGGACGCCCGTTGCGTCACCTGCCGCTCCTGGTACGCCCGTTGCCGACTCCCGTACACCTGCTGCCATGTCTCGTGCACCGGCTGCCGGGCCCCCTACGCCGGCCGCCGCGTCCCGTACGCCTCCTGCCACGTCCCGTACCCCGGCCGCCGCGTCCCGTACGCCCGCCGTCGCGGCCCGTACGCCCGCCGTCGTGGCCGGCGGTACCGCTGCGGGCGCCCCGGCCCCGGTGCCGTACTGCTGCTGCCCGTTCGCCGTCGAGGGCCGGTGCGGCCTCGGTACGGCTCCGGAGGCGGCCGGCGCCGGGCCCAGCAGGTCCTGCGGTACGACGAGCACCGCCTGGACGCCGCCGTAGATGTTGGACTGGAGGCGCACCGAGATGCCGTGCCGCCGGGCGAGTTGGGAGACGACGTACAGGCCGATGCGGCCGTCGGCGAGGAGGCCGGCGACGTTGACCTGGTCCGGGTCCGAGAGCACGGCGTTCATCCGGCTCTGTTCCTCGGCGGGCATGCCGAGGCCGCGGTCCTCGACCTCGACGGCGAGTCCGGAGGTGACGAGGCCGGTGCGGAGCAGGACCTGGGTGTGCGGGGCGGAGAACACCGTGGCGTTCTCGACGAGTTCGGCCAGCAGGTGGATGACGTCGGCGACGACGTGGCCGCGCAGTTCGCCGTCGACCGGCGGGACGAGTTTCACGCGGGAGTACTGCTCGACCTCGGCGATGGCCGAGCGCAGCACCTCGGTCATGGGGACCGGGTTGCTCCACTGCCGGCGGGAGACGGCACCGCCGAGCACGGCGAGGTTCTCGGAGTGGCGGCGGATGCGGGTGGCGAGGTGGTCGACGTGGAAGAGGCCCTTGAGGAGGTCGGGGTCCTCGATCTCGTTCTCCAGCTCGTCCAGCGTGGAGATCTCGCGGTGGACGAGGGACTGAAGCCGCCTGGCGAGGTTGACGAAGACCTCGAGCTTCTGTTCGCTGCCGGCCTGACTGGAGAGCTGGGAAGCCTGGACGACGGCGGTGACGGCGCCGTCGTGGGCGCGGCCGAGGTCGGCGGCGAGGAGTTCGAACTCGTCGGCGTCCGCGGCCGGCCGACTGCGGGGCCTGCGCCGGGGCGGCCCCTCGCCGCGCCGCAACTGCTCGACGAGCGTACGCAGTTCGGCTTCGCCGCGGGCGGTGCTGCGGCGCAGGCCGGCGATGCGGTCGTGCACGGTGCGGGCGGCGCGGTTGGCGGCGACGGCGGCTATGACGACACCGGCGACGGTCACGGAGAACGCCCCGGCGAGCACGGCCCACAGGGCGGGTGAGGGCGCGGCGCCGGTGGAGCGGACGGTGAACAGGACGGCCGCGCAGCCGCTGAGGGCGACGGCGACGGGCGGGAGCACGGCCATGCGCAGCAGTTGGGGCCGCAGGCGGGCGTCGGTCAGCGCGGGGGCGGTGCGGGCGACCGGCCGCCCGTGCCGCCCGCCCTCACGGCGGTCGGCGCGTCCGGCCGGTGCGCGGAGGTGAGACATCGGTGTCCTCGTACTGTCCGTCGGTCGGGGCCCGGCAGTACGGGCCGCACGCGGTCCGCGCGAGCCGGCGTGGGTCGTCGCGGTGTCGGTGGGCAGGCCCGGGTGATGCGGCCCTGCGTCGCCCGACGGACACTCACAGTAGTTGCCAACGGTTCATGTGCGGTGGGCAGTTGACAAACTTGTACGGCGAGCGTCCCGCTCTGGTATGAGAGTTCGCACGCCTGACCGACGATCCTGCCGACCACTCGCTCACGAACGGTCGGAGCCCCGTATGACCTGGTCAACACCGATCAGAGGTGGGCGGCGGGGTTCCGGGCACCGCAGCCCTTCCAGGGCGCCGCCGCCCGTCGCCCCCGCTTCCGAACGGCTCGGAGCGACGTCTCCGGGCCGTCGAAGGAACACGACCGGCCGCACCCGGACCGCCCGGCGGGATCACGGGCAGTACACGGCGAACGAGGCGTTCAGCCATCTCGGCACCGACGGTGACGGCACGCTGTCGCCGGCCGGGGCCGGCCGGGCCCCGGGTACTCCGGACGGCCGGCCGGGCCGAACGAGCGACGTCAGCCGCGCACGTGCAGCCCGAAGCCCGTGCGGCCCGCCGGCTCCAGGCCCTCCTTCAGGCTCAGGGAGGGGATCTCGTAGTCACCGAAGTTCTGCCGCCGGAAGGGGATCGGCTCGGTCGACTCCAGGGTGAGCAGGCGTCGCTCCCATGCCTTCGCGACGTCCGGGTAGTCCTCGTCGGTCACCCGGTCGGTGCCGTACAGCACGAAGGGCGGCAGCACCTCGATGCCCGGGTAGTAGAGGATGCCGTGGTGGATCGGGAACAACAGGTCGTCGATGGGGCCGTTGATCCCGCGGGCGGCGTAGTGCGACTCCGGTCCGCCGACCGTCACCGACAGCAGGGCCCTCCTGCCGGCGAGGGTGCCTTCGCCGAAGCGGTCGCCGTACTTGGTGTCGCTGTGCTCGCCGACGCCGTACGCGAAGTGGTAGGTGAACACCCGGTCCACCCAGCCCTTGAGGATCGCGGGCATCGTGTACCACCACAGCGGGAACTGGAGGATGACCGTGTCGGCCCACAGCAGCTTCTCCTGCTCGGCGCGTACGTCCGGGGTGAGCGTCCCGGCGTCGAAGGCCCGGCCCGAGTCCGCCGCGACCTTCAGAGGACTTGAGGCGTTCGGGCCGTAGTCCGCGGCGTCCACGACCGCCTTCCAGTTCATCGCGTACAGATCGCTCACCCGTACCTCGTGCCCGGCGTTCTCCAACGTGGACACGGCGAGATCCTTCAGCGAGCCGTTGAGGGACTTCGGCTCCGGATGGGCGTGAACGATGAGCGTCTTCATGGAACTCCTTCGGACCGGCCGCCGTCGGTTCGGCGTCTTCGATGCGGTGCCTTCGATCCTGGGCTGCGGCGGCGCCCGCGTTCAGGGGCTCCTCGTCCGTCGGACGGGACTTCCTGGTTACGGCAGGGCCACCGTCACGGGCGCCACCGCGGGCACCGCCGCGCCCATACTGGGGGCATGGACGATCTCGCCGGCTTCCTGCGGACGCGGCGTTCCCGGGTCGACCCGGCGGCCTTCGGCATTCCCGCCGACAGCCGCCGCCGGGTCGAAGGGCTGCGCCGAGAAGAGGTCGCGCATCTGTCCGGAGTCAGCGTCGACTACTACGTACGTCTGGAGCAGGGCCGTGCGAGACAGCCCTCCGGGCAGGTCCTCGACGCGCTCGCCCGGGTCCTCGGCCTCGACGAGACCGAACGCGGCCACCTCCACCGGCTCGCCCGGCAGCGCCCCCGTCGCGCGAAGGCGCCGGGCGGGCGGGTCAGGCCCGAACTGCTGCGCGTCCTCGACCTGGTGGCCGACGGACCCGCGCTGATCATGGATCACCGCCTGGACGTACTCGCCGGGAACCGCCTCGCCGGGCTCCTCTACGGGCGGCCGGTGCCGGGTCTGAACACGGCCCGGCACCTCTTCCTGGAGGAGGCCGAGCGCGGCCTCTACGCGGACTGGGAGAACTGCACGCTCGACGTCGTCGGGCACCTGCGCCTGGCCGCCGGGAAATTCCCCGACGATCCCCGTCTCGCGTCGCTCATCGGCGAGTTGGCGATGGGCAGCGAGCGATTCCGCCGCCTCTGGGCCCGTGCGGACGTGCGCGCCCGCACCCATGGACGCAAGGCGTACCACCACCCGCTCGTCGGACCTCTGGAACTGCACCAGGAGAACTTCGCACTGCCGGACGAATCAGGCATGGAGCTCCTGGTGCTGTCCGCGGCGCCCGGCAGCCCCGCCGAGGACGGACTGCGCCTGCTCGCGGGCCTGGGCGCGGACAGCAGTGACGCTCGCCCCCCGGTGAACACTCGGCCCGCGGAC
The DNA here is from genome assembly GCF_055606745.1 of Streptomyces sp. NPDC037054. Lineage (NCBI taxonomy): Bacteria > Bacillati > Actinomycetota > Actinomycetes > Kitasatosporales > Streptomycetaceae > Streptomyces > Streptomyces sp. NPDC037054. The sequence continues at coordinate 192,054 of NZ_JBVJSJ010000006.1, read as the reverse complement.
GGCGTCCTGCCGGGCGCATACGACGGGCGCCCGTGACCGGTGGTGCGGCGACAATCAGGACCGGCGCGAGCGCCGGCGTGCTGATCACACCGGTCAACGCGCTCATCAGGCGGATGAGGGAGTACGTGGTGGAGAAGCTGACGTTGTCGGCGTGGCCCACGCCGATGGAGCCGGCACGCCGACTGGCCCGGGCGATCGGCCTGGAACCCGACGATCTGTGGATCAAACGGGACGACCTGACCGGACTCGGCGGCGGCGGAAACAAGGTCCGCAAGCTGGAGTGGCTGATCGCTGACGCCCTGCGGCACGGGGCGGACACCCTGGTCACCACCGGAGGCCCGCAGAGCAACCACGCCCGGCTCACCGCCGCAGCAGGAGCCCGGGCGGGCCTGGACGTGGTGCTGGTCATGCCGGGCCACGGCCGCCCGGACCAGCCGGGCGGGAACCTGCTCCTGGACGCCGCCCTCGCCGCACGCATCGTGTGGGCCGGCGACGCGGCCCTCACCGAGCTGGCCGGACAGGCCGAGAGGACCTGCGCCGAGCTCCGTGAACGGGGAGCGGCACCGTATCTGGTGCCGTTCGGCGGATCCGGCCCCCTGGGAGCCCGGGGCTACCGCGAGGCGGGCGAGGAGATCCTCGCCCAGCAGCCCGCCGTCCGGCACGTCGTCACCGCTCTCGGCTCCGGCGGCACGATGGCCGGCCTGGTCGCCGCCCTCGGACCCGAACGGGTCCTCGGCGTCGACGTAGGCGCGCTGCCCGACCCGGCCTCCGCAGCCGCCGCGTTCGCCTCGGAGCTCACCGGCAGCCCGGTGGCGCCCGGGCACCTGCGCGTACGAAGCGACCAGGTGGGCGAGGCGTACGGGGTCCTGCACGAACCCGTGCTGGACGCCGTCACCACGACGGCACGCACCCAAGGCGTCGTCCTGGACCCGGTCTACACCGGACGCGCCGCCGCGGGTCTGATGGCGGCGGTGCGCGACGGCGGCATCCGGCCCGGAGAGCGCACGGTCCTGCTGCACACCGGCGGCCTGCCGGGGCTGTTCGGCCACGCCGCGGCGGCAGCCCGCATCGGGCAGACCCTGCGCACCTGGCCCTGACAACCGGCCGCCGTCCACCCCGCTCCGGACCACCCCGGCCTGGACGCGCCGCCGACCGCGTGCGTTGGGCGGTGCCGCTGCCGGTCGACGGCGCGCGACCGGTTCTCCCCTCGCGCTGATCCAGCGAAAGGCCCATGTGGGGTGACTCACCGATCGGTGCCGGTACGTTGGCCCGATGGACGAGGCGTGGAACGAGTTCCGTGACCGGCTGCGGGCGGAAGTGGCCGGTATGCGTGCGGGGGACACCCTGGTGGTCTCCGAGCCCGATCCCGAGCCGGCGCCGGTGCCCGCCGCCCCGGGGCGGCGCTGGTGGCAGCGGCGCCCCAAGGCCCGGCAGGAGACCGGGCGTTACGTGCAGTTCATGAGGTGGGACGACGGGTTCGGCGCCGAATGCGTCTCGTCGGCGTACCGGAAGACGACCGAGGCGCAGAAGCAGCGGCTGCTGTCGCTCGGCTGGTCCGACCCGGACACCCACCCGCCGCGCAGCGGGCGCTCGGAGAATCACGAGATGTGGTTCGGCCTCGACGAGGTCGACCGGCTTGCCCGGATCTCCACGGACTCGCTCCGCGTTCTGGGCGAGGAGCCGCCCGACGCGCAGTGGACCTGGCGGAAGGACCCGCCGGCCTGAGCGGCCGGAGCGGCCGGAGGGCTTCTTCCGGATCGCCTCGCCGACCACACGGCATGGGCCACCGCGGACGATCACGGTGACGCAAGTCCGCGGTGTTCATGCTGTCCGACTGCCTGCGCGCCGAACTGGCCGCCGAGAAGATCGGCGTCAGCACCGTCTGCCCCGGCATCGTGCAGACCGACATCACTCGGACGACGACCTTCTCGGGGCCCGGCGCAGGACCAGGCCGCCCGCCAGGAGAAGGTCACCGGCCTGTACGCACGCCGCGGCTACCCACCGGAGAAGGCGGCCGCCCAGGTCCTGCGCGCGGTGCGCCGCCGCCGGGCGGCGGTCCCGGTGACCGTGGAAGCCGAACTGGCCCGGATCACCCGCAGGCTGGCGCCGGCCGCGGTGCGCTGGGGAGCGCCGATCGGCCTCCAGGAAATCCCCGGGTGCGGCTCCCCACCCGCTCTCACCGATCGCCCGCCAGGTCGAGATCGCGCCCGGGAGACCCGCCGGGATCCTCCACCTGCTCCGGCCTGCGCCACGGACGATCGATCGGATGGGACACCCCACGCCACCAGGGATCCGAGGGCAGCGTCCCTCCGGGCTCGAACGGCTCACCGGGACGGGGAAGCGCCACCGCCTGGCCGGCCTCCTCGGCCGCGTCCCTCGTCCACTCCCCCGGCTCCGCCCACGGATGCGGGGCGAGGTTGAACGTGCCCCAGTGGATGGGCAGCAGCACCCCGGCCGGGCTGCCGCCCTGGAGGTCCAGGTGGGAGCGGACGCCCTCGTCCGGGGTCATGTGGATGTCCGGCCAGAACGCGCTGTAGGCCCCGATCTGGATCATCGTCGCGTCGAACGGCCCGTGCGCGGCGCCGATGTCCTTGAAGCCCTCGAAGTAGCCGGTGTCGCCGCTGTGGAAGACGCGGTGCCGCTCACCGGCGACGACCCACGACGCCCACAGCGTGTGCTGGGTGTTGCTGATGCCACGCCCGCAGAAGTGGCGTGCCGGGGTGGCCGTCAGGGTCAGTCCGCCGACCCGCGTCGACTCGTGCCAGTCCAGCTCGCGCAGCCGGTCCGCGGACACGCCCCAGCGCTCCAGGTGGGCGCCGACGCCCAGTGGCACGGCGAACACCGTGTCCGTGCCGGCCAGCGCCTTGATCGTGGGCATGTCCAGGTGGTCGTAGTGGTCGTGGGAGATCACGACGACGTCGACGGGGCCGAGCGCGGCCAGGGGCAGGGGCACGGGGTGCAGCCGCCGGGGACCGGCGAACGGGAACGGGGAGCAGCGCTCGCCCCACACCGGGTCGAACAGCACGCGCTGTCCGTCGATCTCCGCGAGCACGCTGGAATGACCGATCCACGTCAGCCGGAGGCCGGTCGCGGGGGCCTGGGCGAGGTCGGCGGCCGTCGTGGTGTGCAGGGGAATGGCGCCGCGGGGTGACCGGCGGGGGCGGGCCTCCTTGTCGAAGTAGACCTTGGCGAAGGAGCGTGCCGAGCCGGACGGGCGGGTCCGGGCGACGCCTCCTGGGTTCTGGAAGACACCGTCCTTGAAGTGCGGCGATCTGCGGATGCGCGCCATGCGCTCGCCGCTCGGGTCCGCGCCGAACGCCGCGGGCCGCAGCGCGCGGAGCCCGGAGCCCGGGAAACGGAAACCGGCCACGGTACCTCCAGGTGGAGTCGTCAGACATCCATTATGGGCGGCCCCACCGACACCGCCGGTCCCGCTCCGTCACATTCCGGCCCACGGTGCGCGCCGCGTCTGCGTACGTTGACAGGGGGGCCGCTCCCGGCGATGCTGACCCGCGGTTCAGTAGACCACCCCCTTACGGACCAGCCCTTTTCCCGTGTCAGGAGACCCCGTGGCCAGCCCTTTGTTGTCCCTCACCTGGACCGACCACATCACCGGTCGCCGGGGCTTCCTGGTCGTGGACCGGCTGGTGCGCGGGGTGGCCAGCGGGGGCCTGCGGATGCGCGAGGGCTGCACGGCCGAGGAGGTCGCCGGACTTGCGCATGGCATGTCCATGAAGGAGGCGCTGCACTACGACCCGCGGGCGCGGTACGTCCCGCTGGGCGGCGCCAAGGGCGGCATCGACTGCGACCCCCGGGACCCCGAGGCGTACGGGCTGCTGGTGCGCTACCTGCGGGCGGTGCGGCCGTACGTGGAGTGCTGCTGGACCACGGGTGAGGACCTCGGGCTCAGCCAGGACACGGTGGACCGGGCGGCCGTCGAGGCCGGGCTCGTCTCGTCGGTGCAGGCGGTGTACCCGCTGCTGGACGACGAGTCGGCCGCCCGGCGCCGGCTCGCGGACGCCTTCGCCGTGGAGGTGGACGGCATCGGGCTCGGCGAGCTGGTCGGCGGCTGCGGGGTCGCCGAGGCCACGCTCACCGCGCTGGACCGGGCGGGAGTGCCGTACGCCGGTACCCGTGTCGCGTTGCAGGGGCTCGGCACGATGGGCGGGGCCACCGCCCGGTTCCTGGCGCGGGCGGGACTGACGGTGGTCGCGGTGGCCGACGTCAAGGGCACCATCGTCAACCCCGAAGGCCTCGACGTGGAGGCGCTGCTCGCCGCGCGGGACTCGCACGGCACGGTGGACCGCGGCGCGCTGCGGGCCCGCGACCGCGAACTGCCCCCGGACGCCTGGCTGTCCGCCGACGCGGAGGTACTGGTGCCGGCGGCGGTGTCGTACGCCGTGGACGTCTCCAACGAGGCGCGGATCACCGCCCGCCTCGTCGTCGAGGCGGCCAACATGCCCGTGCTGCCGGACGCGGAGGAACTGCTGGCCGCGCGCGGTGTGACCGTACTGCCGGACGTGGTGGTGAACTCCGGCACCAACGCCTGGTGGTGGTGGACGCTGTTCGGGGACATCGGCGCGGACCCGGACGAGGCGTTCGCGCGCGTGCGCCGCTCGATGCGGGACCTGGTGGACGGGGTGCTGGGCCGTGCGGCGGCAGACGCGACGAGTCCGCGGGCCGCCGCCCACGCCGTCGCCGAGGAGCGGCTGGAAGCGATCGCCGAGCGGTTCGGCTGGTACCGCTAGTGATGTGGCCGGGAAGGTCCGCCGGGTGGCCCGCGGCGTCCTGTGGTCCACGCGGGCCGCGCGCGAGCGGTGCGCCGCAGGGCGGAGCGTCTCCGGCACCCTGGGTGTACGCGGGCGGCGCGACGACGCGGCACGGTGCCGTGCCGGGCGGCGCGAGCCGGCGAACCCTCCCGGTCACAGCGCTAGGGTGACGTCGTGGCGAGAGTGCGGTTGGGCGTCGCGGAGCGGCGCGCCGAGATCATGCGGGCCGCCGTCGAGCAGATCGAGGCGCGCGGCGTGGTCGCCGTCCGGATCGCCGACGTGGCCGCCGCGCTCGGGGTGAGCAACGCCCTCGTGCTGTACCACTTCTCCTCGAAGGAGAAGCTGGTCGCCGCCGCCTTCGAGCACGCCGCCGAGGACGACCTCGCCCGGCTGCGCGCCCTGCTCGGCCGCCGCACGACGGCGCTGCGCCGACTGCGGGCCGTCGTGCGGTGGTACGCCCCGACCGGGCAGGCCAAGGGCTGGCGGCTGTGGATCGAGGGCTGGGCGGCGGCCCTGCGCGAGCCGGTGCTGCGCGAGGTGACGGGCGACCTGGACCGGCGTTGGAAGGCGGCGATCGCCGAGGTCATCGCGGAGGGCGTGACCGCGGGCGAGTTCCGCTGCGCCGACCCCGCGGGCGCGGCGCTGCGCCTCACCGCGCTGCTCGACGGGCTCGCCGTCCAGCTCACGTCCTACCCGGGCACGCTCTCCCCGGCCCGCGCCCAACAGTGGGCCGACGCGGCCCTCGCCCGCGAACTGGACCTCGCACCGGAGGAGTTGACGGCAGCGGAGCGCTGAGACGCCCACGGCGGTGACGGAGCGGTGTGACGCCAGCCGGGGTGACAGGGCGGCAGGACGTCCGCCGGGTCGACGCCCTCAGGGGGCAGCGCGGCCAGACACCCGCCGCGGTGACGGAGCGACGGGACACCCCGCCAGGGTGACGGGACGGTGGGACGCCCGCCGGACCGGCGGAGCGGCGAGACGCCCGTCCGAGTGGCCGCTCGTGCCGCCCCGCCACCGCCCTTTCCACGCGCACTGCCCCGCCGTCGCCCCCCTCAGGCCACCGGGGCGATCCGCATCCTGATGTCGTCCGGCGACAGCATGCCCTTGGCCGTCACATGGTCCCCGGAGGACTCGCCGCGCAGCCGGCGCCCGATCCACGGCACCAGGTACTCCCGCGCCCAGTGCACGTCGTCGCGCCGGATCTCCAGCGTGCCGCGCGGCGGCAGCGGCGGCCAGGGCTGCTCCGGGTCGGCCGGGATCTCCAGGCCGAGGACCTGGCCCGCGCGCAGCGCCACGCGGGTGTGCCCCTCCGGGGAGAGGTGCAGCCGGTCCGCGTCCCACGCCCTGCGGTCCTGGATGCTCTTCAGGGACCACAGGTCGAGCACGGGGCAGCCGTACCGGTCCGCGACGGCACGGACGTGACCGTTGTAGGTGGCGATCTTGCCGCGCAGGTGCCTGAGGACGGGCATGGTCCGGGTGTCGAAGCCGGTCGTCACCATCACGGTGCCCGCGACGGCGGTGAGCGCGGCGACCGCCCGCTCGAACCGCTCGGCCACCTCGTCGGGGTCGGTGCCGGGCCGCAGGATGTCGTTGCCCCCGGCGCAGAAGGAGACCAGGTCCGGGGCGAGTTCCACCGCCCTGGGGAGCTGGTCCGCGACGATCTGGTCGAGCAGTTTTCCGCGCACGGCGAGGTTGGTGTACTGGAAGTCGCCCTCGGGCCGCCGGTCGGCGAGCAGTACCGCGAAGCGGTCGGCCCAGCCGACGAACGCCCCGTCGGGGCCGGGGTCGCCCACGCCCTCGGTGAAGCTGTCCCCCACCGCCACGTACGACCCGATCACTGATCTGCTGTCATTCTTCGAATCGTCTGCCACATCGATCCATTTTTCACCGTCGAATGTGACCTACGCGACCGTAGGCAGGGGTTGACGGACGGTGAGATAAGCCACGCCTGAAGTCTTGGTCAACTCGGGAATAGACGGGGCGGGTTATGGGGCGGGTTCACGCGCCGGGAACGGGAACGGGAACGGGAACGCCGAAGGCCGGACCCGGGGATCGGGGTCCGGCCTTCGGCCGCGTGTCAGGCGGGTGGCCGCGCCGAGGGGCGGCCGGTGCGTCAGGCGCCGGGGGCGCCGTGCGAGCGCAGGTACGCCATCGGGTCCACGTCCGAGCCGTAGTCCGGCGTGGTCCGGATCTCGAAGTGCAGGTGCGGACCGGTCGAGTTGCCGGTCGAGCCGGAGAGGCCGACCTGCTGGCCCGCGGTCACGCTCTGACCGGCCGAGACCGACAGGGAGGACAGGTGGGCGTACTGGGCGTAGTGGCCGTCGCTGAGCTTGATGACGACCTGGTTGCCGTACGCGCCCGCCCAGCCGGCGGAGACGACGGTGCCGGCGCCGACGGCCTTCAGGGACGTGCCGGTCGGGACGACGAAGTCGACGCCGGTGTGGTAGCCGCTGGACCACATGCTGCCGGCGACCTTGTAGGCGGTGCCGACGCCGGAGCCGGAGACGGGGAGCGTGAAGCCGGAGGACTGCGCGGCCGGCGCCGCGGCGTTGGCCGACGGCGAGGCGGAGGAGTCGGAGGACGACGACTTCGACGCGGACGACTCGGAGGCGGACGACTTCGTCGACGAACCGGAAGAAGCAGACGAAGGCGACTCGGCCGACGGCTTGGCGGTGGTCGTCGCGGCCTTCTTGCCCAGGGCCAGCTTCTGGCCCGGGAGGATCAGCGAGGGGTCGCTTCCGACGGTCTCGCGGTTGTCCTCGTACAGCTTCTTCCAGCCGCCGCTGACATTCTGCTCGTCGGCGATCTTCGAAAGGTAGTCGCCGCCCTTGACAGTGTAGGTCCGCGGGGCGGAGTTCTTCGCGGCGCTCTTCTCGGGGGCCTTGTTCTGCGCCACCGGAAGGGACTGAACGGCCTTTTCGGAAACCGGCTGCGCGGGGGCGGCGTTGGCGCCGGTGGCCCCGAGAAGCGGAAGCGCGAGTGCGGCGCCGCCGGTTCCGGCGACGGCGATGGATCGGGTGAAACGCTGTGACTTCGTACGGCGGTGCTTACCCTTCGCGGGCATGGCGAATTCCTCTCCGGCGCCTACGAGGTGAGCTGTCGGGTTCGGGCTGGAGATGCCCGGCCGCGTCTGCTGCGCGACTTCACCCCAAGCCAGTTCCGGAGACCGGAACAGGCGGTTGTACCTGTGGGTCCCCCGCTCCTGCCGTACACGGGTCAGTGTGTGCGGGCTTCCGGGCGGCGGCAGGATTAGGCGTCCGTCCGGATCGGTGGCGAACGTAAGCGACCGGATGGCACGGGGACAAGCCCGGGAATGCCTGCGGACGCTTTACCGGCGGCCGTTCGGGACTTTTCCGGTCACCGAGCGTGGATTAAGGATCTTTCGCTCTTCTTCAATCCCCAGGAAATGCACCTGAATTACGTGAACATGGCGACAGCGGATCGTCACGATTATGACGCTGCTCACGCACCACACCCCATCTCCCTTGCTATCGGGGCGCGTTATACCCAAACACTCGATTCGGACTAATGACCCACTGGGCGACATAGAGGCTCACCGGCAAAAGGGTGCCCGATTTCATCCTGTTTGCAGCTGACGGGGGTGATGCGTCCCTCTCTTATGGCCCGGTGGGCGTGTCGTATCGTCGACACGTGCCCGTCGGTGAGCCGCGCCGTCGGGGCCGAGTGGGAGGAGCCCTCGTGACGCAGCAGGTCCCGTCGACCGAGCCCGAGCTGGCCGGAGTGCGCAACTTCCGTGACGTCGGCGGACTGCCGACCGTGGACGGCCGCCGGGTGCGGCACGGCGTGCTGTTCCGCAGCGGCCACCTCGCGCACGCGACGCAGGAGGACGCCGCCTTCCTCGCCTCCCTCGGCCTGCACACGATCTTCGACTTCCGCAACGCGGCCGACCAGAAGCTCGAGGGCCCGGACGTCGAGCTGCCGGGCGTGCGCAATGTGAACCTGCCGCTGAGCGACCCGGCCGACGGTGCCGAGTTCTGGAAGATGGTGCGCGACGGCGACCTCGACCAGCTGCGCGCGATCCTGTCGGACGGCAAGGGCGCGGACCGCATGATCGCCTCGTACCGGATGATCATCAAGGAGCGCACCGCGGAGCACTCCCGGGTGCTGCGGGCGCTCGCCGAGGACAGCGTCCCGGCTCTGATGCACTGCGCGGCGGGCAAGGACCGCGCGGGCCTGTCCGTCGCGGTGACCCTGCTGGCCGTGGGCGTCGAGCGGGACGCGATCGTCGAGGACTACCTGAAGTCCAACGCCAAGCACCGCCGCTACAAGGTGCGCCGCAGCGGCACGTCGGCCTCGGCCTACTCCCCCGAGGTCATGGAGCTGCTCAACCCCCTCTTCGACGCGCGCGCCGAGTACCTCACGGCGGCCTTCGAGACGATCGAGGAGACCTGGGGCGGCGTGGAGGCCTATCTGGAGCAGGGCCTCGGGGTCACACCCGAGACCCGGGAGCGGCTGCGCGAACGCCTCCTCGACTGACGTCCCGGCCGGGGCGGCGGCGGAGCTACTTGGCGCCGACCTCGAAGAGCAGCCAGACGAACGCGGCGAAGACGTGCCCCACGGCGATGTAGATGAACAGCCGCACCCACAGGGCGCGCGGGAACTTCTCCTCGATGTCGCTCATGGCGTCGCTCCGGTGATCGGGCCCAGGCACAGCGTGGCCGTGGGGCTCTGCAGCAGGGTGTGGACGAAGAGGAGCTCGACCCCGTCCGGGCCGTCCGCGGCGATGCGGTGCGGGGTCAGCGAGTCGAAGTGCGCGCTGTCCCCCGGGTCGAGCCGGTGCAGGGTGTCGCCGAGGCGCAGCCGCAGCCGGCCCTTGAGCACGTGCAGCCACTCCTCGCCGGGATGGACGCGCACGATGTCGCCCTGCGCCCCGTACGGCACGCGGACCCGCAGGGCCTGCATGCCGCGTCCGGGCGCCCCTGCCTGCCAGTACGTCCAGCCGCCCGCCGCCGTCGGCTCCATGTCGGCGGCCCGGACGACGGCGTCCCGTTCGGCGGCCCGCTCGCCGAGCAGCTCGGAGACCGTCGTACCGTAGATGCGGGCGAGGGCCAGCAGCATCGGCAGGGACGGCTGGCGCTGCCCCGTCTCCAGCCGGGACAGATGGGCGGGCGACAGGGCGGCGGCGCGGGCCGCGGCCTCCAGGGTGAGGCCCGCGCGGCGGCGCAGGGCGCGAAGCCGGGGCGCGACGAGCGGCCCCGCCTCGGGCGGCCCGTCCGGCGGGTCGGACTCGGGGTGGCTCATGCGTCCATTCAGCCCGAGCCTTGCCTCTCGGGCAAATTTCTTGCCTCAGAGGCAAAAGCCCCGGCGCGAGACCCTTGCGGTCGCCCGGCCGGGGCGGCGGCCGTCAGCGGTTGGCGATCGCCTGCTTCACCAGGGTCCTGCCGAAGTCCCAGATCAGCCCGCCGTCGTGCGCGTCGTCCATGACCGCGGTGAAGGCGTCGACGAACCGGTCGACCTCCCGCTCGCCGATGATCAGCGGCGGGATGAGCTTGATGACCTCCATGTGGTCGCCGGAGACCTGGGTGAGGATACGGTGCTTCTGGAGCAGCGGCACGACCACCATCTGCGCGAACAGTCCCTTGCGGGCGGCCTGGAGCATGGCCCACCGGCTGCGCAGCTTCAGCGAGCGCGGCCGGCCGAACTCGATGCCGATCATCAGGCCCCGGCCGCGGACGTCGGCGAGCATTTCATACCGGTCCACCAGTGCCGCCAGCCGGGACCTCAGCAGCTCGCCGGTGGTGCGGACGCCCGCCACGATCTGCTCGTTCTCCAGCACGGACAGTACGGCGAGGCCCGCCGCCATGGCCTGGGCGTTGGCCCCGAAGCTCGCCGAGTGGACCAGCACGCGGTCCATCGAGGAGTAGACCTTCTTGAAGATCCAGTCCTTGCCCAGCGTGGCACCGACCGGCACGTAGCCGCCGGACAGGGCCTTCGCCACGCACACCAGGTCCGGCTCGACGCCCTCCTCGTGCTGGTACGCGTAGAAGTCGCCGGTGCGGCCGAGGCCGGTCTGCACCTCGTCGGCGATGAGGAGTGCCTTGTGCCGGTGCAGCAGTTCCTGGGCGGCGCGCAGATGGCCGGGCGGCGCCTCGTGCACGCCCTTGCCCTGGATCGGCTCGACAACCAGCGCGGCGACGTCTCCCTTGCGCAACTCCCTTTCCAGCGCGTCGAGATCGCCGAGGGGCACGGCCGTGTCGGGCAGCAGCGGGGCGAAGCCGTCCCGGAAGCCGGCCTCGCCGTTCACCGACAGGGAGCCGGTGGTCAGGCCGTGGAAGGCGTGCTCGCAGTACAGCACGCGCGGCCTGCCGGTTGCGCAGCGGGCGAACTTCAGGGCGCCTTCGACGGCTTCGGTGCCGCTGTTGCCGAAGAAGACACGGTCCAGGTGCGGGCTGTGCGCCAGCAGCCGCTCGGCCAGGAGTCCGGGCAGGGGCTGGCAGTCGAACCGGGTGAGGTCGGCGAGGTCGAGGTCGAGGACGTCGTGCAGCGCCTTGCGGACCACGGGGTGGTGCCGGCCCAGGCCCATCACGCCGAACCCGGCGAGCATGTCCAGGTAGTCGTTGCCGTCGGCGTCCCAGAAGTAGGCGCCCTCGGCGCGCTCGTAGACCTTGTCGAAGCCGATGGTGTGCAGCATGCGCGGGAGCTGGTGGTTGAGGTGCCGGGTGTGCAGCTCGTAGCGCTCGGCTCCGCGTTCGGCCAGCAGCGCGCCGAGGTCGAACTCCCCGGCCTGCGGCGACGACGGCGACGCGGATTCCGCGGTGGTCATTGCGGTTGCTCCTTGGACAGCTCTTCCTTGACGGCCAGGCTCGCGCTGATCCGGCCCGCGATCTCGACGGGCGTGAGGCCGATGTCGGCGAGCACCTCGGCCCGTTTGGCGTGCGCGAGGAACTGCTCCGGGACGCCGAACCGCCGTACGGGCACGTCCACTTCGGCGTCGCCCAGGGCCAGCGCGACGGCCGACCCCACCCCGGCCGCGCGGCTGTTGTCCTCCACGACGGCCACCAGGCGGTGTTCGGCGGCGAGCGGGGGCAGCGCGGGGTCGACGGGCTTGACCCAGCGCGGGTCCACGACGGTGCAGCCGATGCCGCGGGCCTCCAGCAGCTCGGCGGCCCGCAGGCAGACGGGCGCCATCACGCCGACGGCGACCAGCAGGACCTCCGGCCGGCCCGGCGCCCGGTGCAGGACGTCGAGGCCGCCCACCCGGTCCACGGCCGGGATCTCGGGGCCCACGGACTCCTTGGGGAAGCGGACCAGGGTCGGCGCGTCGTGCACGGCGACCGCCTCCCGCAACTGGGCCCGCAGTTGGGCCGCGTCGCGGGGCGCGGCGATCCTGAGGCCGGGGACGACCTGGAGGACGGACAGGTCCCACATGCCGTTGTGGGAGGCCCCGTCGACGCCGGTGACGCCGGCCCGGTCCAGGACGAAGGTGACGCCGCACTTGTGCAGGGCGACGTCCATCAGCAGCTGGTCGAAGGCGCGGTTGAGGAAGGTGGCGTAGACGGCGACGACGGGGTGGAGTCCGCCGGTCGCCAGGCCCGCCGCCGAGACGGCCGCGTGCTGTTCGGCGATGCCGACGTCCCACACCCGGTCCGGGAACCGCTCGGCGAACGCGCCGAGGCCCACCGGGTGCAGCATGGCCGCCGTGATCGCCACGACGTCGTCGCGTTCCTCGCCGATGCGGACGATCTCCTCGCCGAACACCGAGGTCCAGGACGGTCCGGCCGACGGAGTGAGCGGCGCGCAGGTCAGCGGGTCCATCACGCCGACGGTGTGGAAGTGGTCCTCCTCGTTCGCGAGGGCGGGTTCGTAGCCGCGGCCCTTCTCCGTGAGGACGTGCACCAGGACCGGCCCGTGGAAGCGTTTCGCGCGGCGCAGCGCCGACTCGACGGCCCGGGTGTCGTGTCCGTCGATCGGGCCGACGTACTTCAGGCCCAGGTCCTCGAACAGGCACTGCGGGGCGAACGCGTCCTTGAAGCCCTTCTTCGCGCCGTGCAGCGCCTCGTAGACGGTGCCGCCGACCACGGGGGTGCGCTGGAGGACGTCCTTGCCCCAGGCCAGCACCTTCTCGTAGCCGTCGGTGGTGCGCAGCGCGGCGAGGTGGTGGGCGAGGCCGCCGATGGTCGGGGCGTAGGACCGTTCGTTGTCGTTGACGACGACGATCAGCGGCCGGTCCTTGGCGGCCGCGATGTTGTTCAGCGCCTCCCACGCCATGCCGCCGGTCAGGGCGCCGTCGCCGATCACCGCGACGACGTGCCCCAGTTCGCCCCGCACCTCGCGCGCCTTGGCGAGTCCGTCGGCCCAGCCGAGCGCGGTCGAGGCGTGGCTGTTCTCGATGACGTCGTGCTCGGACTCCTCGCGCGAGGGGTAGCCGGACAGGCCGCCCTTGCCGCGCAGCTTGGAGAAGTCCTGACGCCCCGTCAGCAGCTTGTGGACGTAGCTCTGGTGTCCGGTGTCCCACAGGATGCGGTCGGTGGGTGACTCGAAGACCCGGTGCAGGGCGACGGTGAGTTCCACCACGCCCAGGTTGGGCCCGAGGTGACCGCCGGTCCTGGACACCGCGTGCACCAGGAACTCCCGGATCTCGTCGGACAGTTGGCCGAGTTCCGGCTCGGACAGCGACATGAGGTCGTGTGGTCCCCGGATGTTCTCCAGAATCGTCACGCTCGGGCCCCCTTCGGTCCGTGCTGTTCAGCTCACGGTGACGGCCGGCTCCCCCGCCGCGACGCCGTCCTGCTCCATCTGTTCGGCGATCCTCATCGCTTCCTCGATGAGCGTCTCCACGATCTTCGACTCGGGGACGGTCCTGACGACCTCGCCCCTGACGAAGATCTGTCCCTTGCCGTTGCCGGAGGCCACGCCGAGGTCGGCCTCGCGCGCCTCGCCCGGACCGTTCACGACGCAGCCCATCACCGCGACCCGCAGGGGCACGTCCATGCCGTCCAGGCCGGCGGTGACCTCGTCGGCCAGCTTGTAGACGTCGACCTGGGCGCGCCCGCAGGACGGGCACGACACGATCTCCAGGTGCCGCTGTCTGAGTCCGAGCGACTGGAGGATCTGGAGGCCGGCCGTGACCTCCTCGGCGGGCGGCGCGCTCAGCGACACCCTGATGGTGTCGCCGATGCCCTGGGAGAGCAGCGCGCCGAAGGCGACGGCCGACTTGATGGTGCCCTGGAAGGCCGGGCCGGCCTCGGTGACGCCGAGGTGGAGGGGGTAGTCGCACTGGGCGGCGAGCCGGCGGTAGGCCTCGATCATCACGACCGGGTCGTTGTGCTTCACCGAGATCTTGATGTCGCGGAAGTCGTGCTCCTCGAAGAGGGACGCCTCCCACAGCGCGGACTCGACGAGGGCCTCGGGGGTGGCCTTGCCGTACTTCTGGAGCAGCCGGCGGTCCAGGGAGCCCGCGTTGACGCCGATGCGGATCGGCGTGCCGTGGTCCTTGGCCGCCTTGGCGATCTCGCGCACCTTGTCGTCGAACTGCTTGATGTTGCCCGGGTTCACGCGGACCGCGGCGCAGCCGGCCTCGATGGCCGCGAAGACGTACTTCGGCTGGAAGTGGATGTCGGCGATGACCGGGATCTGCGACTTGCGGGCGATCGTCGCGAGGGCGTCGGCATCGTCCTGCGTGGGGCAGGCCACGCGCACGATCTCGCAGCCCGTGGCGGTGAGTTCGGCGATCTGCTGGAGGGTGGCGCCGATGTCCGACGTACGGGTCGTCGTCATCGACTGCACCGACACCGGGGCGCCGCCCCCGACCGCCACCGGGCCGACCTGGATCCGCCGCGAGGCGCGCCGCTCGGCGACCGGCCGGGCCGGCGGTGCGGGCATGCCCAGGGGCACAGCGGTCATCGTCGTCACCCGCCGCTCGGCGCGACGGTCTCGCGCATGGCGCGCAGCGATTCCTTCAGGGAGCCCATGGTGGCGAGGACGGCGGTCGGCTCGTAGCCGCAGTGCGCCATGCAGTTGGCGCAGCGCGGGTCCTTGCCCCGGCCGTACTTGTCCCAGTCGGTGTCCTCGATCAGCTCCCGGTACGTCGGCACGTACCCGTCGCTCATCAGGTAGCAGGGCCGCTGCCAGCCGAACAGCGAGTAGTTCGGGATCGCCCACGCCGTGCACGGGAAGTCGACCTTGCCCTCCAGGAAGTCGAGGAACAGCGGGGAGTGGTTGAGCCGCCAGCGGCGCCGGTTGCCGCCCGCGAAGGCCTTCTTGAACAGCTCGCGGGTCTGCTCCACGCCCAGGAAGTGCTCCTGGTCGGGCGCCTTCTCGTAGGCGTAGGCGGGCGAGATCATCATCTCGTCCACCTTGAGGTCGTCGTTGAGGTAGTCGAGGACCTCGATGATCGTCTGCGGGGTGTCGGTGTTGAAGAACGTCGAGTTGGTGGTGACTCGGAAGCCGCGCCGCTTGGCCTCCTTGATGGCCGCCACCGCCTCGTCGAACACGCCCTCCTTCGCCACCGACTCGTCGTGCCGCTCGCGCAGCCCGTCGATGTGCACGGCGAACGCGAAGTACGGCGAGGGCGTGAACTTGTCCATCTTCCTGCGCAGCAGCATGGCGTTGGTGCACAGGAAGACGTATTTCCTCTTCGCGACCAACTGCCTGACGATCTCGTCGATCTGAGGGTGCATCAGGGGCTCTCCGCCGGCGATGGACACCATCGGCGCGCCGGACTCCAGCACCGCGCCCACCGCCTGGGCGACCGGCATGCGCTGCTTGAGCACCCCCGCCGGGTGCTGGATCTTGCCGCAGCCCTCGCACTTCAGGTTGCAGGCGAAGAGCGGCTCCAGCTCGACGATGAGGGGGAACTTGTCCCGCCTGCGGAGCTTCTGTTCGGCCAGGTAAGTAGCGACCTTGATGGACTGGCGCAGCGGCATGGCCATCTGGCTCACCTCCGGGGGAGCAGCAGGGAACGGTGCCATTCGAAGAATGCGGGAAGTACGGAGCGAAGAACACGGAAAGCCGATATTCCACCGCGCACTGTGCCGATCCGGACGAGTTCGTGCTCCGGGGCGTCCACGACCACTCGGACGGCGGCAACCGGGCGGGCACCGGCGCGCACCGCGCTCAGCAGCGTGGCCGCGGACTCCATGTCCACCGCGATCGCTCCGGTGGTGAGCAGTGCGGCACGCGCGGCGCCGCGGACGACGTGGTCGGAGCCGGTGAGCGGCCCGGTGTGGACGGTCCGGCCGGGCACGGCCCGCGCCAGCTCCTTGACCAGCAGGTCGGTGCCGGCGCACGGCGTGGTGCCGCGCGGGTCCCGGGTCTCCTCGGCGACCACCAGGTCACCGGGGTGCATGCCGGGCGCGAGGCCCGCGCAGAAGCCCGTGGCGAGCACGGCGGCGTCGGCGAACGCCGGGTCGGCGAGGGCCCGGCCGACGGCCCGCTCGGCCGCCGCCGGGCCCATGCCCGTGCGCAGCACGGTGACCGGCCCGCCGGCCCCGCCGCGGTCGCCCGTGCGCAGCGCGAGGTGCTCGATGCCGAGCGCGCAGGCGATCAGCAGCGGGGCCGGGTCGGGCCGCGGGCTCATCAGCTGCCCTCGGCCTCGACGCGCGCCGTCCCGGCCGCGGTCGCGCGGTCCCTGCCGGCGAACGGCTCGCCGTGCACGTACCGGCCGAGCGCGGTGAGCGGGAAGACCTGCCGGTACAGGTGGTAGTTGATGGAGAAGTCCCAGGGGAAGCCGGTGCCGGTGAAGTACGGCTCGTCCCAGGAGCCGTCCTCCCGCTGGGTCGCGACGAGCCAGGCGACGCCGCGTTCGACGGCGGGCGACTCCCGCTCCCCCGCCGCCAGCAGCGCCATCAGCGCCCAAGCGGTCTGCGAGGCGGTGGAGGCGCCGCGTCCGCTCCACTCCTCGGCGTACTTGTAGGAGCGCAGGTCCTCGCCCCAGCCGCCGTCGTCGTTCTGCACGGACTCCAGCCACGTCACGGCCCGCCGGATCGCCGGGTGCGAGGTGGGCAGGCCGGCGGCCGTCAGGGCGGGCACGACGGAGCCGGTGCCGTAGACGTAGTTGACGCCCCAGCGCCCGAACCACGAGCCGTCCGGCTCCTGTTCGGCGAGCAGCCACTCGATGCCGCGCCGGGTGCGCGGATCGTGGGTGAGCCCCTCCACGGCGAGCATCTCGACGACGTGCGCGGTGACGTCGGCGGACGGCGGGTCGATGACCTCGCCGAAGTCGCAGAACGGCAGCCGGTTCGGCAAGGGGCTGGTGTTGTCGACGTCGAACGCGCCCCACGCGCCGTTCCTCGACTGCATGCCGAGGTTCCAGCGCACCCCGCGCGCGATGGCCCGCTCCACCCGCTCCGGGTCGTGGTGGGCGACGCGGCGCAGCGCGAGGACCACCTCGGCGGTGTCGTCGATGTCGGGGTAGTTGTCGTTGTGGAACTCGAACGCCCAGCCGCCGGGCGGCAGTCCGGGACGCCGTACGGACCAGTCGCCGGGCCGCACGATCTGTTCGCCGAGCATCCAGTCGGCGGCCTTGACCAGTTGCGGGTGGTCCGCGGGGACGCCCGCGTCGGCGAGCGCGATGGTCGCGAGGCAGGTGTCCCACACCGGGGACTGGCAGGCCTCGATCATCCGGGCGCCGTCCTCGCGCCACACGGCGAAGCGGTCCAGGGACTCCAGTCCCGCGCGCATCACGGGGTGCCCGAGGTCGTAGCCCAGCAGGTGCAGGGCGATGATCGAGTACACGGCGGGCGGCTGGATGCCGCCCCAGCAGCCGTCGTTCTCCTGCCGCTCGATGATCCAGCGGGCCGCGGTGTTCATGGCGGCCCGGCGCAGCCGGCGCGGCGCGATCCTGCGCAGTACGTGCAGGCCCTTGTCGAGCCGCTGGAAGACGCCGTCCCAACTCGCCGCGGGCGCGAGCGGTTTGGCGGGGTTGGGGTCGGCGGGGTCGGTGTGCAGTTCGTCCAGCGGGAAGGGCGCGGGACGCACCGGGCGCTTCGCGGAGACGATCGTGAGCGGCACGATGGTCTGCCGGGCCCAGCAGCCGAAGTCGTAGATGTTGAGCGGGACCCACGGGGGGAAGTAGATGAGTTCCGGCGGGAGTTCGGGCAGGTCCTCCCACTTCCACCAGCCGAACAGGGCGAGCCAGATCCGGGTGAAGACGCGGGAGGCGGCGATGCCGCCCCGCTCGCGGACCCAGGCGGACGCCTTCGCCATGTGCGGCGCGTCGGGCGGGTCGCCGGCCAGCCGCAGCGCGACGTACGCCTCGATGGTGGTGGAGAGTTCACCGGGCCCGCCGTGGAACGTGGCCCAGGTGCCGTCGTCGCGCTGTTCGCCGCGGATGAAGAGGGCGGCGGCGCGGGTGGTGTCCGCGTCGCGGATGCCGAGGAACTGACGCAGGAGCAGGTCCTCGGCGTCCATCGTGACGTTCGTCTCGAGGTCGCCCTTCCACCAGCCCTGCGCGTCCTGCCGGGAGAGCAGGAAGTCGGTGGCGCGTCGCACGGCGCGCGTGGCGGCTTCTGGTCCCCCGGCCGCCTCGGGGATCGGGATGTCGATGTCGATGTCGGTTTCGCTGGCCGCGGCAGCGCGGGCCGGCAGGGCGGCCCCGGTGCTTCCGTCGGTCGTCGCTGTCATGGCTTCCCCTTCGTGCAGTGCTGCAATCGGTGCGTCTGCTGTGGGTCCGCCGTCGGCCGGTGTTCCTGTCTCTCCCCGCAACACCGGCCGGCGACTACGCGAGGGCTATTCGACCGATAGTGATCATCTCTTTCGTACGACGACGAAGTCGGCGAGCGCCGTGAACCGGTCCCGGACCTGCTCGGGCATGGCGACGGCGTCCAAAGCTTCGATGGCGATGGTGTGCTGACGACGTGCTTCCTCGGCGGTCCAGTCGCGGCCGCCGGCCCGCTCGATGAGCTCGGCGCGGGCCGCGAACTCCTCCTCGGAGAAGCTCGCGAAGTCGCTGCTCTTGGCGTCGGCGGTGAGCAGTTCCCCGAGCCGCTCGGAGGCGGCGCCGCCCGCCGCGAGCGCGGCCACCACCGGCAGGGACTTCTTGCGCTGGCGCAGGTCGCTCCAGGTCTGCTTGCCGGTGGCGTCCGGGTCGCCCCAGATGCCGAGGAGGTCGTCCACGGCCTGGAAGGCGAGCCCCAGGTGGTAGCCGTACCTCTCCAGCGCGTCGGCGGTGCGGTCGTCCGCGCCGCCGAGCACGGCGCCCACGGAGCTGGCACAGGCCAGCAGGGCGCCCGTCTTGTTGCCCTCCATCTCCAGGCACTCCTCGACGCTGACCCGGTCGCGGTGCTCGTAGGAGATGTCCTGCGCCTGGCCGTCGATCAGGGCGCGGCTGGCGGTGGCCAGGCGTCGGGCGGCGCGGCCGGCGTCGACGGTGCCGACCTCCAGCAGGACCTCGTTGGCCAGGGCGAAGAGGGCGTCGCCGACCAGGATGGCCTGGGCGGGGCCGTGCACCTTCCAGACGGTGTCGCGGTGCCTGCGCTGTTCGTCGCCGTCCATCAGGTCGTCGTGCAGCAGCGAGAAGTTGTGGACGAGTTCCACGGCGACGGCGCCGGGCACGCCCGTCTCGGGCGCGGCGCCGGTGACCTCGGCGGAGAGCACGGCCAGGGCGGGGCGTACGGCCTTGCCGCCGTCGCCGTCCGCGGGCCTGCCGTCGGCGTCGATCCAGCCGAAGTGGTAGGCCGCGACCGTGTCCATCGGAGGCGCCAGCCGGTCGACGGCGGCCCGCAGCACCGGTGTGGCCAGGGTGCGGCCGCGCTCCAGGAGCGCGGTCACGTCCACCGTGGTCCGTCGGGCGGCCGTGGAGGCCGGGGGCGCTGTGGGCACTGTCTCTCCTCTTGTTGCGGTACCGGGGGTGCGGGGGGCCGCGCCGTACTGTCCGGGCATCACGCCGCCTCCTCGAACGCGAAGAGACGACGGGGGCGGGGCCGTCCCAGGGCGCGCAGCGCGGCGTCCGCCGCACCCACTCCGCTGCGGACCGCACTCTCCATGGTCGCGGGCCACCCGGTGGCGGTCCACGCTCCGGCCAGGTACAGGCCGGGTGCCTTGGTGCGGGCGCCGGGCCGCAGACGCCCGACGCCGGGGGCGGGAGCGAACGTGGCGGCGCGCTCCCGGGTGACGAAGAAGTCCCGCACGCGCGCGCCGCGCGCGAGGGGCAGCAGCCGCTCCAGCTCGGGCAGGTACCGTTCGCGCAGCTCGGCCACGGGCCGGTCGATGTCGCCCTGCGCGGCGGACTGGGACACCGCCAGGTACTGGCCGTCCCGCAGCCCGGAGGCGTCGGTGCGGTCGAAGACCCACTGCACGGGGGTGCCGAGCGCCGCGAAGAACGGGCTGGTGAGCACCTGCCGGTCGTAGACGACATGGACGTTGAGGATCGGCGCCGTGCCGATGTCCAGCAGCCGCTCCGGTGCGTCGAGAGCGCCCGCGGGCAGCAGGTCGTACGCCTCGCGCTGCGGTACGGCGAGCACGACGGCGTCCGCCCGGAGGCTCTCGCCGGACAGGTCCACGGTCCATGGGCCGTCGCCGTCGGCGCGGACGGAGGTGACGCGGGCGCGGACCTCGGTGCGCACGCCCGCGGCGTCGAGCGCCTCGCGGGCCAGCCGGTCGTGCAGGTCGCCGAGCGGGACGCGCGCCCAGCCGATGTCGGCGGCGCCCGGGTCGGACAGCAGACCGGTCTTGAACACCATCGCGGCGAGCCCCAGGGAGGAGTCGCCCGCGACCGCGTTGAGGGTGGCGACGCCGACCAGGTCCCACAGGGCCTCGACGGCGCGCGCCGACTGGCCGTGCGCGGTCAGCCAGCTGCCGAAGTCCTGGTCGTCCAGGGCCGGATCGGCGAGGTCGAGCGCCTTGAGGGCGAGCGCGGCGCGGCCGACGCGGGCGCGGTCGGCGAGCGACAGGTGCGGATAGGTGGTGAGGCTGCGCCCCAGGTGCAGCGGCACGGGCAGCGCGTCGCGGCGCAGCCTGCCCAGCCGGCGTCCGGCGGGGCGGGCGGCGTCGACGACGGGCACGTCGAGGCGGTCCTGCAGCGGGGCGAGCGCGGCGGCGTCGATCCGGTCGAGGAACCAGCGGTAGGCGGTGCAGCAGCGCAGGTAGACGTGCTGGCCGTTGTCGACGGTCAGCTCGCCGCGCCGGAAGGAGAAGGCGAGCCCGCCGAGGCGCGGCCTGCCCTCCAGCAGGGTCACGCGCACGCCCGCGTCGGCGAGCGCGAGCGCGGCGGTGACGCCGGCCAGCCCTCCGCCGACCACGACGGCGTGCCGCGCGGCGCGGGCCGGGGTCTGCGCGTGCGGTCCGTGAGGCCGGGTGCCGTCGGTCATCGTGCAGCCTCCCCTGCGCGGCGGCCGTGCTGGAACGGTGCACGACCGACCGTCTCAGTCAGGGACGCGGACCGCCACCGGAGGGTTGCCCGCCGCTTCTGCCGGGTGTCGTCTCGGGTGACCGGTTCCTCCGCCGGGACCATCAGACGCGCCTCCTGACGGTCCGCCGGGACACGTGCCGGGCGTCGAGACCGGACAGGCCGCGCACGGCGACGTACGCCTTCTCGGGTCCGGGCAGCGAGACCCGGCCGCGCAGCACGACCTCCGGGTCGCGCTCGATGCGGTCCAGCAGCCGGCGGTAGATGCCGGCCATGGCGGCGACGCAGGCGCCGCTGCGCCGGTCGAGCATGGGCAGCAGGCGGTAGCCCTCGGCGAACAGGGCGCGGGCGCGGCGCACCTCGAAGTGGACCAGGCCCGCGAAGTCGGAGCCCTCGGGGGGCGTCGGACCGCTGAACCCGGCCGAGCAGCCGAACTTGGCGAGATCGTCGGCGGGCAGGTAGGTGCGCCCGCCCTCGGCGTCCTCCCGGACGTCCCGCAGGATGTTGGTGAGCTGGAGGGCGAGGCCGAGCGTGTCGGCGTACTCGGGTGCGCGCTCGGCGCCGCGCGCGCCGGGTTCGGTGCCGAACACGCCGAGCGAGAGGCGTCCGATGGCGCCCGCCACGCAGCGGCAGTAGGCCTTCAGGTCGTCCCAGGTCTCGTAGGTCTCGCCGCGGACGTCCATGAGGACGCCGTCGATCAGTTCGTCCAGGCCGCCGAGCGGGATCGGGAACCGCTCGGCCGCGTGGGTGAGGGCGACCGCGACCGGGTCGGTGTCGTCCTCGTCGACATCGCCCTCGCGGACCCGGGTGAGCAGCGCCCGGGTGTCCTCGAGGCGGGCGATCTTGACGTCGTCGCCGAGGGCGCCGTCGCCGATGTCGTCCACCCTGCGGGAGAACGCGTACAGCGCCGACATGGCGCGGCGCTTGGGCGTCGGCAGGAGCCGGATGCCGTAGGCGAAGTTCCGGGCCTGCTGTCCGGTGACGGCCTCGCAGTAGCTGTAGGCGGCGAGTACCGGCGCGGACACGTGCGGTGCGGCCTCCACGGTCCGGATCACCCCTCTCCTCGCAGGGTCACGCCCACCTCGCGCAGCAGCCGGAGCCTGCCGGACTTGGGCGGGCCGGGAAGGACGTCGTGGTGGGCCGCGGCGATCGCGTGCAGGGCGGCGCGTCCGCCGGCCACGAATCCGGCGAGCAGCAGCCGCAGTCTGCCGTGGACGCTGCTCACCAGGGGCGCGCCGTCGTCCAGGAGGGCGCGGGCGCGGGCCGCCTCGAAGGCGACCAGGGCGCGCACCGACGCGCCCGCGCTCCGCGCGGCGAGGTCCGTCTCGGTGACGTGGAAGCGCGCCATGTCCTCGGCGGGCAGGTAGACGCGGTCGCGGGCGAGGTCCTCGGCGACGTCCTGGAGGTGCTCGACGATCTGCAGGGCCGTGCAGATCGCGTCGGAGCGGCGGATCCGCTCGGGTGTCGCGGTGCCGGTGACGGCGAGGACCAGGCGGCCGACCGGGTTGGCGGACAGTTCGCAGTACGCGAGGAGGTCGTCGTAGGTCTCGTAGCGCTTGACGAGCTGGTCCTGGCGGTTGGCGGCGATCAGGCCGAGGAACGGCTCGGGGGTCAGCGAGCGGCGGCGGACGGTGGGCTGGAGGCGGCGCAGCAGCGGATGACGGGGCGTCGATTCGAACACCCTGTGAAGGTCGGCCTCGAAGGCGTCGAGGAGCAGCAGCCGGTCCCCGGCCCGCTCCGGGTCGACGCCGAGCAGGCGGGCGTCGGCGCCGCCGGGGGCCAGGTCGCCGTCGCCGATGTCGTCGACGAGGCGGGCGAATCCGTAGACGGCCATGAGGTCGGCGCGCCAGGCCCGGGGCAGGAAGAAGGGGGCGACGGGGAAGTTCTCGCCCGCGGCCTTGTCGAGCGTGCCGCGCTCCGTGTCGAGGGTGCCGCGCCCGGTGTCGCGGACGCGCGCCGTACCGGTCACCGTCACCGCCGGACGCCCTCCGCGCGGACGGCACACGCGTCCCGGAGCTGGGGAGTTTCCGTAACCATTGCCGTCACATCTCCCGTTCTACACTGCCGACCTGAAGCACACTATTTCGGACACGCCGCCCGGACTCCCGCGCCACTGCCCTTATGGAGGGTGTCGGGCATTATCGCCCCACTTGCCGCGTTTAGGGGACCGGTACAGCTTACGTTGTACAGCGCACACCGGCCCGCGGGGGTGTCCGGCGCATCACAACAACGCACCGATCGGTCCCAAGCTTCCTGCGGGCGAACGGAGTTGGCGTTTCCTTTGCAGACGCGGGGCCCCGCCGGGAAGTTCCGGCAGGGCCCGGCAGGTTCCGGCAAGTCCCGGCTACTTGCCGCTGAACTTCTCGTACTCCTTCAGGACCTCGTCCGTCGGGCCGTCCATGCGCAGTTCACCGCGCTCCAGCCACAGGACGCGGTTGCAGGTGTCGCGGATCGACTTGTTGTTGTGGCTGACCAGAAACACCGTGCCGGCTTCCTTGCGCAGCTCCCGGATCCGTGCCTCGGAGCGCTTCTGGAACTTGCGGTCGCCGGTCGCCAGCGCCTCGTCGATCATCAGGACGTCGTGGTCCTTCGCGGCGGCGATGGAGAAGCGGAGCCGGGCCGCCATGCCGGAGGAGTAGGTGCGCATCGGCAGGGTGATGAAGTCGCCCTTCTCGTTGATGCCCGAGAAGTCGACGATCTCCTGGTAGCGCTCCTTGATCTCCTCGCGGGACATGCCCATGGCGAGCCCGCCCAATATGACGTTCCGTTCGCCCGTGAGGTCGTTCATCAGGGCCGCGTTGACACCGAGCAGCGAGGGCTGGCCGTCGGTGTAGACCTTGCCCTCCTCGGCGGGGAGCAGACCGGCGATGGCGCGCAGCAGCGTCGACTTGCCGGAGCCGTTGGAGCCGATCAGGCCGATGGCCTCGCCCCGGTAGGCGACGAAGGAGACGCCCCGCACGGCGTGCACCTTGCGCACGCCCCGCGCCGCGTCGTCGGAGCCCCGCTTCAGGATGCGGCTGAGGGCGGCGGTGGCGCTGCCCTTGCCGGACTTGGCGCCGTTGACGCGGTAGACGATGTGCAGGTCGTCCGCGATGACGGTGGGGACCCGTGCCCCGGTGTTCTGGTCAGCCACGGCCGTACCTCTCCTCCGCCTTCCAGAAGTACACGAAGCCGAAGACACCGGCCAGCAGCGCCCAGCCCGCGGCGAACGCCCACACGTGCGGCGGCAGGTACGAGGAGCCGTAGCCGTCGATCATCGCGAAGCGGACCAGGTCCATGTAGATGGCGGCCGGGTTCCACTGCAGGACGTCGGAGACCCAGCCGGGCACGTCCTTGTCGGCGAGCATCGCCGGGATGCTGAACATCACGCCCGACGCGTACATCCAGGTACGCAGCACGAACGGCATGAGCTGGGCGAGGTCCGGGGTCTTGCTGCCCATGCGCGCGAACAGCAGCGCGAGCCCGGTGTTGAAGACGAACTGGAGCAGCAGCGCCGGCAGGACCAGCAGCCAGGACAGGTCGGGCATGGAGCCGAACGCCATCGTGATCACGACGAGCACGATCATCGAGAACAGCAGCTGCTGGAGCTGCTGGAGCGCGAAGGAGATCGGCAGTGAGGCCCGCGGGAAGTGCAGGGCGCGCACCAGGCCCAGGTTCCCGGAGATGGCGCGCACCCCGGCGAGCACCGAGCTCTGGGTGAACGTGAACACGAACACGCCGGTCACCAGGAACGGCACGTAGATGTCGTGCGGGATGCCCTCGCGGGCGCCGAGCAGCAGACCGAAGATGAAGAAGTACACGGCCGCGTTGAGCAGCGGCGTCGCGACCTGCCAGAGCTGGCCCAGCTTGGCCTGGCTGTACTGGGCGGTCAGCTTCGCCTGGGAGAAGGCGAAGATGAAGTGCCGCCGTCCCCAGAGCTGACGGACGTACTCGGGCAGGGACGGCCGGGCGCCGCTCACGGTCAGCCCGTACTTCGCGGCGAGCTGCGCCGCCGGGAGGCCCTCGTCGGGCGACGGAGGCGCGCTCACCGCGATTCCGCCGTCGTGCGTTGTCTCACTCACCAGTTGAAACTTTCGTCTTCGAGATGCGCAGCCTGTGCGGGCATGGCATGGCTCCGGGACCTCGGTGCGGCCCGGACACTCGTCGGAACGAGCTTGTCAGATCACCGGAGGCCGGCCCAGTCGGGTCAGCCGCCACACCGTACGCCACTTCATCGGACGGCGGGGTCCGCACGGGGTCGACCAGCCTTCCCTGAATCCACCGAACCACGCCTTCAGGGCGGGGCGCGAGGGCCGGCGCAGCAGGGTGAGGAGCAGCCACGTGCCGAGGTAGACGGGGACGAGGGGTGCGGGAAGGTTCCGCCTGGCCAGCCAGACGCGGTTGCGGGCGACCATGCGGTGGTAGACCGCGTGCCGGGACGGCGCGGTCGTGGGGTGGTACAGCACCATGTCGGACCGGTAGTCGATCATCCAGCCCGCGTCGAGGGCCCGCCACGCCAGGTCGGTTTCCTCGTGCGCGTAGAAGAACTCGTCCGGCAGGGTGCCCGCGTCGGCGAACACCTCGGTGCGTACGGCGTTGGCGCCGCCGAGGAAGGTGGTGACCCGGGAGGAGCGCATCGGGTCGGAGGCCCGCAGCCGCGGCACGTGGCGCCGCTGGGTGACGCCGGTGTCCGGGTCGGCGATGCGGAAGCTGATGATGCCGAGCTCGGGGTCGGCGGCGAACGCCTCCCGGCACAGCTCGGCGGTGTCGGTCCGGGCGAGCAGGCCGTCGTCGTCGAGGAAGAGCAGCACGTCGACGTCCCGGCCGGCGGGGCCGAAGGCCTCGATGCCGACGTTGCGGCCGCCGGGGATGCCGAGGTTCTCGGGCAGCTCGATCGTGCGGACGCCCTCGGGGACGTCGGGCACCGGGGAGCCGTTGCCGACGACGACCACCTCGACCCGGTCGCCGTCCTGCTTGGCGACCGAGTCGAGGAGGGCGCGCAGCTCGTCGGGGCGGTTGCCCATGGTGATGACGACCGCGCCGACCTTCATGCCGCTCACTTCAGCCTGCTGGAGGCGAGGATGGACACGAGGTGCAGCACGGTCTGGAGCAGCGCGATGCCGGCCAGCACCGCGACGCCCAGCCGGGTGAAGAACAGGTCGCCGCGGACCTGGTCGGCGAGGGCCAGGACCAGGATCAGCAGCGACGCCTCGATGCCGAGGATCAGCCGGTGGAACTTGAGCGCGGCGGCGGCCCGGCGGGCCAGCGCCATGCCGGAGGAGCGCATCTCGGCGGCGGCCTCCTTCACCGGCGGCTTGCCGGCCTGGTGGCGGGCGACGCCGACCAGGTCCGTCTCGGCCTTGATCAGGATCGCGCCGAGGGCGGCCAGGGTGCCGAGGAACGCCCACAGCCAGTCGACGCGGCCCGTGCCCCACAGGTCGGCGGCGCGCAGGCCGAGGCCGACGAGGACGGCGGCGTCGGTGAGGTAGGCGCCGACCCGGTCCAGGTAGACGCCGCCCAGGGAGTACTGCTTCTTCCACCGCGCGACCTCGCCGTCGACGCAGTCCAGCAGCAGGTACAGCTGGACGCAGACGACGCCGAGCACGGCGCCCGTGATCCCCGGCACCAGCAGGGCCGGGGCCGCGAGCACGCCGAAGACGGTCATCAGGTACGTGAGCTGGTTGGGCGTGACCCTGGTGTTCACCAGATAGCGGTCCACCCGCAGGGACACCTCGCGCATGTAGAGGCGTCCCATCCAGTGCTCACCGCTGCGCCGGTCCTTGACCCCCGCGGGGTGCACGACCGGACGGAGTTCAGCTACCGATGGCCTTGACATAGTCGGCGTAGATGTCCTTGATCTGGTCGGTTTTCAGGTCGAGGTGTTCGAGGATGGTGAAGCGGCCGGGCCGGGTCTGCGGGGCGAACTCCACGGCCGCGACGAACTCGTCCGTCGTGAAGCCGATCTCGTCCGGCAGCACCGGAAGTCCGTGCCGGCGCAGCACCTCGGCCATGAACGCCGACTCCTCGTGCGCGCCCCGCAGGTACATCGCGAAGGCCGCGCCCAGTCCGCACTGCTCGCCGTGGGCGGCGGCCCGCTTGGGGTAGAGCAGGTCGAAGGCGTGGTTGATCTCGTGGCAGGCCCCGGAGGACGGGCGGGAGTCGCCCGACACGGACATGGCGATGCCGCTGAGGACCAGCGACTCGGCGAGCACCTGGAGGAAGTCGTTGTCGCCGATGCCGCCGGGGTGGCGCAGTACGGCCTCGCCTGCCTGGCGGGCCATGGCGGCGGCGAGGCCGTCGATCTTCTCGCCGTTGACGCGGTTGGCCAACTCCCAGTCCGCGATCGCGGAGACGTTGGAGACGGCGTCGCCGATGCCGGCGCGCACGTAGCGGACCGGTGCCTCGCGGATCACGTCGAGGTCGATGACGACCGCGATCGGGTTCGGCACGCCGTACGAGCCGCGGCCCGCGTCGTTGTCGAGGGTGGCGACCGGGGAGCACAGGCCGTCGTGCGCGAGGTTCGTCGGCACGGCGACCAGGGGCAGGCCGACGCGGGCCGCGGCGAACTTGGCACAGTCGATGATCTTGCCGCCGCCGAGGCCGACGACCGCGTCGAAGTGGCCGCTCTTCATCTCGCCGGCCAGCCGGATCGCGTCGTCCAGGGTGCCGCCGCCGACCTCGTACCAGGTGGCGCCGGGCAGCAGCGGGGCGATGCGCTCGCGCAGCCGGGCGCCGGAGCCGCCGCTGACGGCGACGGCCAGCTTGCCGGAGTGCGAGACGCGTTCGTCGGCGAGGACGCAGCCGAGGTCGTCCAGGGCGCCCGGGCGGATGTCGACGACGACGGGCGCGGGGATGAGCCGGGTCAGTAGCGGCACGCGATCTCCCGTCCCTTGGCGAGGTCGTCGTGGTTGTCGATCTCGACCCACTGGACGTCGCCGATCGGCGCCACGTCGATGCGGAAGCCGCGGTTGACGAGCTCCTGGTAGCCGTGCTCGTAGAACTGCTGCGGGTCCTTCTCCCAGACGGTGCGCAGCGCGTCGGCCAGCTCCGGGGCCGCGTCGCCCTCGATGAGGGTGACGCCGATGTACTCGCCGGTGGCCTCGGCCGGGTCCATCAGCTTGGTGATCTTCGTCATGCCCCTGTCGGGGTCGACGACGACCTTCATCTCCTCGTCGGCCAGCGACTTCACGGTGTCGAGGGCGAGGATGATCTTCTTGCCGTCGCCGCGGGCGGCGAGCAGCGTCTTCTCGACGGAGACCGGGTGGACGGTGTCGCCGTTGGCGAGGATCACGCCGTCCTTGAGGGCGTCACGGCCGCACCACAGGGAGTAGGCGTTGTTCCACTCCTCGGCCTTGTCGTTGTCGATGAGGGTGAGCTTGAGGCCGTACTTCTTCTCGAGGGCCTCCTTGCGCGCGTACACGGCCTCCTTGCGGTAGCCGACGATGATCGCGACCTCGGTCAGGCCGATCTCGGCGAAGTTGCCGAGGGTCAGGTCGAGGACCGTGGGCTCCCCCTCTATGCCGGCGGGCCCCACCGGCACCAGTGCCTTGGGAAGGCTGTCGGTGTAGGGGCGCAGTCGCCGTCCGGCGCCTGCGGCCAGCACGAGGCCGATCATGCGGGTTCTCCTTCGTCGTGTACGGCGGGTGCGCCCCCGAGGTGGGAGGCGACCCAGAAGCGGATGCTCTCGGCGAGCACCACGAGGGCCACGGCCACGGCGAGCACCGTGAGCGCGACCGTGAACTGCGGGGCGGTGAGCAGGACCGCCAGGACGGCGACGGCCAGTGTGCGGCCCTCGTGCCCCCCGATGACCCGCACCAGCAGGCGCGGAGGTGCCCCCGCGTCGCCGCGGATGCGGTACACCGTGTCGTAGTGATGGTAGGCGACGGCCGCCACCAGCCCGAAAGCCGCCGGAAGGGCTCCGTTCACCTCCGCTTTCGCGGCCAGCGCGAGCAGGGTGCCGTACTCGGCGGCGCGCAGGAAGGGCGGGACGAGCCAGTCGAGGGCGCCCTTGAGAGGGCGGGCGACGGCGAGCGCCGAGGTCAGTACGTGGAACAGGGCGCCCACGACGGGCCAGGGGCCGCCGAAGTCGGTGAACAGGGCCGTGGCGACCACCGCGAGGCCGCCGAGCAGGGCGAGCGCGGGGGGCGCGAAGCCGGGCAGCCGGGCGGCGACGCCGCGCAGCGCGTGCGCGAGGCCCTCGCCGATCGCCCCGGTGTCCGCGAGGTCGGCCAGCGCCCGGGCGGCGCGGTCGGTGCGGCGGGCCCGGCGGGTGACGGAGCGCAGCACGCGGCCCGCCGTGGTGTACGCGGCGGCGAAGGCGCAGCCGACGAGCAGCACCCAGAAGGTGACGCGCGGGGTGGTGACGGCCGTGAGGACGGCGATCAGCGCCCAGCGTTCGCCGATGGGCAGCACGATCATGCGGCGCAGCCAGACCGTCCAGCCGACGCTGTCGAGCCTGTCGGAGAGGGCGGCGGTGGGGCTGGTGTTGGCGGTGGCGTCGTGGTTGGCCTCGTTGAAGGAGAAGTCGACCACGTGCCGGCAGGTCTGCAGGACCATCGCGCCGAGGGCGAGCGCCCACACGTCGTCGCCGCCGCGGGCGGCCCCGAGGGCTAGGCCGGCGTAGTAGGCGTACTCCTTGGCGCGGTCGAAGGTGGCGTCGAGCCAGGCGCCGAGCGTGGAGTACTGCAGGGAGTAGCGGGCGAGCTGTCCGTCGGTGCAGTCCAGCACGAACGAGGCGACGAGCAGCACGCCGGCGGCGACGAACCCGCCGCGGGTGCCGGTCGCCGCGCAGGCCGCCGCGATCAGCGCGGTGAGCAGCGAGGCGGTGGTGACCTGGTTCGGGGTCAGCCCGCGCCGGGCGCACCAGCGGGCGAGGTAGCGGGAGTACGGGCTGATGCAGAAGGTGGTGAAGAAGCCGTCGCGGGCCTTCACTGCCGACTTCAGGCGTACGGCCTCGTCGTCGACGGCGGCGACGGCCTGCCGGGTCTCCTCGCGGGCCTGCGGGTCGGCCGGGACGGCGGCGACGAGACTGCCGAGGTCGGGTCGGTGCAGGGGCGCGCCGTCGGCCTCGAGAGCGGTGGCGACGCGGTCGGCGAGGCTGCCGACGAGGGTGGTGCCGCCGGCGGCGGAGTTCTCCCGGGCCATGGCGCGGGTCAGTGCCTGGCGGCCGGCGGGCTGCGCGGTGACGGCGCCGGGGATCGCGGCGAGCGGGAAGCGGGGGTCTGTCAGACCGAGGCGCAGGGCGTGCTCGTGGCCTATGAAGCGGGCGTCGACCACGGCGACGCGCTCGTCACCGGGGACCTGGGCGAGCAGGGTCTCGGCGGTCGCGGCGTCGGCAGCGGTCCGGACGTCGAAGCCGAGGGACCGCAGGTCGGCCTCGATCGACGAACCGGGTACCGGCCGGCCGGTGAGGATGGCGGTCGACAACCGTTGCTCACTCCCTGGGTGCCGGCACGTCCGCGCCGGTGGTGTGCATGTTGGGGGCGCCCGTGCCGGTGGCTCCCGGGCGGCATGTCGGCAGAGGCTATCGGATGACCGGAAGCCCGTGTTCACCGGCCGTTAACGGTCCGGTCGACGCGGTCTGCTCGCCTCCGTGGCGATCATCTTGCGGGATTCGGCGCCCGGCCGACAAACCACGGCACCCAGACCCGGGCATCGGGGACATTGCGCCGGGGCGGGGCCGCGGGCCGGCCGCACCCGGCGTGCGCCGCCCGCGCCACCGCCCGGCCGGACCGCTCGCGACTGCCTGACCTGCGCACCGTTTACGCAGGTCAGGGCACATGACAACGGTGTTCAGTGCCGCGTTGCCCGATACCCCCTGCCCGTTGTTCACTGTGAGCCGGGCGGAACACGGGAGGCTGCTGCCATGGGGGCTGGGCACGATCACGGTCACGCGCACGGGGCGCCGGCGGGAGGCACGGCCACCGCGGCGTACCGGGGCAGGCTGCGCGTCGCGCTGGCGATCACGCTCGGCGTCATGGTCGTGGAGATCGTCGGTGGTGTGCTCGCCGACTCGCTCGCCCTCGTCGCGGACGCGGCGCACATGGCGACGGACGCCGTGGGCCTCGGGATGGCGCTGCTGGCGGTGCACTTCGCGAACCGGCCGCCGGCCGGCAACCGCACCTTCGGGTACGCGCGTGCCGAGATCCTCGCCGCGCTCGCCAACTGTCTGCTGCTGCTCGGCGTCGGCGGCTACGTCCTGTACGAGGCGATAGAGCGGTTCGTCACGCCGGCCGGCACCGAGGGCGGGCTGACCGTGGTGTTCGGCCTGATCGGTCTGGCGGCGAACTCGGTGTCGCTGACGCTGCTGATGCGCGGCCAGAAGGAGAGCCTGAACGTACGGGGTGCCTTCCTGGAGGTGGCCGCGGACGCGCTGGGCTCGGTCGCGGTGATCGTCTCGGCGCTGGTGATCCTCACCACGGGCTGGCAGGCCGCCGACCCGATCGCGTCGCTGGTGATCGGGCTGATGATCGTGCCGCGCACCTGGAAGCTGCTGCGGGAGACGGTGGACGTCCTGCTGGAGGCGGCGCCGAAGGGCGTCGACATGGCGGAGGTGCGGGCGCACATCCTGGCGCTGGACGGGGTCGAGGACGTCCACGACCTGCACGCCTGGACGATCACCTCCGGGATGCCGGTGCTGTCCGCGCACGTGGTGGTGCGCGGCGACGTCCTGACCGGGCTGGGCCACGAGAAGATGCTGCACGAGCTGCAGGGCTGCCTGGGCGACCACTTCGACGTGGAGCACTGCACCTTCCAGCTGGAGCCGAGCGGGCACGCCGAGCACGAGGCGCGGCTCTGCCACTGAACCGCGCGCGAGGGCGCCCCGAGGCGGCGCGCCGGACCGGCGCGCGCCGGTGGCGTTCACCCCGCGACCCCGGTCCGGACGCATTTCCGCCAGGCGCCCCGGGCATGATCATCAACTGGCGCACGGGACTCGCGGGCGCCGTGAGGAATTGCCGGGAGTGCCGGACACGTGCGGCACACTGGGCGCGACGACCGATGTGAAGGATGGGTATGCCGACCACACCTGCCACCGCGACGCAGAGCGCGTCGAACGGCACCGCTGACGCGATTCTGCTGGAACTGGTCGACGAGAACGGTGTGACGATCGGCACCGCGGAGAAGCTCGACGCGCACCGGGCGCCGGGCCGGCTGCACCGCGCGTTCTCGGTGTTCCTGTTCGACGAGCGCGGGCGGCTGCTGCTCCAGCGGCGGGCCCTGGGCAAGTACCACTCCCCCGGCGTCTGGTCGAACACCTGCTGCGGGCACCCCTACCCGGGCGAGGCCCCGTTCGCGGCGGCGGCCCGGCGCACGTTCGAGGAGCTCGGCGTCTCCCCGTCGCTCCTCGCGGAGGCCGGCACCGTCCGCTACAACCACCCGGACCCCGCCTCGGGCCTGGTGGAGCAGGAGTACAACCACCTGTTCGTCGGCCTGGTGCAGTCCCCGCTGCGCCCGGACCCGGAGGAGATCGGCGACACCGCCTTCGTCACCCCGGGCGAGCTGATGGAGCGGCACGCGAAGGACACGTTCTCCGCGTGGTTCATGACGGTGCTGGACGCGGCCCGCCCCGCGATCAGGGAGCTGACGGGCCCCTCCGCCGGCTGGTGAGGCCCGTCAGGGCAGATGTTCGGGCTTGAGCGGCAGGGCGGCCCAGATCACCTTGCCGCCGCTCGCCGTGTGCTCGACGTCGCACACGCCGCCCGCCTCCCTGGTGATCTCGCGCACCAGCAGCAGGCCCCGGCCGCCGGTGCGGCCGTGGTCGGTCTCCAGGGCCGTCGGGCGGTAGGGGTGGTTGTCCTCCACGGACACCCGGATCCACTCCGCGCCGACGGCGACCTCCACGGCGAGCATCGGCGACAGCAGCGCCGCGTGCTTGACGGCGTTCGTCACCAGCTCCGAGACGATCAGGAGCAGGCCCTGGACGACGTCGTCCGCGACCGGCACGCCCTGTCGCTGGAGCAGGTCCCGCACGGCGTGCCGGGCCTGCGGGACCGACGCGTCGACGGCTGGGGCGGTGAACCGCCAGACTCCTTCGTACGGCAGTGGGCCGGGAGGTCTCCGGTCGACGGGTACGCCTGTGCCCTCTGGGCGTGGACCGGGCCCGCGCCCGTGGTTCTCCATCGTCCGGTCGCCACCCTCGCGCTCGATTGTCACCACATGTCGAGTGTTGGTAACGACCCGCTCCGCCCCCTATGGCTGACCAGAAGTCAGCGACTATCGAATGCTTCTGACCAAAATCGCCCGCCCCGGCCGGGCAGATGACCGATCCCGTCCCGGTTGTGCCATGTTGGCGAACTATTCGGGTTGTACGGGTTTGGCGGTGGACTCGCCCGTTTCGTTCCGCGCCCCCGCGGCCCGCCCGGGCGGCCCGTCCTCGGCGGCCAGCCGGTCGGAGACCATGCCCACGATCCGGCGCCCGCCGAACCCGGTGGCGATCAGTCCGAGGCCGTCGAAGAGCAGGGCCAGCGAGAAGAACGTGCCGATGACGTACTGGCTGCTGCTCGGCCAGTCGACCAGCACCAGGATGCCCAGCAGCAGGCCGAAGGCGCCCTGCACGAGCGTCCAGCCGAACTGCGGGCCGCGCACCACCAGGCTGCCGACCAGCCGGAACACCCCGCCGGTGAGGAACAGCAGCGCCGCGAACATGGTCAGCGCCTCGGCCGCCGCCTCCGGCCTGCGGATGATCACGACGCCGGCCGCGAGGTTGAGCGCGGCGACGACCACGCCGAGCCAGAAGAAGTTGGTGCCGCGCGCCTGCACCGCGTGCAGCAGTCCCACGGCGCCGCCGATCAGCAGCAGCCAGCCGAACAGCAGCATCGACGTCAGGGTGGCGACGCCGGTGTAGACGAGGCCCACGAGGCCCGCGAGGACCAGGATCACGCCGAGCGCGGCGAGCCAGCCGAAGCCCCGGCTCAGTTTCGCCGCCTCGTCGGCGGACCTGCTGGACTGCACCATCTGCGCCTCCTCGTTCCGCCCCCCTTCGGTCCCCTCCCCCTTGAGTCCCCGCTGCCCGGCGGTCCGTAACAGGCGCGGGCCGCGCACGGCACCGAGCGGTGGGTCGCGCCCGCCGACCCTTCCCGGCCGGCCGCGGGACCGGGCCGGATAGCATCCGGCGCATGGAGCCGCAGCTGCAGCACAGCGTCACCGACTCGGTCGCCACGGTCGTCATCGCCCACCCCGCGAAGCGGAACGCCATGACGGCCGCGATGTGGCGGGCGCTGCCGCCGCTGCTCGACCTGCTCGCGGCCGACCCGGCCGTGCGGGCGCTGGTGCTGACCGGCGAGGGCGGCACGTTCTGCGCGGGCGCCGACATCTCGACGCTGCGGAACTCGCCGGAGGAGGCGCAGGGGCTCGCCGTGCGGGCCGAGGAGGCGCTCGCCGCGTTCCCGAAGCCGACGCTGGCCGCGATCCGCGGGCACTGCGTGGGCGGCGGGTCCCAGCTGGCGGCGGCCTGCGACCTGCGGTTCGCCGCCGAGGGGGCGCTGTTCGGGGTGACGCCGGCCAAGCTGGGCATCGTGTACCCGGCGTCCTCCACCCGGCGGCTGGTGTCCCTGGTGGGCCCGGCCACGGCGAAGTACCTGCTCTTCTCCGGCGAGTTGATCGACGCCGGGCGGGCGCTGCGCACCGGCCTGGTGGACGAGGTGCTGCCGGACGGCGAACTCGACGCCCGGGTGGCCGGGTTCACCCGGATCCTGGCCTCGCGCTCGCAGCTGACGCAGGCCGCGGCGAAGGAGTTCGCGAACGGCCGGACCGACCGGGACGCCCACTGGGCCCAGCAGGCGCGCGGCAGCGCGGACACCGCGGAGGGGGTCGCGGCGTTCCTGGAGCGCAGGCGGCCGGACTTCGCGTGGACGGTGTCCTGACGGCCGCCGGACCGGCCGGTCAGTCGAGGACGAGGCCCGGGTTGTCCCGGAACATCTCCACCAGGTGC
Organism: Streptomyces sp. NPDC037054; assembly: GCF_055606745.1. Lineage (NCBI taxonomy): Bacteria > Bacillati > Actinomycetota > Actinomycetes > Kitasatosporales > Streptomycetaceae > Streptomyces > Streptomyces sp. NPDC037054. Next base: position 157,070 of record NZ_JBVJSJ010000006.1, on the reverse strand, counting down.
GCGGGCGCCTTCTCCGGGGAGCCCGCGTCGTGCGGCGGCTGCGGGTCGTACTCCGTGGCCAGCTGGACGGCCTTGGCGTAGTCGTCGCCGGCGATGCGGCCCAGCAGGGCGAGGCCCATGTCGATGCCGGAGGAGACGCCCGCGGCGGTGACGTACTTGCCGTCGAAGACGACCCGTTCCCCGGTGGGCTCGGCGCCGAACGGGGCCAGTTGCCCGGTGGCCAGCCAGTGGGACGTGGCACGGCGGCCCCGCAGCAGCCCGGCGGCGGCCAGCAGCAGGGAGCCGGTGCACACGGAGGCCGTCCAGGTGCTGGTGGCGTCGGCGGCGCGCAGCCAGTCCAGCAGGGCCCCGTTCGCCATCTGGGCCTGCTGGCCGGGCCCGCCGGGCACCACCACGACGTCGGGGGCCGGCACGTCGGCCAGGCTCTTGTCGGCGGTCAGGGCGAGGGAGCCCATGTCGGTGCGGACGGGGCCGGGCCGTTCGGCGACGAAGACGGTCTCGGCGTCCATGAGGCGGCCGAGGGTCTCGTAGGGGCCGACGGCGTCGAGGGCGGTGAAGCGGTCGTAGAGGACGACGGCGATCTGCACGGCGTTTGTCCCTTCGCGAGGGCGGATCAGGGCGTGGGTGCGGGGCGGAAGCGTCGCCGGTACTCGGCGGGCGCCGTCCCGAGGGCGCGGACGAACGCGCGGCGCATGGCCTCGGGGGTGCCGTAGCCGGCGGCGCGGGAGATCTCCTCGACGCCGTCGGAGGTGTCCTCCAGCAGGCGGCGGGCGTGTTCGAGCCGCACCCGGTCGACGTAGCGGCCGGGGGTCGTGCCGGTCTCGGCGAGGAAGGCGCGGGCGAAGTGGCGCGGGGAGAGCCGGGCGCGGGCGGCGAGCGCCTCGACGCCGAGGTCGGCGTCCGGATGCTCGGTGATCCACTGCTGGACCTCGCGCAGCGGTTCGCGCCGTGCCGTCTGGGCGGCGAGCTGCGCGCTGAACTGGGCCTGGTTGCCCGGCCTGCGCAGGAACACCACCAGGTGCCGGGCGACGGTGAGCGCGGCCTCGCGGCCCAGGTCCTCCTCGACGAGGGCGAGCGCCAGGTCGATGCCCGCGGTGACGCCGGCGGACGTGGAGATCCGGCCGTCGCGCACGTAGACCGGGTCGGGGTCGACGTCGACCGCGGGGTGGTCGCGGGCGAGCTTGTCGCAGTACGCCCAGTGGGTCGTCGCCCGGCGGCCGTCCAGGAGGCCGGCGCGGGCCAGCAGGATCGCCCCGGTGCACACCGACACCAGGCGCGTCGCGCGCGGCCCGCGCTCGCGCAGCCAGTCCGTCAGGCGCGGGTCGGGGACGCGGGTGCCCTGTCCGCCGGGGACGACGAGGGTGTGCGGGTCGTCCGCCTCGGCGAGGGCCCGGTCCGGTACGAGGGTCAGGCCGGCGGAGGTGCGCACGGGGGCGCCGTCCAGGGACGCCGTACGGATGCGGTAGGTGCCGGGGACGCCCTTCTCCGCACCCGCGAAGACCTCGAGCGGGCCGGAGACGTCCAGGCTCTGGACGTCGTCGAAGAGGACGAAGAGGACGGTTCGGCGGCTCATGTCACCGATTGTTCGCCGCCCCGGAGGCGACCGCAACGACGAGTTTCCCACCTTTTCTGCCATCGCGGGACGGGGGTCCGCCCGCCCCTTCAAAGGCGTACCAACCAGTCGGTAACGTTCGGTCATGACTTCCTCTCTGCCGCCCCGCGCGGGACGCCGCTGCCACAACGTCCTCAACCCGCTGCACTCCGCCCACTACTTCTCGCCCGACCTCGGCTCGGAGCTCGCCGCGATCGGCGTGACCGACCAGCGCGCCGTCTACTTCGCGGTGCGCGCGGCGGCGATGGGCCCCGTGGGCGCCGGCACGGTGACGGCGACGTTCTACAACTTCAACCACGAGCTCGTCGCCCGGCACGTGCCCGAGGTGTGGCGCACCGCGTCCCCCGAGGCCGTGCTCGCGGCACGCACGCGTGCCGTCGACACGACGCTGCGCCGGCTGCTCGGCGCCGACACCCTCGGCTCCAAGGAGGTCGCGGAGGCCGCCGAACTCGCCCTGCGGGCCGCCGAGGCGTGCGCGCGGACCGCGCGCCCGCTGTACGCCGCGCACGCCGACCTGCCGGTGCCCGAGGCGCCGCACCTCGCCCTCTGGCACGCGGCGACACTGCTGCGCGAGCACCGCGGCGACGGCCACCTCGCGGTGCTGCTCGACGCCGAACTCGACCCGCTGGAGGCCCTGGTGAGCCACACCGCCACCGGCAAGGGCATGGCGCCCAAGTGGGTCCTCGGCACCCGCGGCTGGCGCCAGGAGGACTGGACGGCCGCCTGCGACCGGCTGCGCGAGCGCGGGCTGCTGACCGCCGAAGGGGAGCTGACCGAGGCGGGCACCGCGCTGCGCCGGGACGTCGAGGAGGCCACCGACCGGCTCGACCGGGCGCCCTACGAGCACCTCGGCGAGGCGGGCGTGGCCCGGCTGACGGAGCTGGCCACCGGGCTGGTGACCACCGCGCTGGCAGCGGGTGCCTTCCCGGAAGGCATGTTCGGCAAGGGCTGAGGTACCCGCCCTCTCCCGGCCAGGGCGGCCGGGAGAGGAAAGGGGAAACTCGTGTTCCGAGCCATAGCGGACGTCCTGCGCCAGATCGGCGGCGCCATCGCGACCGTCGTGACGCTGCCCTTCCGGGCCCTGGCCCGGCTGTTCGGCGGCGCCTCCTCCTCGACGCGGAGCCGCCGGGTCTGACCCGGCCCGCCCGCCTCGCCGGGGTGCCGCCCTGATCCCCGGCTGTCGGTGTCGCCTGCCACAATTGCCGCGCAACCTCAGTGAGAAGGCGGTACGGGATCGTGACGACACCCGCGTCCATGACAGCAGGGTCCATCGAAGGCAGGATCGCCGAGGAGCTCGGCGTACGGGAGCGGCAGGTCAAGGCCGCCGTCGAACTGCTCGACGGCGGTTCGACGGTGCCCTTCATCGCCCGCTACCGCAAGGAAGCGACCGAGATGCTCGACGACGCGCAACTGCGCACGATCGAGGAGCGGCTGCGCTACCTGCGGGAGCTGGAGGACCGTCGCACGGCGATCCTGGAATCGGTGCGCGAGCAGGGCAGGCTCACCGAGGAACTGGAGGCCCGCATCCGGGGCGCGGAGACCAAGGCGCGCCTGGAGGACATCTACCTGCCGTTCAAGCCGAAGCGGCGGACGAAGGCGCAGATCGCCCGCGAGGCGGGGCTGGAGCCGCTCGCCGACGGCCTGCTGGCCGACCCGACGGTCGACCCGCAGGCCGCGGCGGCGGCCTTCGTCGACGCCGGCAAGGGCGTCGCGGACGCGCAGGCCGCGCTCGACGGGGCCCGCGCGATCCTCACGGAGAAGTTCTCGGAGGACGCCGACCTGATCGGCGAGCTGCGCGAGCGGATGTGGACGCGCGGGCGGCTGGCGGCCAAGGTGCGGGAGGGCAAGGAGGAGGCGGGCGCGAAGTTCGCCGACTACTTCGACTTCGCCGAGCCGTTCACCGAGCTGCCCTCGCACCGCGTCCTCGCGATGCTGCGCGGCGAGAAGGAGGAGGTCCTCGACCTCGTCCTGGAGCCCGAGGAGCCGACCGACGGCCCGTCCTCGTACGAGGGGATGATCGCGCACCGCTTCGGGATCGCCGACCGCGGCCGGCCGGCCGACAAGTGGCTGAAGGACACGGTGCGCTGGGCCTGGCGCACCCGTGTTCTGGTGCACCTCGGCATCGACCTGCGGCTCAGGCTGCGCACGGCCGCCGAGGACGAGGCGGTCAACGTGTTCGCGGCGAACCTGCGGGACCTGCTGCTCGCCGCCCCCGCGGGCACGCGCGCCACGCTCGGACTGGACCCCGGTTTCCGTACGGGCGTCAAGGTCGCCGTGGTCGACGCGACCGGCAAGGTCGTGGCGACGGACGTGATTCACCCGCACGTGCCGGCCAACAAGTGGGACGAGGCGATCGCCAGGCTGGCGCGGCTGGCCAAGGAGCACGCGGTCGAGCTGATCGCCATCGGCAACGGCACGGCGTCCCGCGAGACGGACAAGCTCGCCGGTGAACTCATCGCCAAGCACCCCGAGTTGAACCTGACGAAGGTGATGGTGTCGGAGGCCGGCGCCTCGGTGTACTCGGCGTCCGCGTTCGCCTCGCAGGAGTTGCCGGACATGGACGTCTCGCTGCGCGGCGCCGTGTCGATCGCCCGCCGGCTCCAGGACCCGCTGGCCGAGCTGGTGAAGATCGACCCGAAGTCGATCGGCGTCGGCCAGTACCAGCACGACCTGTCCGAGGTGAAGCTGTCGCGCTCGCTGGACGCGGTGGTGGAGGACTGTGTGAACGGCGTGGGCGTGGACGTCAACACGGCGTCGGCGCCGCTGCTCGCCCGTGTCTCCGGCATCACCTCCGGCCTCGCGGAGAACATCGTGGCGCACCGCGACGCCAACGGCCCGTTCACGTCCCGCTCCGAGCTGAAGAAGGTGCCCCGGCTCGGCCCCAAGGCGTACGAGCAGTGCGCGGGCTTCCTGCGGATCCGCGGCGGCAGCGACCCGCTCGACGCGTCCAGCGTGCACCCCGAGGCGTACCCGGTCGTGCGGCGCATGGTGAAGACCAGCGGGCAGGAGGTCGCGTCCCTGGTCGGCAACACGGCGGTGCTGCGCTCGCTGCGGCCGCAGGACTTCGTGGACGAGACGTTCGGTCTGCCGACGGTGACCGACATCCTCAAGGAGCTGGAGAAGCCGGGCCGCGACCCGCGCCCCGCGTTCAAGACGGCCAGCTTCAAGGAGGGCGTCGAGAAGATCTCCGACCTCTCCTCCGGGATGATCCTGGAGGGCGTCGTGACGAACGTGGCGGCGTTCGGCGCGTTCGTGGACGTCGGTGTCCACCAGGACGGTCTGGTGCACGTCTCCGCGATGTCGAAGACGTTCGTGAAGGACCCGCGGGACGTGGTCAAGCCCGGTGACATCGTCAAGGTGAAGGTCCTCGACGTGGACATCCCGCGCAAGCGGATCTCGCTCACGCTGCGGCTGGACGACGAGGCCGCGCCGCAGGAGCGGCAGGGCGGCGGCGGGCGGCAGCAGCGGGGCGGCAGGCCGCCGCAGCAGCGCCAGGGCCGGGGTGGCGGCGGAGGCGGTGGCGGCGGCGGTTCGCGTCAGGCGACTCCGCCCGCCAACAGCGCCATGGCGGACGCCCTGCGCCGCGCGGGCCTGCTGAACGGGGGCAACGGCAAGCGCTGACCACACACGCCGGGCCTCCCCGGCCCCACCACGAGGCCCGGGCCGGCCACGTGGAGCGCCGGGGACCGGACTCGCTGGCGGTTCGGGCCCGCCGCGTGGGAGGGGCGGGCCAGGCCAGGGCCGGATGCTCGGCAGCTCGGGCTGCGGGGCGATGCTCGGCAGTTCGGGCTGCGGGGGCGTGTGCTGGTGCTCGCGGGCTTGGGCCGGATGCAGCAGTGCGGGCCGCGGGGGCGGCGGGGGTGAGGGGAAGCTGGATTCCCCGTCCGGTTCCGTCCCCCTCGGAGAGCCGATGCCGTACCGTCCCGCCGTCCCGCGTCGCCGCCGCCCGCTCGGCCCTCGTACCGGCGCGGTCGCGCTGATCGCGACCTGCTTGGCCCTCGTCACCCCGGCCGCCGCCGCGCCGCCCGCGCCGGGCACCGGGGACCCGCTGCGCCACCGGCTGGAGGCGCTGGTCCGCGCGCCCGGCGGGCCTCCCGGTGTCGTCGCCGTGCTGCGCGACGGCCGAGACACCCGGATCGTCCGGGCCGGCGTCGCCGACCTGGAGTCCGGCCGCCCGCCCCGCGTGCACGACCACATGCGCATCGCCAGCGCCGCCAAGGCGTTCAGCGGCGCCGTCGCGCTCAGCCTCGTCCGGCTGGGCGACCTGCGCCTCGACGACACCCTGCGCGAGCGGCTGCCCCGGCTGCCGAAGGCGTGGGGGAAGGTGACGCTCCGTCAGCTCCTCAACCACACCAGCGGGCTGCCCGACTTCAGCGCGGACCCCGAGTTCGTCGCCGCCATCCGCGCGAACCCCCTGCACCGCTTCGACTCCCGCCGGCTCCTCGACTTCGTCGCCGACGAGCCGCTGCGCTTCACGCCGGGCTCGCGCTACCAGTACTCCAACTCCGACAACATCGCCGTCGCCCTGATGGCGGAGGCCGTGACCCGCACTCCGTACGAGCGACTGCTGGAGGAGCTGGTGTACCGGCCGCTCGGGCTGCGGAACACGAGTCTGCCGCAGGGCAACCGGATGCCGAGGCCGTATCTGCACGGCTACGACGTGAGCCCGCCCGCTCCGCCGGAGGACGTCAGCGAGGCGCTGGGCATGTCCGGGGTGTGGGCCTCGGGCGGCATCGTCTCCACGCCCGCCGACGTCACCCGTTTCGTCCGCGGCTACGTCGGCGGCGCGCTGTACGGCCGCGACGTCCTGCGGGAGCAGCGCCGCTGGGTCGCCGGCGCGTCCGAGCCGGCCGGGCCCGGGCACAACCGGGCCGGGCTCGCCCTCTTCCGCTACGGCACCCGCTGCGGCGTGGTCCTGGGGCACACCGGGAACACCCCCGGATACACGCAGTTGCTCGCGGCGACGCCGGACGGGCGCAAGTCGCTGACCTTCTCGGCCACGACCCAGATCAACCGGAGCCTCAAGCCGGACCTGCTGCGCGAACTGCGCGCCGTGCAGGAGGACTTCGTCTGCGCCCTCCTGCGCGGCGGGAAGCGCTAGGTCACCTTGCCGTCCGTGACCTCCAGGCGGCGGGTCACGTGGACCGCGTCGAGCATGCGGCGGTCGTGGGTGACCAGCAGCAGGGTGCCCTCGTACGCGTCCAGGGCGGACTCCAGCTGTTCGATGGCGGGCAGGTCGAGGTGGTTCGTGGGCTCGTCCAGCACGAGGAGGTTGACGCCCCGGCCCTGGAGGAGGGCGAGGGCCGCGCGGGTGCGTTCGCCCGGTGAGAGCGTCGCCGCCGGCCTCAGCACGTGCTCCGACTTCAGGCCGAACTTGGCGAGCAGCGTGCGGACCTCGACCGGTTCGGTGTCCGGGACCGCCGCGCGGAACGCGTCGAGCAACGACTGCGAGCCGTGGAACAGCTTGCGGGCCTGGTCGACCTCGCCGACCAGGACGCCGGAGCCGAGCGCGGCGTGCCCGGCGTCGAGCGGGACACGGCCGAGCAGCGCCGCGAGCAGCGTCGACTTGCCGGAGCCGTTCGCGCCGGTGACGGCCACCCGGTCCGCCCAGTCGATCTGCAGTGTCACCGGGCCGAGGGTGAACGGGCCGCGCCGCACCTCGGCGTCGCGGAGGGCGGCCACGACGGCGCCGGAGCGCGGGGCCGCCGCGATCTCCATGCGCAGCTCCCACTCCTTGCGGGGCTCCTCGACGACGTCGAGGCGCTCGATCATGCGCTGGGTCTGCCGGGCCTTCGCGGCCTGCTTCTCGCTGGCCTCGCTGCGGAACTTGCGGCCGATCTTGTCGTTGTCGTTGCCGGCCTTGCGGCGGGCGTTCTTCACGCCCTTGTCCATCCAGGAACGCTGCATCTGCGCCCGGTCCTGGAGCGCCGCCTTCTTGTCGGCGTACTCCTCGAACTCCTCGCGGGCGTGCCGGCGGGCCACCTCGCGTTCCTCCAGGTAGGCCTCGTAGCCGCCGCCGTAGAGGGTGATCTGCTGCTGGACCAGGTCGAGTTCGAGGACCTTGGTGGCGGTGCGGGCGAGGAACTCGCGGTCGTGGCTGACGACGACGGTGCCGGCGCGCAGGCCGGAGACGAACCGCTCCAGGCGTTCCAGGCCGTCCAGATCGAGGTCGTTGGTGGGCTCGTCCAGCAGGAAGACGTCGTAGCGGGACAGCAGCAGGGACGCCAGTGAGGCGCGGGCCGCCTGGCCGCCGGACAGGGACGTCATCGGCTGGTCCAGGTCGACGGCGAGGCCGAGGGAGTCGGCGACCTCCTCGGCGCGCTCGTCGAGGTCCGCGCCGCCGAGGGCCAGCCAGCGCTCCAGGGCCGTCGCGTAGGCGTCGTCGGCGCCGGGCGCGCCCTCGACCAGTGCCTGTGTCGCCTCGTCCATGGTGCGCTGGGCCTCGGCGACGCCGGTGCGGCGGGCGAGGAACTCCCGCACCGTCTCGCCGGGCCTGCGCTCCGGCTCCTGCGGGAGGTGTCCCACGCTCGCCTCGGGCGGGGACAGGCGCAGCTCGCCCTCCTCGGGTGCGGTGAGCCCGGCGAGCATCCTGAGCAGGGTGGACTTGCCCGCGCCGTTGGCCCCGACGAGTCCGATGACGTCGCCGGGCGCGACGACGAGGTCGAGGCCGGTGAACAGGGAGCGGTCGCCGTGGCCGGCGGCGAGGTTCTTCGCGACGAGGGTGGCAGTCATCAGACCGCAGATCCTAGCCGCCGGCGCGCGTGGCCCGCCTGCCCGGCCTTCTGCCGCCGGTGCGCGGGGTCACGGCCGTCACCAGCACCGTTCCCGCCGTGCGCGCCACCACGAAGGACTGTCCCCGCGCCGCCTTCGAGTCCAGGGCGACGGCGTGCCGGCCGGTGTCCAGGACGCCGTCGAAGACCTCGCGGGTGTGGCCGCGGTACAGCCGGTCCAGGCGGTACGCGGTGAGCGTGACCCGGCAGGGCGAGGCGACCTCGACGACCGCCTCGCCGCCGGTGACGGTCAGCGCGGTCAGGCGGTGCCCGCCGGCCGGGCCGGCGTCCAGGGCCTGCTCGATCTGGGCGACCAGCAGCGGCACGATCGGGGCGAGTCCGTCGACGTACGCCACGTCCACGCCGGCCCGGTCGAAGGCGCCGCGCACGGCGGCGCGTTCGCGCTCGCCGACGGCGCGCCCGAAGGCGACGGCGCCGTACGACCGCAGTTCCTCGGCGGTCACCCCGCTGACGTCGTGGGCGATGTCGGCGCCGATGCCGATGGTGCGCAGCGCGGCGGCGAGTCCGGCGAGCACGGCGACGCGGGCGCCGATCAGGAGCACCCGGCGCCGGGGCGGGTCGGCGGGGTCCGCCAGCAGGGCGGCCAGCGCGGCGCGGTACTCGGCGCCGCGGAACCGGAACGGGCCCATGCCGTGGTAACCGCCCAGTTCCAGGTCGGCCCGCTCGGTGGTCTGCCAGGCGAAGTCCCGCCAGACGTAGTCGTCGCCGTCGGCCTCGATGACGGCGGTGACAGCGCCGCAGGCCAGGTCCGCGCACTCGGGGCAGCCGTAGACGACGTGGCGGCCGTCCGGCAGCGGCGGGTCCGTCTCCAGCAGCAGGCCCCGCACCTGCGCGGTGAAGATGGCGGGCGGCACGTCGGAGGCGAGCGGGGACACGGCGTCGAGGTCGGCGAGCCGGAACAGCAACGGGCGTCCGTCGACGATGAAGTCCACGAAGTCCCGGTGGACCTGGTACTCACCGTCCGCGCGGACTCCGCCGGCCCGCATCGCCGGCGCCAGGGCGAAGGTCGCGTACGCGGCAGACATGCTGTGAGTATCCCCAGCGCGGGGCCGCCGTGAGCACGGCACGGCGCATTCCGCTAACGTCCCCGCCGTGGCATACGAACAGGATGGCGACGTCGTCGTGATCGGCGGCGGGGTGATCGGCCTGACCACGGCCGTGGTCCTCGCCGAGAGCGGCAGGCGGGTGCGCGTGTGGACGCGGGAGCCGGCCGAGCTGACCACCTCGGCGGTCGCGGGCGCCCTGTGGTGGCCCTACCGGATCGAGCCGCTCGCGCGGGCGCGCGCGTGGGCGCTGCGTTCCCTCGACGTGTACGAGGAGTTGGCGGCGGACCCGGGGTCGACCGGCGTACGGATGGTCGAAGGGGTACTGGGCGAGACCGGCCTGGACGCGTTCGACTCGTGGGCGACGGCCCGGCTGCCGGGGCTGCGCGCGGCCACGGCCGAGGAGTACGGCGGGGGCGGGCTGTGGGCGCGCCTGCCGCTTGTCGACATGTCGGTTCATCTCCCTTGGCTGCGGGAGCGGTTGGGCCGGGCCGGCGGGGTCGTCGAGGAGCGCGCGGTGGCGGACCTGGCGGAGGCGGAGGCGCCCGTCGTGGTCAACTGCACGGGCCTGGGCGCCCGTGAGCTGGTGCCGGACCCGTCCGTGCGGCCGGTGCGCGGGCAGTTGGTCGTCGTGGAGAACCCGGGCATCCGCACCTGGCTGGTGTCGACCGGCCCGGACGGCGCGATGGCGTACTTCTTCCCGCAGCCCGGCCGGCTGGTGCTGGGCGGCACGGCCGAGGAGGACGCCTGGTCGCGGGAGCCGGACCCGGCGGTGGCCGAGGCGATCGTGCGGCGGTGCGCCGCGCTGCGGCCGGAGATCGCGCACGCGCGCGTGCTGGCGCACCGGGTGGGGCTCAGGCCCGCCCGGGACGCGGTCCGGCTGGAACGCGAACCGCTCGCGGACGGGCGGGTGCTGGTGCACAACTACGGCCACGGCGGCGCGGGCGTCACCGTGGCCTGGGGCTGCGCGCGGGAGGCGGCCGAACTGACCGCCTCCCGCTAGTGCTGCGACCGGCAGCACTGGCCGGAGCGCGTCCCGGTGCGTGTCCCGGAGTGCGTCGCGGAGTGCGTCCCGGTCGTCAGTGCTTGCCGATCGGGTCGCCCTCCACCTCCGTGCCGGGGCCGGGGCCGACCCGGATCTGGAACTCGCCGTCGTACTTGGTGTGGCCCTCGATGACGGCCATCTCGACGGCCTCGCCCGCCATTTCGCCGCGCACGATGAGCGGGTCCCGGCGCAGGTCCCGCATCAGCGCGACGCACATCAGGATCATCACGACGACGAACGGCGCCGCCGCGAGGATCGTCAGGTTCTGCAGACCTTGCAGCGCGTCGCCCTGGCCGCTGCCGACCAGCAGCATGATGGCCGCCACGGCACCGGTGACCACACCCCAGAACACCACGACCAGACGGCCCGGTTCGAGCGCGCCCTTCTGCGACAGGCTGCCCATCACGATGGACGCCGCGTCGGCGCCCGACACGAAGAAGATGCCGACGAGGATCATCACCAGCAGGCTCGTAGCGGTCGCGATCGGGTACTCCTGGAGCACGGCGAACAGCTGCCCCTCGGGCGTGGCCTCCTCGCCGAGCCTGCGCTGCTCCTGGAGCTTCATCGCCGAGCCGCCGAAGATCGCGAACCAGATCAGGCTGACCGTGCTGGGCACGAGGATGACGCCGCCGATGAACTGCCGGATCGTCCGGCCCCGGCTGATGCGGGCGATGAACATGCCGACGAACGGCGTCCAGGAGATCCACCACGCCCAGTAGAAGACCGTCCAGCTGCTCAGCCAGTCGGCGACGCCCTCGCCGCCGCTGGCCTCGGTGCGCCCGGCGAGCTCCGGCAGCTCGCCGAGGTAGGCGAAGACGGACGACGGCAGCAGGTCGAGGACGATGATGGTCGGCCCCGCCACGAACACGAACAGGGCGAGGACCAGCGCCAGCACCATGTTGATGTTGGACAGCCACTGGATGCCCCGTTCGACACCGGACACGGCGGACGCCACGAACGCCAGCGTCAGCACCGCGATGATGGTGACGAGCAGCCCGGTGCTGACCTTGTCCATCCAGTCCAGCTCCTGCACGCCGGAGCCGATCTGCAGCGCGCCGAGGCCCAGCGAGGCCGCCGAGCCGAACACGGTCGCGACGATGGCGAGGATGTCGATGACCCGGCCGCCGACGCCGTTCGCGTGCCGCTTGCCGATGAGCGGGGTGAAGACGGCGCTGATGGTCTGGCGGCGCCGCCTGCGGAAGGTGCTGTAGGCGATGGCGAGTCCGACCACCGCGTAGATCGCCCACGGGTGCAGCGTCCAGTGGAACAGGGTGGTGGCCATGGCCACCTCCATGCGGTCACCGGAGTCGGCCGGGTCGGTGCCCGGCGGCGGGGTCGTGTAGTGCGACAGCGGTTCGCTCACGCCGTAGAACATCAGGCCGATGCCCATGCCGGCGCTGAACATCATCGCGACCCACGACACGGTGCGGAACTCGGGCTCCTCGCCCTCGGCACCGAGGTGGATGCGGCCGTACCGGCTGGCCGCGAGCCACAGCGCGAACACGACGAAGCCGGAGGCGGCCAGCATGAACGCCCAGCCGCCGTTGTGCATCAGGCCGCTGAGCATGCTGGTGGAGACGTCTTCGAGGGAGTCGGTCGCCGCGGCGCCCCAGATCACGAAGGCCAGGGTGAGCACGGCGGTGACGCCGAACACGACCCGGTCGGTCCTGGGCCGGTCCCTGCCGGGGAGGCCCGCTTCCGAACCGGGCAGCGAGCCTCCCGCATGTCGTTCCTTGTCGCTTGCCTCGTCGTGCGTCACGGGCGGCACCTTTCACCGAGTCGATGGGACGGAGGGTGGCGGAAGCAAATCCGCCGACGCGCTCGATACGCTGCTACCACAAGTGCCGCCGTTCTCACCTCTTCAGCAGTTCGTGTCCGGTTCACCGGTCGTCAAGTGATACGCCGCCCTCCCGTCCAGCAGCAGGGGGACGAGCGCGCGCATCGGCTGACGCAGCGGTACCCGGGCGCCTTCCCCGTCCTGCGTCGCGCGAACACCGTGAAGTGCCAGTTCGTCGCCGAATTCCGCGTACTGGGCGGCGTCGAGGCGGTAGGCGCAGGGCGGGTCCTGGATCACCTCGGCCGGTTCGGCGGGGTCGTTGTCGGCGCCGCCGAGGTACACGGGGCCGGTGTCGGCGAGGCCCGCTGTCCGGGCCGCGCCCGTGGCCGCCTCGACCCGGCCGCGCCGTTCGTTCGCGAACCCGAACAGGCCGTCGAGGGCGGCGAGCTGGGACGTCACGCGGCGCCGGTTGTTGAGCGCCTCGTCGGCCCGCTCGGCCTCCGTGAGGGCGTCGACGCGGCTCTCGATGAGCAGGCCCACCGCATGCTTGATGCCGGACATATTGCGAAGAATACGTTCTTGTCCGTCACCTGCGACCTGGCGGATCGGGTCGCCGGTGGCCGGGTCGGTCCAGATCCCGTAGGTGCCGGTGGAGTGGCCGGCGGCCCCGGCGGCGGGACGGACGTACTCCTGGGAGAGCGTGGCGGCCTCGTCGTGCACGGCCGGGTGCGCGTTCAGGTTGCGCGGCCACAGGTCGAAGAGGTCCTTGTCGTAGTACGGGGGTGTGGCGCCGTACTCGTGCAGGTCGTACACGATGTCGGGGGCGTGGTCCCGGACGACGGCGGCCAGGGCCCGGCCCTCGGCCGTCCGCAGCGCGACGTGGTCGCGGTTGACGTCCACGCCGTCGCCGTTGCCCCGGGTGCCGGCGGCGCGGCCGTCGGGGTTGGCGGTGGGCACGACGAGCACCGTGGTGCGCTCCAGGAAACGGCGGGTGCCCGTGTCCCGCGCGAACGCCAGGTCGCGGACGGTCGTCAGGCACGCCTCGCGGCCGGAGGGCTCGTCGCCGTGCTGGCTGCACACGAGCAGCACCGTGTTCGGCGCGGGGCTCGTGCCGATCCGGACGAGCTGGACCGGGCGGCCCTGCTCGGTCGTGCCGGCGCGGTCGACGGACACGCGGGCGCTCGCCCGGTCTACGGCGGCGAGGAACTCCCACTCCTCGGGCTGGGTCGTCCAGCGGGCGCCGTCGGTGCGCTCGAAACCGGTGCGGGGCGGGGTGCCGTTCGCGGTCGCCGGTGTCGCCACCAGGGACGCGGCGAGGGCCGCCGTGATCAGGGTCAGGGCGCGGAGACGGTTCACCGGGCTCCCTCCGGGACGCGGTGGGTGGTGCGGGGTTCGGGCACGCCGTCCAGGGCGGTGGGCGCGGGTGCGGCGGCCGGCCCGCCGGCGGTGGCGCGGGCGAAGGCCGCCGCGCCGCCGGTGAACGGTACGCGCGCCGAGGTGCGGGACAGGTCCACCGTCAGCGTCGGGGTGTCGGCGGGCGGGTCGATGAGGCCCTGGTCCGTGCCGCCGACGATCAGCGCGAGGCGGTGGCCCGCGGGGACGACGTGGTCGGTGGCGGCCAGGTCGAGGGTGAGGGTGTAGGGGCGGCCCGGGGTGAGCGGGGCGCCCCGGTCGGAGGCGTGGTTGCCGAGGTCGGCCCAGCCGCGGCTGACGATCGTGTAGTCGACGTCGGCGGTCTTCGCGCGGGTCTCCTTGAAGCAGGCGCTGTCGCCGGTGGTGCTCGCGCCCCAGCAGGTGCGGTCGGTGAGCGTGGTGATGCCCTCGCCGTCGGAGGCGTAGTCGCGGATCGTGTCGGGGCCGAGGTCCACGAGAACGGCGGACAGGTGGGCGGTCGGCGTGCTCGGGGTCACGGTGACGGTGAGCCGGGAGGAACCCGCGACGCGCAGGTCACGGGAGAGGGGCGCGGTGGTGAAGCCGGCCTTGTCGGGCGTGGACCGGTCGATGTGCGCGGCCCAGTCGGTCTCGCCGTGCGCCGGGTCGTCGGTGAACGTCTCGGTGCCGGTGGCCGGGGCGAGGCCGAGGGTGCCGACGCCGGGGCGGTCGCCGGGGGCAGGGCGCAGGTTCACGGCGTCGGTGCCGCGCGGGGGCCACTGCTTCGAGGTGACCCACTGGTCGGGGCTCCGCTCGATGTCGGCCATCGGCTCGCGGTCGATGCCGTTGTCGTGGCCGAGGAGTTGGTGGTCGAACCAGCGGTGCAGGGTCTCGACCCAGGTGGCGCGGCGGAAGTCGAACGGGTCGACGTGGCCGGTCTGGGAGAGCCAGATCTTGCGCTCGACGCCGTGCCGGGCGAGGGCGTCCCACCAGGGACCGACGTGCTGCATACGGACGTTGAGATCCTGCATACCGTGGACGAGGAACACGCTGGCCTTCACCTTGCTCGCGGCCCGCGTGTAGTCGCGTTCGGTCCACAGCGGCGTCCAGTCGCCCGTGCGGGGCGCGCCTTCGACGAGGCCGCGCTGCACGGCGGCGCACTTGGCGCGCGCGTCGGGGCTGTTGACGTAGTGCGACAGCCAGTCGGGGCCGGAGTCGTACAGCGGGGCGCCCTTGGCGAAGTAGTAGTCGTACCAGGAGGAGATGGCGGCGATCGGGACGATCGTCTCCAGGCCCTCCACGCCGGTCGCGGCGACGCCGTTGGCGATGGTGCCGTCCCAGCTCTTGCCGATCATGCCGGTGCGGCCGTTGGTCCAGGAGGCCTTGGCACGGTCGGTGCCGGTGCGGGTGGTGTACGCCCTGCCGCGGCCGTTGAGCCAGTCGACGACCGCCTTCGCGGACTGGATGTCGGAGCGGCCGCCGACGTCGACGCAGCCGTCGGAGCGGTTGGTGCCGGCGAGGTCGACCCCGACGACGGCGTAGCCGCGCGGCACGAAGTAGTTGTCGTAGTACAGAGGCATCTGCACGACGTCGCCGTCCGCGTCGTACGTCTTCTTCTGGCTCTCGTTGCCGCGTCCGCAACAGGCGTAGTACGGGCTGGCGTCCATGATGACGGGGACCTTGCGGCCCTGCCGGGCGGGTTCCCGGGGCCGGACGATGTCGACGGCGACGCGGTCGCCGCGCCCGTCGCCGTCCCCGTCCAGGCCGGTGTCGACCCAGACGGCCTCGCGGACAGCGTTGTCGTACGAGTGGACGGGGCGGCTCTCGGGCGGGGTGGAGGCGAGCGCCGGTGCGGGGGCGGCCGAGGCGGTGGTGGGGGTGGTCAGGGCGGTGGCCAGCAGCGCGGCCGTGGCCGCCGTCGCGAGCGTTCTCCAGATCGTGAAGCGCGTGCGTATCGGCATGCGCGGACGGTACATCGGTCAACTGGCGCAAAGAAGAGGGCCGATGGACAGCCGCCCTGACGTTACGTCAGGAAACGTCCCGTTTCGTCAGTTCCGTCAGCTCGCGGTCCGCCGTCCTGGCGACGCGTCGCCGCACCCCGTACCAGCCGACGACCAGCATCACCGCGATCACCGGCACGAGCAGCAAAGTCTTGCGGCCGACCTCGGGGTCGTTCCCCATCAGGCCGAGGACCGCCACCAGGAACGCGATCGTCACGATCTCCGTGACCGGGCTGCCCGGCAGGCGGAACGCCGGGCGGGTGAGCTCGCCCGCCCGGGCGCGGCGGACGAAGACGAGGTGGCAGATCATGATGATCACCCACGTGCTGATGATGCCGAGCGAGGCGACGTTCAGCACGATCTCGAAGGCCTGGGCCGGCATGAGGTAGTTGAGGCCGACGCCGAGCACGCACACCGCGCAGGTGAGCAGGATGCCGCCGTAGGGGACCTGGCTGCGGTTCATCACGGCGGTGAACCTCGGGGCCGAGCCGGCCATCGCCATGGAGCGCAGGATGCGGCCTGTGGAGTACAGGCCCGAGTTCAGCGACGACATGGCCGCGGTCAGCACCACCAGGTTCATCACGTCGCCGGCCGCCGGGACGCCGATCTTCGACAGGACCGTCACGAAGGGGCTCTGGTCGGCCGAGTACACCGACCCCGGGAGCAGCAGCGCGAGGAGGACCACGGAGCCGACGTAGAACAGGCCCACGCGCCACATGATCGAGTTCACCGCGCGCGGGACGACCTTCTCCGGCTCGGCGGTCTCGCCCGCCGCGACGCCGACCAGCTCCAGCGCGGCGTAGGCGAAGATCACGCCCTGCATGACGAGGACGACCGGCATCACGCCGTGCGGGAAGACCCCGCCGTTGTCGGTGATGACGCTCAGGCCGGGGGTGCCGCCGCCCACCTCGTGCCGGGTCGCCAGCAGGAAGACGCCGATCAGCATGAACGCGACGAGTGTGGCCACCTTGATGATCGCGAACCAGAACTCCAGCTCGCCGAAGATCTTCACGGAGATCAGGTTCACGGCGAGCACGACCGCGAGGGCGGCCAGCGCCAGCACCCATTGCGGGATGTCGGTGAACAGGCTCCAGTAGTGCGTGTACAGCGCGATCGCGGTGATGTCGGCGATGCCCGTCGTCGACCAGTTCAGGAAGTACATCCAGCCGGCGACGTACGCGCCCTTCTCGCCGAGGAACTCGCGCGCGTACGACACGAAGGAGCCCGAGGAGGGGCGGTACAGGACGAGTTCGCCGAGGGCGCGGACCACGAAGAACGCGAAGACGCCGCACACGAGGTAGGCGAGCGCGAGCGCCGGGCCCGCGGAGTGGAGGCGTCCTCCGGCGCCCAGGAAGAGGCCGGTGCCGATCGCGCCTCCGATGGCGATCATGTTGACGTGGCGGGCCTTGAGGTCCTTGCTGTAACCGGCGTCGCCCGCGTCCGCGGGCGTTCGGGCCGCCCCGGTGCGGGTCGCGGCCTGTGCCGTGTCCACGGCGTCCTTGCTCACGGGTGGTTCTGCTCTCTGGTGCCGCCCGGGCGGGTCTCCCCCGGGTTTCCTGACGTGTCATGGCCGGCGCCCCTGGGTGCGGGCACAGACCACGGGGCCACCTTCCCCGACAAACGCCCTGGTAGGCGGTGGGGTACGTCATAGAGCGGGACATCTCACACGGCGCCGGAGGGTTTCACAGTTCTGGTGAGACAGTGATACTGCTGCACATGACGACCGACACCGAGCAGCCGACCCTCACGATCGACGAGCTGGCCGCGCGGTCCGGCGTCACGGTCCGCACCGTCCGCTTCTACGGCACGCGCGGCCTCCTGCCGCCGCCGGTCCTCGGCCCGCGCCGGGTGGGGCGCTACGGCAGGGAGCACCTGGCGCGGCTCGCCCTCATCGAGGAGTTGCAGGCGCAGGGCATGACCCTGGCCGGGATCGAACGCTATCTGGAGCAGTTGCCGGCGGACCTGAGCGCCGACGACCTCGCCATCCACCGGGCGGTGGTGGCCTCGTGGGCGCCCGACTCGGTGGCGACCGTGTCGCTGGAGGAGTTGCGGCGGCGGGCCGGACGGCCGCTGGACGACGGCGACGTGGAGCGGCTGGTGGCGATGGACGTCGTCACGCGCGACGGCGACGACTTCCGCGTCGACTCGGGCCTGCTGCGCCTCGGCGTGCAGTTGCTGGACGTACCGCTGTCGCAGGAGTCGATCCTCGCCGCGCGGACCGTTCTCACGGAGCACGCGCGTGCCGCCGCGCACGAGCTGTCGCAGTTGCTGCGCGGCGAGACGTCGGAGCGGGCCGCGCGGGACGTGCGGTCGCTGTCGGCCCACATGCAGCCGATCGTGGTGCA
Source organism: Streptomyces sp. NPDC037054 (assembly GCF_055606745.1). Lineage (NCBI taxonomy): Bacteria > Bacillati > Actinomycetota > Actinomycetes > Kitasatosporales > Streptomycetaceae > Streptomyces > Streptomyces sp. NPDC037054. The sequence goes on along the minus strand of NZ_JBVJSJ010000006.1, from coordinate 139,086 downwards.
GGCGCTGCTCACCGCGTTCCAGCGGTCGCTGCGGGAGGAGCTGCGGGCCTGGGTGGACCGGTGACCGGCCCGCGGGACGGCCGAGAGCCGTCCCGCGGGTGGCGGGTCAGTCGGAGAACGTCTCGCCCTTGTCCGCCTTCTCCACCAGCAGCGCGGGCGGCGTGAACCGCTCGCCGTACCGGTCGGCGAGTTCACGCGCGCGTGCCACGAAGCCGGGCAGGCCGCCCTCGTAGCCGTTGATGTACTGCAGGACGCCGCCGGTCCAGCCGGGGAAGCCGATGCCCAGGATGGAGCCGATGTTGGCGTCGGCGACCGACGTGAGCACCCCCTCCTCCAGCAGGCGGACGGTGTCCAGGGCCTCCGAGAACAGCATGCGTTCCTGCATGTCCTCGAAGGGGATGGTGTGGCCGGGCTTCGTGAAGTGCTCACGCAGGCCGGGCCACAGGCCGGCGCGCTTTCCGCTGTCGTCGTAGTCGTAGAAGCCGGCGCCGCCGCTGCGGCCGGTGCGGCCGAACTCGTCGACCATGCGGTCCACGACCGCCTCGGCGGGGTGCGTCTGCCAGGTGCCGCCCGCCTCCTCGACGGCCCGCTTGGACTCGGCGCGGATCTTGCGCGGCAGGGTGAGCGTCAGCTCGTCCATGAGGGAGAGGACCTTGGCCGGGTAGCCGGCCTGGGCGGCGGCCTGCTCGACGGAGGCCGGTTCGATGCCCTCGCCGACCATGGCGACGCCCTCGTTGATGAAGTGGCCGATGACGCGGGAGGTGAAGAAGCCGCGCGAGTCGTTGACCACGATCGGCGTCTTGTTGATCTGCCGGACCAGGTCGAAGGCGCGGGCGAGGGCCTCGTCGCCGGTGCGCTCGCCCTTGATGATCTCCACGAGCGGCATCTTGTCGACGGGCGAGAAGAAGTGCAGCCCGATGAAGTCGCCCTGCCGCTCGACGCCTTCGGCGAGGACGGTGATGGGCAGCGTGGAGGTGTTGGAGCACAGCAGCGCGTCGGGGGCGACGACGTGCTGGATCTCCTGGAACACCTTGTGCTTGAGGGCGGTGTCCTCGAACACGGCCTCGATGACGGCGTCGCAGCCGGCGAGGTCCTGCGGGTCCGCGGTGGGCGTGATGCGGGCGAGGAGCGCGTCGGCCTTCGCTTGCGTGGTGCGGCCCTTGGCGACGGCCTTGGCGCAGAGCTTCTCCGAGTAGCCCTTGCCCTTGGCGGCGGCCTCGGCGGAGACGTCCTTGAGGACGACGTCGATGCCGGCGCGGGCGCACGAGTAGGCGATGCCGGCGCCCATCATCCCGGCGCCGAGGACGGCGACCTTGCTGACCTTGCGGGGCTCGACGCCCTTCGGGCGGTTGGCGCCGGAGTTGACGGCCTGGAGGTCGAAGAAGAACGCCTGGATCATGTTCTTCGACGTCTGCCCGGCGGCGAGTTCGACGAAGTAGCGGGCCTCGATGACCTGCGCGGTCTCGAAGTCGACCTGGGCGCCCTCGACGGCGGCGGCCATGATGTTGCGCGGTGCCGGGTAGGGCGCGCCGTTGGTCTGCTTGCGCAGGTTGGCCGGGAACGCGGGCAGGTTGGCGGCGAACTTCGGGTTCGACGGGGTGCCGCCGGGGATGCGGTGGCCCGGCCTGTCCCAGGGCTGCTGGGACTCGGGGTTGGCGTCGATGAACGCGCGGGCCTTGGCGAGGAGTTCGTCGCGGGTCTCGGCGACGTCGTCCACGAGACCGTTGTCGAGGGCACGGCGCGGGTTGTACTGGGTGCCCTGGAGGAGCACCTTCAGCAGCGCGTCGGTGATGCCGAGCATGCGCACGGTGCGGACGACGCCGCCGCCTCCGGGCAGCAGGCCGAGGGTGACCTCGGGGCAGCCGATCTTGGAGCCGGGCGCGTCGAGGGCGATCCGGTGGTGGCAGGCGAGGGCGATCTCGTAACCGCCGCCGAGGGCCGCGCCGTTGATGGCGGCGACGACGGGCTTGCCGAGGGTCTCGATGCGGCGCAGGTTGCGCTTGATGGCCATGCCGCCGTCGAAGAGGTCCTGGGCGGTCTCGGGGGTGACGCGGATCAGGTCGCGCAGGTCGCCGCCGGCGAAGAAGGTCTTCTTGGCGGAGGTGACGATGACGCCCCGGACGGAGTCCTTCTCGGCCTCCAGGCGGTCGGTGATCGCGGCGAGCGACTCCCGGAACGCCTGGTTCATGGTGTTCGCGGACTGGTTCGGGTCGTCGAGGACGAGGGTGACGACACCCGTGTCGTCCTGTTCCCAGCGGATCGTGGTGCTCTCGGTCATGGCAGGGGTCTCCGTAGAGGTCTCGGAAGTCTCGTGGTCCGCGGGGAGGTTCAGACGCGCTCGACGATGGTGGCGATGCCCATGCCGCCGCCGACGCACAGCGTGGCGAGGCCGAACCGCTTGTCCTGGCGCTCCAGTTCGTCCACGAGCGTGCCGAGGATCATGGCGCCGGTCGCGCCGAGCGGGTGACCGAGGGCGATGGCGCCGCCGTTGACGTTGACCTTGTCCAGGGGCAGGTCCATGTCCTTCACGAACCGCAGCACGACCGCGGCGAACGCCTCGTTGATTTCCACCAGGTCGATGTCGTCCATGGTGAGGCCGGCCTTGGCGAGCGCCTTGCGGGCGGCGGGGGCGGGTCCGGTGAGCATGATGGTGGGCTCGGATCCGGACACGGCGGCGGAGACGATCCGCGCGCGCGGCGTGAGGCCGTTCCGCTCCCCCGCCTCCTTGGAGCCGATGGCGACGAGGGCGGCGCCGTCCACGATGCCGGAGGAGTTGCCCGCGTGGTGGACGTGGTCGATCCTCTCCACCCAGTGGTACTTCTGCAGCGCGACGGCGTCGAAGCCGCCGAGTTCGCCGATGTCCGCGAAGGACGGCTTGAGCTTCCCGAGGGAGTCGGCGGTGGTGCCGGGCCGCATGTGCTCGTCGTGGTCGAGGACGACGAGGCCGCTGCGGTCCTTCACCGGGACGACGGACCGCTCGAAGCGGTTCTCCTTCCAGGCGGTGGCCGCGCGCTCCTGCGACAGCGCCGCGTACTCGTCCACGTCGCGCCGGGAGAAGCCCTCGATGGTGGCGATCAGGTCGGCGCCGATGCCCTGCGGCACGAAGTTGGTGGCGAGGTTCGTCATCGGGTCGTTGAACCAGGCGCCGCCGTCGGAGGCCATCGGCACGCGCGACATCGACTCGACGCCGCCCGCGAGGACGAGGTCCTCCCAGCCCGAACGGACCTTGGCGGCAGCCATGTTGACGGCTTCGAGGCCCGACGCGCAGAAGCGGTTCTCCTGCACGCCGGCGACCGTGTCGGGCAGTCCGGCGGCGATCGCGGCGATGCGGGCGATGTCGGAGCCCTGGTCGCCGACCGGGCCGACGACACCGAGCACGACGTCGTCGATGGCCGCCGGGTCCAGGTCCGGGAAGCGGGCGCGGATCTCGTGCATGAGGCCCACGACGAGGTCCACGGGCTTCGTGCCGTGCAGGGCGCCGTTCGCCTTGCCGCGACCGCGCGGGGTGCGGATCGCGTCGTACACGTACGCTTCGGTGCTCACAGGTACGCCTTTCCAGGAGGGTTTGGCCGAGCGGGTCAGGGGCGGTCGGGGTCGACTGAGGGCACGTCCCAGTCGCGGGCCACCTCCGCCGCGCCGTCGCCCGGCCGGGCGGGTCCGGAGCGGACGGTGGTGGGGGTGGCGGAGAAGCGGGGCGCGGGGGCGGGCTGGGTGATGCCGCCGTGGCCGGTGAACGTGCCGCGGGCCGCCAGGTGCGGGTGGTGCGGGGCCTCCCGCAGTGACAGCACCGGCGCCACGCACGCGTCGGAGCCCTCGAAGACGGCCGTCCACTCGTCGCGGGTACGGCTCTTGAAGCGGGCCGCGACCGCCTCGCGCAGTTCACCCCAGCGGGTGACGTCCGTCCGGTCCGGGGCGGTGTCCGGCAGGCCGAGCAGCTCGCGGAACTCGTCGTAGAACCGGTCCTCCAGGGCGCCGACCGCCATGTAGCGGCCGTCGGCCGTCTCGTACGTGCCGTAGAAGGGGGCCGCGCCGTCCAGGAGGTTGGCCGAGCGGCGGTCCTGCCAGGCGCCGGCGGCGAGCATGCCGTGCAGCATCGTGGACAGGTGGGCGGTGCCGTCGACGATGGCGGCGTCCACGACCTGCCCGGCGCCGGTCGCGCGCGCGTGGTGCAGGGCGGCGAGGGCGCCGACGGCGAGGTAGAGGGCGCCGCCCGCGTAGTCCCCGAGGAGGTTGGCCGCGACGGGCGGCGGGCTGCCGGGGGCGCCGGTCATGCCGAGGGCCCCGGTGAGCGCGATGTAGCCGATGTCGTGCCCGGCGCGGTGCGCGAGGGGGCCCTGCTGGCCCCAGCCGGTCATCCGGCCGTAGACCAGCGCGGGGTTGCGGGCGTGGCAGTCGGCGGGGCCGACGCCGAGCCGTTCGGCGACGCCGGGGCGGTAGCCCTCTATGAGGATGTCGGCGCGTTCGGCGAGGTCGAGGACGCGGGCCGGGCCGTCGGGCGCCTTCAGGTCGACGACGACCGAGCGCTTGTTGCGGTTGGTGACGTCGTGGTCGGGGTCGAGGGCGAGTCCGGGCCCGCCGGGGCGGTCCACGCGTACGACGTCGGCGCCGAGGTCGCCGAGGAGCATCGCGGCGAACGGGCCGGGCCCGATGCCGGCCAGCTCGACCACGCGCACGCCGGTGAGCGGGCCGTGCGCGGGTGATGGTGCGGCGGTCATCGCGCCCCCTGGTCGACTGTGACACAAGTGATGTAACACCGGCGATGCTATGGACGTCCGTCGGTTGGCACAAGGGGTGGGCAAGCGGGCGCTTAGCTGTTTGTAGTGAGCGTACTCCGGGTGGCCGTCCGGGGGCTGTGCCCCCCGAACCCCCCTTCGGCGCTTCGCGCCTCGTCCTCAAACGCCGGACGGGCTGGGATGCCGGGCAGGCCGGGATGCCGGGCGGGCTGGGGTGCCGGGCGGACCGGGATCGCCAAGCAGGGTGGGATTGCGAAGCGGGCTGGGATTGCTAACCTCGGCCGGCGGCCAACGGTGTGCTGCGGAGCGAGGGGTGTCATGAGCAGGCTGAACAGGGCCGAGCGGCCGTACGACGTCGTGCTCTTCGGGGCCACCGGATTCGTCGGGACGCTCACCGCGGAGTATCTCGCCGCGCACGCTCCCGAAGGGCTGCGGTGGGCGATCGCCGGGCGTGACGAGGAGCGGTTGCGGCGGCTGCGGGAGCGGCTGGGCGGCGGCTCGGAACCGGGTGTGCTGCGCGCCGACGTATCGGACCCGGGCTCGCTGCGCCGGCTCGCCGAGCACGCGCGCGTGGTGGCGACGACCGTGGGCCCGTACGTGACGTACGGGGAGGAACTGGTCGCCGCCTGCGCGGACACCGGCGCCGACTATCTGGACCTCTCGGGCGAGCCGGAGTTCGTGGACCTGATGTACGTCCGGCACGACGCACGCGCGCGGGAGACCGGTGCGCGTCTCGTGCACGCGTGCGGGTTCGACTCCGTGCCGCACGACCTGGGCGTGTACTTCACCGTGCGGCAGTTGCCGCAGGGCGTGCCGCTGAGCGTGGAGGGCTTCGTGACCGCCGACGCGGCGTTCTCCGGCGGCACGTTCGCCTCCGCCCTCAACCAGTTCGCGCGCGTGCGCGGCATGCGCGGCGCCGCGCTGGAGCGGCGCCGCCACGAGCCGCGGCTGGTGGGGCGGCGGGCGTCGGCGCCGACGGGCACGCCGCACTTCGCCCCGTCGGTCGGCGCGTGGGCACTGCCGCTGCCGACGATCGACCCGCAGATCGTGCGGCGTTCGGCGAGGGCTCTGGAGCGCTACGGCCCCGACTTCCGCTACCGGCACTACGCGGCGGTGCGGCACCTGCCCGTCGCAGTGGGCGGCGTGGCGGCCGTCGGCGGACTGTTCGCGGCGGCCCAACTGCCGCCCGCCCGGCGCTGGTTGTCCGACCGGATCAAGCCGGGCGAGGGCCCGGGGCCTCAGAAGCGGGCCAAGAGCTGGTTCACCGTGCGGTTCGTCGGCGAGGGCGGCGGCCGGCGGGTGTTCACGGAGGTCGCGGGCGGTGACCCCGGGTACGGGGAGACCGCGAAGATGTTCGCCGAGTCGGCGCTGTCCCTGGCGTTCGACGATCTGCCGCCGACCTCCGGTCAGGTCACGACGGCGGTGGCGATGGGCGACGCGCTGACCGAGCGGCTGCGCGCGGCCGGGATCCGCTTCCGGGTCGTCGCCGAGCGGTGACGGGCGGTGGCGGGCGGTGGCGGGGCCCGTGCCGAGCGGTGACGGGCGTCAAGCCCGAGAGGTCACCGGCGGGCCGCCCCCGTCACCACACCGCGACGGTGTAGATCATCCCCGCGATCCAGGCGAGTCCGGCCAGCGCGGCGAGGACCAGCGCGGCGCTGACCGCCCGCTCGACGGTCTGGCTGGGGTGGGCAACGGGCTTGGGGGCGCGGTGCGTTGTCATGCCCGCAAGCCTGCCGGGCGGGCCCCCGCCGCCGTATCCGCGCGGGTACTCAGAGGACGTACTCAGATCCCGGACGCCCCGGGCGCACCGGTCGCCCCGGACGCCTCCGTCGCCCCGGTCGCCCCGGTCGCCCGCCGCAGTGCCGCGCGGCACAGGGCGTCCGCCCTGCGGGTGGTCTCCGGCAGGCGGTAGGACGGGGTGAGCGCCAGGGTGTGGGCGCAGGCGTTGTCGAGGCTCGTGCGGTGGCCGACGGAGACGAAGACCGGCTTCACGCCGTCCCGGGTGCGCAGCGCGCTGCCGACCTCCTCGGCTCCGGCGAGCAGCGCGGACCGGCTGCCGCGCGGCGCGGCCGGGTCGTCGTACGTGAAGGCGAAGGGGTTCTTGGCGACGCCGATGGTGGGCAGCCCCGTGAGGACGCCGAGGTGGCTCGCGAGGCCGAAGCGGCGCGGGTGGGCGAGCCCGTAGCCGTCGCAGACGACCAGGCCGGGCGGGCGGGGCAGGGCGTCGAGGGCGGCCAGCACGGTGGGGATCTCGCGGAAGGCGAGCAGGCCCGGCACGTACGGGAAGGAGATCCGGCCGACGGCGGTGGCCTCGCCGACGACGTCGAGGGTGGCCGCGTCGAGGACGACGGCCGCCGCGGCGACGACGTCCCGTTCGTCGTCGTAGGCGACGTCGACTCCGGTGACGTGACCCGTGCCGGGCGGCGGGCCCGGCTCGTCGAGCACCACCCGCTCGCGCAGTTCGTCCTGCACGGCGCGGGCCTCTTCCTCGGTCGCGGGCCACCCCGCGGGAATGCGTACGGTCGTCATGGTGACGACGAGCGTACGGGCAGCTCGCGGGCGGGGCCCAACTGCCGTGCGGGGCGGGCCGGAAGAGGACGGCGGACGCCGCGCATGAAGGCGGTGACAGAGGTCACTCGCCCACCCTGTGCACGGATTGAAGCATTCCGTCGTCTCATCCAGTGCACGGCCCGTCCGCCCGGGAGTCCTGCCAGCCGTCACAAGGAGCAAGGCGTTGTCCATCGTCATCGAGCAGCTCGTGGAGGCCCGTCTCGTGGCCGCCGCGCCCCGCATGCCGAGCATTCCCGCCACGCTGCACTACGACCGGCGCGACCCGTTCGCCGTCCGCATGACGTTCCCGGCCCCGGCCACCCTGGAGGGCGTGGAGGTCTGCTGGACCTTCGCGCGCGAGCTGCTCGCCGCCGGGCTGTGCGCGCCCGAGGGCCACGGCGACGTCCGGGTCCGCCCCTACGGCTACGACCGCACCGTGCTGGAGTTCCACGCCCCCGAGGGAACGGCCGTCGTGCACGTCCGTTCGGGTGACGTGCGCCGGTTCCTGGACGCGACGGGCGAACTCGTCCCCGTCGGCCTGGAGCACCGCCATCTCGGCCTGGACGAGGACCTGGCGGAGCTGATGCGCGACGCCTGACCCGTCGCTGCCGGTGCCGTCAGCGCGCCGACGGCACCGGCTGTGACGTCAGGGCCGCGCACAGTTCGGGCAGTACGGGCCGCAGGCCGGGCGCCGAGGCCGCCCGCCCGGTCAGCTCCCGGAGCCGGTGCGCGTGGCGGGTGAGGTCACCGTCCGGCACGAGGACGCGCGGCTGCGCGGCGGCGGCGAGGGCGACGAGCGCCGCGTCCGTCTCGGGGACCTCCGCGGCCGGCAGGCCACCCTCGAGGAGCCGGCGGGCGTGGTCGCGCAGCGCGGCCACGTCGGCGGCCCTGGCAGACGTGTACTCCACGGACGGGAACAGCCCCAGCACCCGGTGCCGTTCCGCGCGCACGAACCCCTCCGCGACCAGCTGCTCCCGTACGGCGTCCGCGGTGATCCGGGCGTGCAGCGTCACCCAGGCGCGCCATCCGTGCGGCAGGGACTCGCGGACGAGTTCCAGCAGGCCGTCGAGGACGGCGTCGCCGGTGGCGGAGTCCAGGTCGGCCGGGGTGGCGATGCCGTCGTCGTCGACGAGGAGCCGGCGACGGGCCAGCTCGGTGAGGGCGCCGGCCCGCACCAGGTGCCGCGCGGGCCGCGGTTCCGTGACGTCGCGCGCCAGGAGCTGGAGCCGGGCGGGCAGGGCGAGCGATCCGTGGAACACGGGGCCTCCTCGGGCCGTGCGGCCGACGGCGTGAAATCGCGTTGACACCCCGACGGCCCCCTTCGTACGGTTGCAGCGGTCCTGTTGCCGCCGATTGGAGAAGGACGTTGCTCGTCTGAGGTCCTGAGACACCGTGTCACACCCCGCGGGGTGTGCGTCGTGTGCGACCTCGGCGTTCGAGCCGTCCTTGCGGAACAGGGCTTTTCCCATGCCCTCGTCTTCCCTCCCGGCTGCCGGTCGTGCCTCGCGGTGTCTCGATACGCGATTGCCCCTGACCGCACCAAGCAACCGCGAGGCCGCATGTCCACTTTCGTCACCTGTACCTCCCTGTCCTTCGCCTGGCCCGACGGCACGCCCGTCTTCGAGGGCCTCGACGTCGCGTTCGGCGCCGGCCGCACCGGCCTCGTCGGCGTCAACGGCTCGGGAAAATCCACCCTGTTGAAGCTGATCGCCGGGGAGCTCACTCCGGCCGACGGCACCGTCCGCGTCACCGGCGAGGTCGGCCACCTGCCGCAGAACGTCACGCTCGACACGGCGCAGCGCGTCGACGAGACGCTCGGCATCGCGGCGAAGCGGGCCGCGCTGCACGCCATCGAGGCGGGCGACGTCGCCGAGGAACACTTCGAGACCGTCGGCGACGACTGGGACGTCGAGGAGCGCGCCCTGGCCACGCTCGGCGAGCTCGGCCTCGGCCGCATCGGGCTCGACCGCACCGTCGGCGAGGTGTCCGGCGGCGAGTCCGTGCTGCTCAGGCTGGCCGCGCTCCTGCTGCGCCGACCGGACGTGCTGCTGCTGGACGAGCCGACGAACAACCTCGACCTGTACGCCCGCCGGCGGCTGTACGCGGCCGTCCAGTCCTGGCCGGGCGTGCTGATCGTGGTCAGCCACGATCGCGAGCTGCTGGAACTCGTCGACCAGATCGCCGACCTGCGCGCCGGGGAGGTCGCCTGGTACGGCGGGAACTACTCCGCGTACGAGGCCGCCCTCGCCGCCGAGCAGGACGCCGCCGAACGCAAGGTGCGCGTCGCCGAGGCCGACCTGCGCAAGCAGAAGCGCGAACTGGCCGACGCCCAGGTCAAACTGGCCCGCCGCAAGCGGTACGGACAGAAGATGTGGGACCAGAAACGCGAGCCGAAAATCGTCATGGGGGCGCGCAAGCGCGCGGCGCAGGAATCCGCGGGCAAGCACCGCATCATGCACGAGGAGAGACTCGCCGAGGCCAAGGAGCGGCTCGACGAGGCGGCGGAGGCCGTGCGCGACGACGACGAGATCCGTGTCGACCTGCCGTACACGGCCGTGCCGCCGGGCCGCGACGTCCTCGCGCTCAGGGACCTGGAGCTGGTGTACGGGGCACGGGTGGCGGGCGCCTTCGAGCTGCGTGGCCCGGAGCGGGTCGCGCTGATCGGGCGCAACGGCGCGGGCAAGACCACGCTGCTGCGCACGATCGCCGGGGAACTGGAACCGGTGTCGGGCGAGGCGGTCGCGCACGTCCCGCTGCGGTTCCTGCCGCAGCGCCTCGACGTGCTCGACGGCGGGCTGACCGTCGCGGAGAACGTGGCGCGGTTCGCGCCGGGCGCCACCAACAACCGGATCAGGGCGCGCCTCGCCCGCTTCCTGTTCCGGGGCGCCCGCGCCGACCAGCAGGCCGGCACGCTGTCCGGCGGCGAACGCTTCCGGGCGACGCTGGCCGCGCTGATGCTGGCCGAGCCCGCGCCGCAACTGCTGATGCTGGACGAGCCGACGAACAACCTCGACATGGCGAGCGTCCGGCAGCTCACCACGGCCCTGGAGTCCTACGAGGGCGCACTGGTGGTGGCCAGTCACGACCTGCCGTTCCTGGCGTCGCTCGGCATCACGCGCTGGCTGGAACTGGACGGTGAGCTCACAGAAATCACGCCAGAGGCTGTCGGGATTACCTCCTAACGTCCCCGGCATGAGCGAGTTCATCACCATCACCGGAGCCCGGGAGAACAACCTGAAGGACGTCTCCCTGCGCATCCCGAAGGGCCGGCTGACCGTGTTCACCGGCGTTTCGGGGTCGGGGAAGTCCTCGGTCGTGTTCGACACGATCGCGGTGGAGTCGCGGCGCCAGCTGAACGAGACGTTCACCTGGTTCGTGCGCAACCGGCTGCCCAAGTACGAGCGGCCGCACGCGGAGTCCCTGGAGGACCTCTCCCCCGCGATCGTCGTCGACCAGCGGCCGGTCGGCGGCCACTCCCGGTCCACGGTCGGCACGATGACGGACGTCCACCCGGTGCTCAGGGTGCTGTTCTCGCGGCACGGCACCCCGAGCGCCGGCCCGGCGACCGCGTACTCCTTCAACGACCCCTCGGGCATGTGCCCCGAGTGCGACGGGCTCGGCCGGACGGTGCGCCCCGACTGGGGCCGCATCCTGGACGAGGACCTCTCCCTGGCCGAGGGGGCGGTCCGCTTCCCGCCGTTCGCGCCGGGCACCTGGCAGGGACAGGCGTACACCGGCACCACCGACCTGGACCCGCACAAGCCGGTGCGCGAGTTCACCGCCGCCGAACGGGAGTTCCTCATGCGGGGGCGGCCCGGCAGCAAGGTCACCGTCCACGCCACCGGGGGCACCTGGACCACCGAGTACGAGGGCCTCGCCGACCGCTTCGAACGGCTCTACCTCAAGCGGGACCTGTCCGCGATGAGCGAGAAGACCCGCGACCTGGTGCGCGCCCACCTCCTGGAGGGCGTCTGCCCGGGCTGCCGGGGCGCCCGCCTGAACGCGGCGGCGCTCGCGACCCGCATCCGCGGGCTGTCCATCGCCGACTGCACCCGCATGCAGGTCACGGACTTGATCGAGGTGCTGCGCGGCATCGACGACCCGGTGGCCCGGCCGATCGCCGGGGCGGCCGTCGCGGCGCTGGAGCGCATCGACGCGATCGGCCTCGGCTACCTCAGCCTGGACCGCGAGACCACCACCCTGTCGGGCGGCGAGGGGCAGCGGCTGAAGACGGTGCGGCACCTGGGCTCCAGCCTGACCGGGATGACGTACATCTTCGACGAGCCCAGCGTCGGACTGCACCCGCGCGACGTGGGCCGCCTCGGCGAACTCCTGCTCCGGCTGCGCGACAAGGGCAACACCGTGCTGGTGGTCGAGCACGACCCCGACGTGATCGCGCTCGCCGACCACGTCGTCGACATGGGCCCCGGCGCCGGCACGGACGGCGGCCGCGTCGTCTTCGAGGGCACCCCACGCGAACTGGCCGCGTCCGGCACCCCGACCGGGCGGTGCCTGGGCCGCCGCACCACCGTCAAGGACGAGGTCCGCACCCCCACCGGCGGGCTGTGGGTCAAGGGCGCCGACCGGCACAACCTGCGGGACGTCACCGTCGAGTTCCCGGCCGGCGTGCTCACCGCGGTGACCGGGGTCGCCGGGTCGGGCAAGTCCACGCTGGTCGCCGAATTCACCGACGCCCACCCGGACGCCGTGGTCGTGGACCAGTCCTCGGTCGGGATCTCCGCGCGGTCCACCCCGGCGACGTACGTCGGGATCATGGACACGGTGCGGAAGATCTTCGCGCGGGAGACCGGCGCCGCGCCCGGACTCTTCAGCTTCAACTCCACCGGCGCCTGCGCCACCTGCGGGGGCCGCGGGGTCATCCACACCGACCTCGCCTTCATGGACCCCGTCACCACGACCTGCCACGACTGCGAGGGACGGCGCTTCAGGGAGGAGGTGCTGCGGCTCACCGTCGACGGGCACTCCGTCGCCGACGTGCTGGAGATGACCGCGGCACGGGCCCTCGACGTTCTCGACGACGAGGCCGTACGGCGTCGGCTGGGCGCCCTGTGCGACGTCGGGCTGACCTACCTCACGCTCGGGCAGCCGCTGTCGACGCTGTCCGGCGGGGAGCGCCAGCGGATCAAGCTCGCCACCCGGCTGCACCGCACCGGCGCCGTGTACGTGCTGGACGAGCCGACGACCGGGCTGCACATGTCGGACGTCGACGCGCTGCTCGCCCTGCTGGACCGGCTCGTCGACGCCGGCAACACCGTCGTGGTCGTCGAGCACAACCTCGACGTGGTCGCGCACGCCGACCACGTGATCGACCTGGGGCCGGACGGCGGGCGCGACGGCGGGCGGGTGGTCTTCGAGGGGACACCGCGGCAGTTGCTCGCCTGCCGGGACTCGTTCACCGCGGAGCACCTCAGGAGGGCCACGGCCCGGTCGTGAGGGTTTGCCCGGCCCGGCCACGAGGGTTTGCCCTGCCCGGCCCGGTCCCGAGGGTTTCGTCCGACCCAGTCCCGAGGGTTTCGTCCGACCCAGTCCCGAGGGTCTCGTCCGACCCGGCCCCAAGGGTTTTGCCCCACCCGGTCCCAAGGGTTTCGTCCCACCCGGTCCCGAGGGTTTTGTCCCACCCGGTCGGCGGGCATGATGGCCGCCAATGGCGCACAGGGCGCACGCGCGGCGCACGACGGCCTCGCGGGCGCCCCCGTGACCGCCGGCGGCGCCCGACGGCAGGCCGGGTGCGCCCCGCTGCCGCCGGTGCCGCATGATGGCCCCACCAGCAAGTCCTCGATCCGGAGATGCCCCCGTGCCCAGCAAGAAGGCCCTCGTCCGCCGCCCCGGCCCGCGCCTCGCCGAAGGTCTGGTGACGCACATCGACCGGGAGAAGATCGACGTCGATCTCGCCGTCGAGCAGTGGGAGGGATACACGCGGGCGCTGCGCGACAACGGCTGGGAGACGATCGAGGTCGACCCGGCCGACGACTGCCCCGACGCCGTCTTCGTCGAGGACACGGTCGTCATGTACAAGAACGTCGCGCTGATCGCCCGTTCCGGCGCCGAGTCCCGGCGCGCCGAGACCGCCGGCGTCGAGGAGGCCGTGGCCCGCCTGGGCTGCTCGGTCAACTGGGTCTGGGAGCCCGGCACGCTGGACGGCGGCGACGTGCTGAAGATCGGCGACACGATCTACGTCGGCCGCGGCGGGCGCACCAACGCCGCCGGGGTGCAGCAGCTGCGGGCCGCCTTCGAACCGCTGGGGGCGCGGGTCGTCGCCGTGCCCGTGACCAAGGTGCTGCACCTGAAGTCGGCGGTCACGGCGCTGCCGGACGGCACGGTCGTCGGGCACATCCCGAAGATGGACGTGCCGTCGCTGTTCCCGCGGTTCCTGCCGGTGCCCGAGGAGTCCGGCGCGCACGTCGTGCTGCTCGGCGGCGGCAAACTGCTGATGGCCGCGAGCGCCCCGAAGACGGCGGAGCTGTTCGCCGACCTCGGCCACGAGCCGGTCGTGGTGGACATCGGCGAGTTCGAGAAGCTGGAGGGCTGTGTGACATGCCTCTCGGTGCGACTGCGGGAGCTGTACGCCTGACCCGGTGAGCGGAACGTGCGGTTCGGCCCCCGGCCTGCGGGTCGGGGGCCGTGCCGTACCCGGGAACGGCCGGGCGGCGGCCATCCGTATGCCGGGACACGACCCGGTTGATCAGCGGCCTTTACGCCACACTTAACCTACGGCCTCGTAACCTACGGAAACGTAGCCTACGATTGCGTAGGTTCCCGTATTCCGCTCAGCAGTCCCATGGAGCCTTCATGACGATCACCACTCCCCATCTCGGCAGCCCCGCCGGCGCCTGGACCGACGCCCAGCTGTTGTACGCCCTGGAGGAAGTGGTCGAGAAGGAACTCAACCGGCATCTCCAGGTCGCCAAGGACTGGATGCCGCACGAGTACGTCCCGTGGACCGACGGCCGCAACTTCCCCGGCCTCTTCGAGGACGGCGAGGCCTGGGAGAAGGAGCAGTCGAAGGTCACCGAGATCGGCCGCATCGCCCTCGTGGTCAACCTGCTCACCGAGGACAACCTGCCCAGCTACCACCACGAGATCGCCTCGCTGTTCGGCCGCGACGGCGCCTGGGGCACCTGGGTGCACCGCTGGACCGCCGAGGAGGGCCGGCACGGCATCGTGATGCGGGACTACCTGCTCACCTCGCGCGCCGTCGACCCCGACAAGCTGGAAGAGTTCCGCATGGCGCACATGAGCGAGGGCTTCGAGTCCGACAACCGCCACTCCATGCTGCACTCGGTCGCCTACGTAGCCTTCCAGGAACTCGCGACCCGCATCTCGCACCGCAACACCGGCCACCAGTCCGGCGACCCGGTCTGCGACCGCATGCTGGCGCGCATCGCGACCGACGAGAACCTGCACATGGTCTTCTACCGCAACCTGCTGAAGGCCGCCTTCGAGCTCGCCCCCGACCTGACGATGCAGGCCGTGCGGGACGTCGTGGTCGACTTCCGCATGCCCGGCCACGGCATCCCCGGCTTCGAGCGGGCGGCGGCGCAGATGGCGATCGGCGAGGTCTACAACCTGCGGATCCACCACGACGACGTGCTGCAGCCGGTGCTGCGCTTCCTGAAGATCATGGAGATCGACGGGCTCGGCCCCGAGGGCCTCAAGGCGCAGGAGGAGCTGGGTCTGTACATGGACGGCCTGGACTCCGAGGCGTCCAAGTTCGACGAGAAGCTCGCCGCCCGCAAGGCCCGCATGGCAGCCCGCGCGAGCGCCTGACACGACCGTACGGCGGCGTACGGGGCGGGGCCGGCCCGGCGGGTCAGCGGCCGGTGCGCCTGAGTTCCAGGCGTTCCTTCTCCGACAGGCCGCCCCACACGCCGAAGCGTTCGTCGTTGTTCAGCGCGTAGTCCAGGCACGCGGAGCGCATCTCGCACATGCCGCAGATGCGCTTCGCCTCGCGCACGGAACTGCCCGGCTCGGGAAAGAAGAAGTCGGCCCCCGTCTGCGCGCACAGAGCCCGCTCCTGCCAGGCGGTGTCGGCCGGGGTGATCGTCTCGATGTGCATGAGGGCGATCGTGCCGTGCCGCGAAAAACGTTCGATCAACGACCGCTCAACGCCGGACACAGGGCCTCCGGCCACCCCGATCGTCGCGCGGCGCGCAAGCCGAAGCACGGCGGCGCGCCGCACCACGCGACTTCTGGCGGCATGTGCCAACCGCAGCTTCCCGATCGGCATTTGACACCCACCCGACAGGCGCACCCCGCCCGGAAGGCATCGCCCCGCCTGGCAGGCGCCACTCCATCCGGCAGGCGTCGCCCGCCTGGTACACGCCACCCCACCCGGCAGACATCGCCCCCCCCCCGGCAGGCGTCACTCCATCCGGCAGGCATCGCCCCACCCGGTACGCGCCACCCCACCCGGCAGGCGTCACTCCGGCCGCTCCGCCCGTTGGAGGCCCCGCCCGGCAACGCCTACGCGGAAGCGCGCCGTACCAGCGTCGTCGGCAGGATCACGCTCGACGGCGCGCCGCCCACGGACCCGGCCGACTCGTCGCGGTCCAGGCCGCGCAGCAGCAGCCGCGCCATCAACCGGCCCATCTCCTCTATGTCCTGACGCACCGTCGTAAGCGCCGGATCGGCCTGTTCGGCGACCGCCAGCATGTCGTCGAAGCCGATCACCGCGACGTCGTCGGGCACCCTCCGCCCGTGCTCGCGCAGCACCCGCAGGGCACCGGCGGCGGTCAGGTCGTTCGCTGCGAACACCGCGTCCAGGTCCGGGCAGCGCTCCAGCAGGTCCCGCATGGCCCGCTCGCCGCCCGCCGGCGTGAAGTCGGCCTCGGCGATCAGCCGCGGGTCGGCGTCGACCATCACGTCCCGGAACCCGGCGAGCCGGTCGACCGCCGACGTCTGGTCGAGCGGGCCCGTGATGTGGGCGACGCGGCTGCGGCCCAGCCCGATCAGGTGGCGCACGGCCTCCCGGGCACCGCCCCGGTTGTCGCTGTCGACGTACACGACCGCGCCGCTGCCGTCGCTCCAGCCGGGCCGGCCGCCGAACACGGTCGGGATCCCGGCGCGCTGGATCAGCCCGGGCAGGGGGTCGTCGAGGTGCAGCGAGAAGACCAGCGCCCCGTCCACGTGCCCGCCGGAGAGGTAGCGCGCCACCCGTGCGTGGTCGTCGCGGCCCTCGGTGAGCAGCAGCACCAGCTGGTTGTCCTGGGCCGTCAACTCCTTGCTGATGCCGCGCAGTTGCAGGGCGAAGTAGGGGTCGGCGAAGACCCGGGCCTCCGGTTCGGCGATGACGACGGCGACGGCGTCGTGCCGCCGGGTCACCAGGCTGCGGGCGGCCTGGTTCGGGACGTAGCCGAGTTCCTCCACGGCCCGCCGGACCCGCTCCACCAGGCTTTCCCGTACTCCCGCCGCGCCGTTGACCACCCGGGACACGGTGGCCCGCGAGACCCCGGCCCGCGCGGCCACGGCCTCCAGCGTAGGACGCGGCGCTGTCTCGCTCACTTCGGGGCTCCTGCTCGTTCTCGGCGGCTGCCGCTCAGGATAGCGCCGGGCGGACGGCGACGTGAGAGCGCTCTCCGGGAACGGAAACGCGCGGCCACGCCACCGCCGCCCGCCGAAGCGGATCACCGGTGCGGAAACGAGAAGGAGCCGGTCAGTGCTCGTGCGGATCATGGCCCGGGATCGTGCCGTCCGGCTTCTTCACCAGGAACATCCCGACCATGCCCATGTCGGAGTGGCTCTGCACGTGGCAGTGGTACATCCACGCCCCGGCGCCGACCCCCTCCCCCGCGATCACCTGGAAGCCGAAGGAGTCCGCCGGGCCGACGATCTTGTTGTCGATCACCTGACTCGGGTCGTCGGGTCCGGTGAGCATGCCGGTACGGTTGTCCGCCCAGCGGTGACCGTGCATGTGGAACGTGTGGTAGTACTCGCCGTGCGTGATCATCACGAACTCGACGCGGTCCCCCACCGTGGCCTCGAAGTCGGGGCCGGTGTGCGCGGGCCTGTTGTTGATCGTCATGTCGTTGAAGACGATCGTGTACGTCTTGTCGGGCAGCACGTCTCCCTTGCGGCGCACGATCACCGGCCCGTACAGGCCCTTGCGGATGCCGCCGGTGCCGTGCTCGGTGCCCACCACGTGGTCGTGGTAGTGCCAGTAGCCCGCGCTGCCGGCCCGCCAGGTGCCGTCCTTGCGGCGGCCCGGGGCGTGCGTACGCCAGGTGTAGGTGCGGGTGCCGCCGGGCTCCACGTGGCTGTTGTTCATCTTCGTGCCGTCGCTGGAGATCTCGTAGTCCAGCCCGTGGACGTGGAGGCTCACCGGCACGTCCATCGTGTTCTCGAACTCGATGTGGAGCGTGTCGCCCTCGTTGAGCTCGATCAGCGGACCCGGGATCGTCGCCCCGCCCTTCTCGAGGCCGTAGCCCATCTGCCCGTCGGCGAGCTTCTCCGCGTACAGCTTGACGCGTCTCACCTCGCCGCCGGCCGGTGCCGTCCCGGCCAGTGCCTCGGGCGCGCCGACAGCGGACTCGGGACCGAGAGACAACGATGTCGCGACGGCCGCGCCGCCCAGCATCACACGGCGGTTGAAGCTGCGTCTGTCCATGCCGAACTCCCCATCCGGATGCGGAATGTGACGGTCTGCAAGGGGGCGTAGCTGTGAGGAACCTGTGCGACGGTACCGACCCGGCGCGGGTTTATCCACACTCAGGACAAAGTTCGTTGAATCACGGTCATACCTATTGGCGAACCACGCAAAGACGTCTAGCTTCCTTGGCGCTGTTGCCGCGACCGAGGAGGGGTGGGTGACCACATGCGATTCACCTCGCATCAACGGCCCATGCACCAACGAGGATTGAGCGCGAGAAGCACCGGGCGGAGAACCCGGGCGGCGTCCCTGACCGCGGGATTCGTCGCCGCGGGGCTGCTGTCCGCCCCCGCCGCCGACGCGGGCCCGCTGCCGGAACCGTCCGTGACAACGATGTCCGTGAAGTCGCCGCCCGGTGGCGCGAATGTGCGGGTGCTGCTGTTCCACGGCTCAGCGGCCGGGGAGGAGTCCCCGGCCGTGAACGCCGGGATCGAGGCCCTCGAACGGATCGGCCTGTCGGGTCCGTCGGCCGAACGTTTCCGGGTCGAGGCGACGGACGACGCCTCGGTCTTCACCGATGAGGCGGAGCTGGGGCGTTACAACGCCATCGTGTTCCTGACCGGCGGCGGCGACGTCCTCGACCCCGACCAGGAGGCCGGCCTGGAGGCGTACATGGAGGCCGGCGGCGGATTCGTCGGCATCCACGACGCGGCCCGCGCCGAGCCGTACTCGGACTGGTTCACCGGACTCATCGGGGCCCGCCCGGCCGCGTCGTCGCCGACGACCGCGCAGCGGGCCACCGTCGAGGTCGGCGACCGCCGGCATCCGGCCACCAAGGACCTGCCGGTGGAGTGGAAGCGACCGGACCGGTGGCTGAACTGGACGAAGAACCCCTCCGGTGAGGTGCATACAGTCGCCCGCGTACGGGAGTCGACATACCAGCCGGGGTCGTCCGCGAACGGCTGGGACCATCCGATCAGCTGGTGCCGGGACTACGACGGCGGGCGGTCGTTCTACACCGGCATGGGCGGCACGGTCTCCTCCTACGACGAGACCGACTTCCGCGCCCATCTGCGCGGCGCCCTGCTGTGGACGACCCGCATCGCGCAGGCCGACTGCAAGGCCACCATCAGCGGCAACTACAAGGCCGAACGCCTCACCCGGCCCAACCAGCCCGGGCAGAACGACCAGATCGGCGAGCCGCACGGCCTGGTCACCGCCCCCGACGGCCGGGTGTTCTACATCGGCCGCGGCGGCGCCGACGCCTCGCAGCCGGTCATCACGGACTGGAACAACCCCGACATCGGCAAGGGCAAGGGCGAGATCCACGTCTACGACCCGAAGACGAGGCAGGTCACCCTGGCCGGCGAGCTGACCGTCTTCGGCAACAAGGGCGGCGGCGACGAGCTCACCAAGGTCGAGGAGGGGCTGCTCGGTATCGAGCTCGACCCGCGCTTCGCGGACAACGGCTGGGTGTACCTGCACTACACCCCGCACTCGGAGATCGACCGCGAGACGCACATGGCCGAGCGGCGCGTCTCCCGGTTCACCTTCGACCACGCGTCCGGCAGGCTCGACCCCGGCAGCGAGAAGGTGCTGCTGAAGTGGCCCGTACAGATCCACAGTTGCTGCCACTCGGGCGGCGGCATGGCCTGGGACTCCAAGGGCAACCTGTACATCGCCACCGGCGACAACAACTCCAGCGGCTTCAGCGGCGGTTACTCGGGCAACAACCCGGAGCCGAACTTCAAGGGCGTCTCGTTCGCCGACGCCCGCCGCACCGCCGGCAACACCAACAACCTCAACGGCAAGATCCTGCGCATCCACCCGGAACCGGACGGGACCTACACCCTCCCCGACGGCAACCTCTTCACCGGCCGGGAGACCGACGAGGGCGGCGGCAAAACACGCGGCGAGATCTACGTGATGGGCGTGCGCAACCCGGCGCGCATCTTCGTCGACAAGACGACCGACACCCTCTACGCGGGCTGGGTCGGGCCGGACGCCGGCCAGCCGTCACCGGTGTGGGGACCGGCGAAGTACGACACGTTCGCCGTCATCACCGAGGCGGGCAACCGGGGCTGGCCGTACTGCATGGGCAACAAGCAGCCCTACCGGGACCGCAATCTGCCCGATCCGAGCAAGCCCCTCGGCTGGTACGACTGCGACCACCCCAAGAACGAGTCGCCGCACAACGACGGCCTGGTCGACGTGCCGCCGGTGACCGGCAACAACATCTGGTACTCGCCGCAGGGCGGGGCGCCGGACTTCCCGCGCGACGCGAACGGCGTCCCCTCCTACAAGGCGGAGGAGGCCACCTACCGGCTGCCGTGGCTCAAGGGCGGCGGGCAGGCCGCGATGAACGGCCCCGTCTACCGCTACGACGCGACGAGCACGAGCGCGGCCAAGTGGCCGTCGTACTGGGACGGCAAGTGGTTCGTCGGCGACTTCTACGACGCCGACCAGCCCCGCAACGCCGTGCTCATGGATCCGCGCACCCAGGGAGACGGCGGTCTTCCGGTGCACTCGGAGTCGCTGAAGAAGATCGTGCCGGTCGGCAACGACGGCATCAAGAACCTCATGGACTGGAAGTTCGGTCCCGACGGCGCCCTGTACGTCCTCGACTACGGGCGCGGCTTCTTCACCTCGGACGCCAAGTCGGCGCTGTGGAAGGTGACTTACACCGGCGGCGGGCCGACGCCCGCGGCCGACCAGCTCGCGAGGAGGAGCCGGTGACACGGCTGACACGGCAACGAAGAGTCTGGGCAGCCCTGTTGGCCGCCCTGCTGATGACGCTGGGCCTGCAGACGACGGCCACCGGGCAGGACACCCCGTCCGCGCGGGCCGCGCAGGTCCTCACCTGGACCGCCGGCGACGACATCACCAAGTACACGTCGGCACCGGCGACGGCGGTGGCGGGCCCGGCGACGATCGTCTTCGAGAACAGCGCGGCGACCGGCAACACCACCGGCATGCCGCACACCCTGACGTTCGTCACGAGCGACCCCGAGTACAACAGCGACGTGCGGCTGAACATCCTGGCCAGTCCCAACGACGACCAGGGCGGCAAGCACACCGCCGAGGTCACCCTGACGCCCGGCCGGTACCTGTACCACTGCACGATCCCCGGCCACGGCGAGATGCGGGGCGTCCTCGTGGTGACCGACGGCGGCGGGGACGACACCACGGCGCCCGAGGCGACGGCCGAGGTGCGCGGCACGCAGAACGCCGAGGGCCAGTACGTGGGTTCGGCGAGCGTGGCGATCGCCGCGACCGACGCGGGCGGGTCCGGCGTGGACCGGATCGAGTACGCGCTCGGGGCGGACGGCGCCTGGCAGCCGTACACCGCGCCGGTCGTGGTCGACCGGGTCGGCGAGCACACGGTGCGCTACCGGGCGCTGGACAAGGCGGGCAACGTGTCGGCGGAGAAGAGCGTCACGTTCGCCGTCGTCGCCCCGCCGTCGGACGACACCACGCCGCCGGAGACCTCGGCGACGGTCAGCGGTGAACGCAATCCCGACGGGACGTACGTCGACATGGCGACGGTCACCGTCACCGCGTCCGACACCGGGTCCGGCGTGAACGGCATCGAGTACGCGATCGGCAGCGACGGCGCGTGGCGGGCGTACACCGGGCCCGTGATGGTGCACGAGGCCGGCACGCACACCGTGCGGTACCGCGCCACCGACAAGGCGGGCAACGCGGCGGCCGAGAAGAGCGTCGAGTTCACGGTGGTCTCCGCGCCCCCGCAGGACACCACGCCGCCGGTGACGGGCGTGACCGTGGCGGGCACGAAGAACGCCGACGGCGCGTACGTCGGCAGGGCCGAGGTGACGATCGCGGCGACGGACGACGGCGGGTCGGGTGTGGCCGGTGTCGAGTATTCACTCGACAGCGGACCGTACATCGCATACAGCGCACCGCTGATTGTCGACCGCATCGGTACCCACACCGTCGCCTACCGGGCGACCGACAAGGCCGGCAACACCTCCGAGCCGCGCACGGTGAGCTTCACGGTGGTGGCCGGCGGCGGGGTCCCCGCGCCGGACTGCCCCGAGTACGACGAGCGGCTGACGGTGATCGTCGGCACGGTCGACTCGGGTGTCCCGAACCGGGTCACCGACAACCGGTGCCGGATCAACGAGCTGATCGAGGACGAGAAGGAGTGGACCTCGCACGCCCTCTTCCTCAAGCACGTGAAGTCCGTCCTGGACGCGCTGCTGAAGGAAGGCGTCGTCGACCAGCGCGAGTACAACGCCGTCCAGCGCGCCGCCCGGCAGTCCGGGATCGGCAAGCCCGGGCAGACGGAGGGCTACCGCAAGATCCTGGACGGCAGCGCGGAGTCGTTCGCGCGGTGGCAGCAGGTGGGCGGCGGTTCGTTCGCGCTGAACGCGGACGGGTCGATCACGTCCGGCACCACCAAGGCGGGCCTGGGCATGCTGTGGTTCCCGGAGCGCAAGTACGGCGACTTCTCGCTGCGTCTGCAGTGGCGTGACGACGCGCCGGGCACGGGCAACGCCAACTCCGGTGTCTTCGTGCGGTTCCCGTGGATCCACGACCACCCGGAGGAGCCGCGGCCGGAGTGGGCGGCCATCAAGTACGGGCACGAGGTGCAGGTGTTCGACCGGCCCGACGGCGACATGTACAAGACGGGTTCGGTCTACGGCTTCGACCGCGTGGGCCTGTCCGGCGCGGGCGTGACCCCGAAGGGCACCTGGAACGACTACGAGATCCGGGTGGTCGACCAGCACTACTCGGTGTACCGCAACGGCGTGCTGATCAACGAGTTCGACAACACCGGCGGGCAGGTCTTCGTGCCGCCGCGCTCGGACGACCCGGGCACGGACGGCCGGCGCTTCGCCTCCGGCTACATCGGGCTCCAGGTGCACGGCACGACGGACGTGGTCTCGTACCGGGACGTCCGTATCCGGGAGTTGTAGGGGCGAGCGCCCCGGCCCCCACCGGCCGGGCCGGGTGTCAGGAAGCGGCCGGGGGCCGGTCCTTCCTGGCCCGGCTCGGCTGGACCCGGGTCGGCTCGCCCGGCATCTTCGGGTACTCGGGCGGGTACGGCAGATCGCCCAGCCCGTGGTCGTGCTCGTCCTTCCGCGCCAGCTCCAGCAGCGCGTCGAGGGAGTAGGCGTGGTCGTCCATGTCCGCGTGCACGTCGCCGAGTTCGGCGAAGCGCGCGGGCATGGTCGCGATGTCGAAGTCCTGCGGATGCGCCTGCCCGACCTCCTCCCAGCGCAGCGGCGCGGAGACGGGGGCGTGCGGGCGGGGCCGTACCGAGTAGGCGGAGGCGATGGTGCGGTCGCGGGCGGTCTGGTTGTAGTCGATGAAGATCCGCTCGCCGCGTTCCTCCTTCCACCACTTGATGGTCACGCGGTCGGGCATGCGGCGTTCCATCTCGCGTCCGACGGCGATGGCGGCGCGCCGCACCTGGGTGAAGGTCCAGCGCGGTTCGATGGGCACGAAGACGTGCAGTCCCCGGCCGCCGGAGGTCTTGGGCCAGCCACGCAGTCCGCCGAACTCGTCGAGGACGGCGCGCAGTTCGTGGGCGGCGCGAGCGGCGTCGTCGTAGTCGGTGCCGGGCTGCGGGTCGAGGTCGATGCGGAGTTCGTCGGGGCGGTCGACGTCGGCACGGCGGACCGGCCAGGGGTGGAAGGTGAGGGTGCCGTACTGGGCGGCCCACAGCACGGCGGCCTCCTCGGTGGGGCACATCTCGTCGGCGCTGCGGCCGCTGGGGAAGGTGATGTGGGCGGTCGGGATCCAGTCGGGCATGTTCTTGGGGGCCCGCTTCTGGAAGAACGACTCGCCGCTCACTCCGTCGGGGTAGCGCTCCAGCGTGGTGGGGCGGTCGCGCAGGGCACGCAGGATGCCGGGGCCGACGGCCACGTAGTACCGGGCGAGGTCCAGCTTGGTGTAGCCGCGCTCCGGGAAGAACACCTTGTCGGGACTGGACAGGCGTACCGTGCGCCCGCCCGCTTCCAGTTCCACCGCGTCACCCATGCGGCCACGGTAGGCGCAGGGGACGGACCTCGCACACCGGGCGGACGGGATGCTTCGGGCGCAGAATCGGACCATGGATCTCCCGGTGATGCCGCCCGTGAAGCCGATGCTCGCCAAGTCCGTGCCGAGGATTCCCCCGGACATGCACTACGAGGCGAAGTGGGACGGGTTCCGCGCGATCGTGTTCCGCGACGGGGACGAGGTGGAACTGGGCAGCCGCACCACGAAGCCGCTGACGCGGTACTTCCCGGAGCTGGTCGCGGCGCTGCGGGAGCGGCTGCCCGGGCGGTGTGTGCTGGACGGGGAGATCGTGATCGCCCGGGAGGGGCGGCTGGACTTCGACGCGCTGACCGAGCGGATCCATCCGGCCGCCTCGCGGGTGCGGACGCTGGCGGAGCGGACCCCGGCCTCGTTCGTCGCGTTCGACCTGCTGGCCCTGGACGACGAGTCGCTGCTGGACGTGCCGCTCACGGACCGGCGGGCGCTGCTGGTGCGGGCGTTGTCCGGGGTGACGGCGCCGGTGCACGTGGCGCCGGCGACGACGGACGCGGCGGTGGCGGAGCGGTGGTTCGAGCAGTACGAGGGCGCCGGTCTGGACGGGGTGGTGGCGAAGCCGCTGGGGGTGCGGTACCTCCAGGACGAGCGGGCGATGTTCAAGGTCAAGCACGAGCGGACGGCGGACGTGGTGGTGGCGGGCTACCGGCTGCACAAGAGCGGGCCGGTCGTCGGTTCGCTGCTGCTGGGTCTGTACGACGACCGGGGGGCGTTGCAGCACGTGGGGGTGTCGGCGGCGTTCTCGATGAAGCGGCGCGCGGAGCTGGTGGCGGAGCTGGAGCCGCTGCGCATGGACGACGTGGCGGGGCATCCGTGGGCGGCGTGGGCCGAGGAGGCGGCGCACGAGACGGCGCGGCTGCCGGGGGCGCCGTCCCGCTGGTCGGGGAAGAAGGACCTGTCGTGGGTGCCGCTGCGGCCGGAGCGGGTGGCGGAGGTGGCGTACGACCACATGGAGAACGGGGCGCGGTTCCGGCACACTGCGCGCTTTCGCCGCTGGCGCCCGGACCGCACCCCGCAGAGCTGCACGTACGCGCAGCTGGAGGAGCCGGTGCGCTACGAACTGGCGGAGATCTTCGCCCCGCCAAAGACCCGCTGACCGCCGGCTCCGGCCGGCTCAGGGTTCCATCAGCACCTTCACCGCGCCGTCCTGCTTGCGCTGGAACATCTCGTACGCGTGCGGCGCGTCCGTCAGGGGCAGCCGGTGGGTGGCGAAGTCGTCGACGCCGAGCGGGTCCTCGTCCGTCAGGTAGGGCAGGATGTCGTCGCTCCAGCGGCGCACGTTGGCCTGGCCCATACGGATCTGGAGCTGTTTGTCGAACATGGTGAGCATCGGCATGGGGTCGGCCGTGCCACCGTAGATGCCGACGAGGGAGAGGGTGCCGCCGCGCCGGACCAGTTCGATGGCGGTGTACAGGGCGGCGAGCCGGTCGACGCTGAAGCGCTCGGCGAGCGGTCCGCTCAGGCGGCGGGGCATCATCGCGGCGGCCTGCTGGACGAGGCGGGCGGCGGCGCTGCCGTGGGCCTCGCTGCCGACGGCGTCGATCACGGCGTCGGGGCCGCGGCCGTCGGTCTCGTCCTGGATGGCGGCGACGAGTTCCTTCTCGTTGTCGAAGGCCCGCAGGTTGTACGTCTCGACGCCCCGGGCGCGCGCCCGGCGCAGGCGTTCCGGTACGAGGTCGATGCCGAAGACGCGTCCGGCGCCG
Source organism: Streptomyces sp. NPDC037054 (assembly GCF_055606745.1). Lineage (NCBI taxonomy): Bacteria > Bacillati > Actinomycetota > Actinomycetes > Kitasatosporales > Streptomycetaceae > Streptomyces > Streptomyces sp. NPDC037054. The sequence goes on along the minus strand of NZ_JBVJSJ010000006.1, from coordinate 113,434 downwards.
CGCACCTGGGCGATGCGGCAGGCCATGTCGCCGATGGGGCCGAGGCCGAGGACGGCGACGGTGCCGCCCTGGGGGACGTCGGCGTAGGCGACGGCCTGCCAGGCGGTGGGCAGGACGTCGGAGAGGTAGACGAAGCGGTCGTCGGGCGGGCCCTCCGGGACCTTGATCGGGCCGAAGTGGGCCTGCGGGACGCGCAGGTACTCGGCCTGGGCGCCGGGGACGGCGCCGTACAGGCGGGTGTAGCCGAAGAGGGGGGCGCCCATGCCCTCGCTGGTGACCTGGGTGGTCTCGCACTGGGTGGGCAGTCCGGTGGAGCACATGAAGCAGTGCCCGCAGGCGATCTGGAAGGGGACGACGACGCGGTCGCCGGGTTTGAGGTTCGTGACCTCGGCGCCGACCTCCTCGACGATGCCCATCGGCTCGTGTCCGAGGATGTCGCCGGGTGTCATGAACGGCGTGAGCACCTCGTACAGGTGTAGGTCGGAGCCGCACAGGCCGGTGGACGTGATGCGGATGACCGCGTCCGTCGGCTCCTGGATCTTCGGGTCGGGCATGTTCTCCACGCGCACGTCCCGCTTGCCCTGCCAGGTCACTGCCCTCATCGCGCCCGCTCCCTCCGCCGGCGTCCGGTTCCGGTCCTCGGTCCTCGGTTCTGAGGTCCTCGGTTCTGCGGCGGCACCCGGGTACCCGGCGCCCCGGCACCGAACCTCTCCGCCCGCCGGACCCGCCGTGGGCCGTTCGGCCCATCCACCGGGCGCGACCGAAACCGATCGGGTATGGCCACTTTTGACCTGACAAGCGCACAATCAAGGGACCAGGACAGGGTGGGCGACGGTGGCCAAGGGACGAGGGACGCGCTTCGGGCGCGCCAGGACGACGGCGGTGCTGGCCGCGGCGGTGACGGCCTCGCTCGCGGCGGGCTGCACCGCGGGCCCGGGCCCGGCGGACGACGGCCGGGCGTCGAGCCGCGCCCCGTCGCGCGGCACGGCGGACACCGCCGCCTCCGTCCTCGCGGTGAAGATCGACAACGCCCGCGCCGCCCGGCCGCACACGGGTCTCGACGCCGCGGACGTGGTGTACGTGGAGCAGGTCGAGGGCGGGCTGAGCCGGCTGATGGCCGTGTACGCGACGAAGCTGCCGGAGGCGGTCGGGCCGGTGCGCAGCGCGCGCGAGTCCGATCTCGAACTGCTGGCGCAGTTCCGGCGCCCGACGCTCGCCTACTCGGGGGCGCAGGGCAAGCTGAAGCCGCTGATCGAGGACGCCCCGCTGCGGGACGCGTCACCGGCGCGGGAGAAGGACGGGTACTTCCGCGAGCGCGGGCGGGCCGCGCCGCACAACCTGTACGTGCGGCCGGACCGGCTGGTGCCGTCGGCGCCGGGTGCGGACGCGCTGACGACCGGTTTCCGGTACGGGGCGGCTCCGGCGGGCGGCCGGGCCGAGGACTCGCTGACGGTGCGCTACCCGGCGGCCCGCTTCACGTTCACCTGGTCCGGGGGCCGGGGTGGCTGGCTCGTCGGGATGGACGGCGCCGCGGCCGCGCGGCAGCCGGCTCCGGCGACCGTCGTCGTGCAGTACGTGACGGTGCGCCCGTCCGGCTTCCGGGACTTCCTCGGCAACAACACGCCGTACACCGAGACGGTGGGCTCGGGGCGGGCGACGGTGCTGCGCGACGGGCGCGCGCACGAGGTCGCCTGGAAGCGGCCGTCGGCCACGGCGGGAACGTCGTTCACGCAAGAGGACGGCACGCCGGTGAACTTCGCCAAGGGCCAGGTGTGGGTGGTGTTCGCGCAGGCTCCCGGCGAGCGGTGAGCGGTGAGCGGTGAGCGGTGAGCGGTGAGCGCAAGCGGGTATGTCGTCGGGCGGCGCCCGGCGGGCGTTCGGGTCAGGGCCGCGCGGCGAAGGGCTCGCCGGGGTCGCGGAGCTTTTCGGCCGCGTCGGCCACGCGGCGGACGCCGGGACGCGGAAGCGAAGGAGCCAAGACCCGCCCCGCCCAGGTCAGTGCAGGCCCGCCCCGCCCGAGTCAGCGCAGGGCCGCCCCGGCCGCCAGGAGTTCCTCCGCGCGGGCCACCAGTCCGTCGGCGCCGCAGGAGCGGGCCAGTGCCAGGCCGCGCTCCAGCTCGGCCGTCGAGCGGGCGGCGATGCCGTACTCGACCCTGGCCACGGCGTGTTCGTACTGGCAGGGCGAGGCCTCCAGGCGGGCGACCGCCTGCCCGGCGAGCTGCACCGCCCGCCGGCCCGACTCCAGGGCGGCGGCGCAGCGCAGCGCCTCCCCTATGGCGGTGTCGGTGCCGAACCGCTCCGCGTGCCGGCGGGCCTCCAGGGCCAGGTGCGCGGCGCGGGCCGGGTCCTCGACGGCCAGCGCGCGGGCGAGGTCCGCGGCCCACGGCATGAGCACCGGGTTGTGGTGGCCGCGCGAGGCCGCCGCCTTCCCGGCCGCCTCCAGCTCGTTGACGCCCTCCTTCGTGCGGCCGGTCGCCAGCAGCAGCCTGCCGCGCACCGAACGCGGGTCCGGCATCACGATCGTCGACGGGTACGGCGGGGCGAACTCGTAGCGCTCGGCGATGTCCCAGGCCTCGTCGACGTGGCCGCGGGCGAGGAGCGTGTCGACGAGGTTGCAGGTGGCCGACCAGTACAGGGGCAGGCCGCGGCCGACGCTCTCGGCCAGGCGCAGGGACTCGCGCAGCGACTGCTCCGCCTCCCTGAGACGGCCGCGCCTGCGGTGGCCGAGGCCGACGTAGGCGTGCGCGAGGGCGAGGTGGCCGCCGCGCCAGCCCGCCGACTCGTAGGCCCTGAGCGCCTCGTTGTAGAGGCTCTCGGCGCGGTCGAGGCGGTCGGTGTAGGCGTAGGCGGTGGCCAGCATCAGGGGCAGTTCGATGCCCCACTCGGTGTCCGTCCAGCCGAGGCCCGGTGCCAGGCGGCCGTTGACGAGGGCGCGGTCGCACAGTTCGGCGACCTCCTCGGCGTTCTCCCCGTGGGTCATCGCGTCGAAGCCGCGCAGCATCAGCAGGGCGCGCTCGGAGTTGTCGCGGCCGAGGCAGGTCGCGGCGAGGTCGGCGAGCCGCTCGCTGCGGCGGGGCGAGGTGACCTCCCCGGCGTGGATGCCCTCCCACATGAAGTGCACGGCCTGCAGCCGCATCCGGGCGGGGCCCGGTTCGTGCCGGGCGGCCTCGGCCTCGACGGTGCGGACGGCCTCCTCCACCTGGTTGTTGTGGAGCAGCGCCTGGGAGAGGCGGACGACGGCGTCCACGCGGGCCTCGCCGTCGAGTCCGGGCATGCCGAGCGCGGTCCGCAGGTGGCCGATGGTCTTGGCGGGCGCGGTGAGGAGGGTGGCGCAGCCGAGTTCGTAGAGGACGCGCGCGTGGACCTCGGGGCGGGGCGGTTCCGCCAGGGCGCGTTCCAGGCAGCGCAGGGCGGCGTCGGGGGCGCCGACGGCGAGGTGTTCGCGGGCGGCCTCCCGCAACTGCTCGACGACTTCCTCGTCGTCGTCCGGGTGGACCTCCAGCAGGTGCCGGGAGGCGGCGGCGACGCCCCGGCCGGAGTCCAGCAGGAGTTGGGCGGCGATGCCGTGCATGGCGGTGCGCAGCGCGGCGGGGATCGACTTGAGGACGTCGGTCGCGATCAGCGGGTGGACGAACTCCAGGTCGCCGTCGTCCACCGGGCCGTTCGCCGGGTCGGGCGGGGTCAGGATGCGGGCCTCGGAGAGGAGTTCGGCGCAGCGCAGGGCGTCGGCCCTGGTCATGGTGGCGAGCCGGGCCGCCAGGTCGACGGTGATGCCGTTGCCGAGGATGGCGGCGGCCCAGGCGAACCTCGTGGCGTCGATGCCGAGTTGCTCCAGCCGGGCGACGAGGCCGCCGCCACGGGCCGCGCGGTTCAGGGCGCGCAGTTCGGCGGCCTGCGCCTCGGTGGGCTGGAGTTCGCTGTCCCGGACCTTGGCGAGGAGTTCGACGGTCTCGTACGGGTTGCCGCCGGTGACGGCCCACACCTCGCGGCAGAACGCGGCGTCGGCGTGCTCGCCCAGGGTGGCGCGGGTCAGGCCCGCGGTGGCCTGCGGGGTGAGGGCGCTCAGCGCGGCGCAGGGCCGGTCGGAGACGGCGGTCACGGCCTCGAGGTGGCGGGCGCTCTCACCGGCGGCCTCGCCGGGGCGGCGCGCCACGACGAGCAGCACGGACAGGTCGGTGACGCGCTCGGCGAACGCGGCCAGCCAGCGCAGCGTCTCCTGGTCGGCCCAGTGGGCGTCGTCGATCAGCAGCACCAGCGGCCAGTCGCGCCGGGCGAGCCGCCGTACGGCGACGACGAGGCCGTCGCACACGGCCTGCGGGTCGGCCTGCCGCTCGCCGGGTTCCGCTATGCCGAGGGCCGGTCCGGCGATGTCGTACCAGTCGCCGAGGTACTCGCGGGCCTCCTCGGGGAGCATCGACACGAGCGCGGGCTGGAGCAACTGCCGTACCACGTTGAAGGGGACGGACTTCAGCGTCTCGCCGCCGCGCGCCGACCACACCGTGCATCCGCGGGCCTCCGCGATGCGGCGGGTCTGTGCGAGCAGGGCGGTCTTGCCCAGTCCGGCCTCGCCCCGGAACACCAGCACGCTGCCCGACGAGGAGCGGTCCGCGCACAGGATCCCGACCGCCTTCTCCACGGCGGCGACTTCCTCGTCGCGCTCCCACAGGGAAGCCGAGGCGGCGGCCGTGGGCCGTACCTCCGTCATCCCGCTACCTCCCCAAGTCGCCCGAACGACGTACAGAACCCGAGCGTAGCCGCCCGATCGGCCCAGTGGTGCGTCCTCCGCGCAGCAGTTGCCGTGACGGGTGACACCTGGTATCGGCGAAGCGACGCCCCCGGCTCACCACCAGGGGGCCCGGATTCCGGGTTCCGCCAACGGGCCCCGCCCCGCCGGGGGTTGGCGCGGGACGTTCACGAAAGCTTCACGGGTGAGGGCCAGGGGGACCCGGAGAGGTCTCGGGGGTGGTCTCGGGGGTGGTCTCGGGGGGTGGGGCTCTCATCCGGCTTTCACCGTCGCCTCATACGGTGGGGCCATGACGCAGGCGACTCCTCCCGGGTGGTACCCCGACCCCGGGCAGACAAGTGACGGTCCGGCCACCGAGCGCTGGTGGGACGGCAACGCATGGACGGCGCAGACCCGGCCCGCGGGCGGGGCGGCCGCGTGGGGTCCCCCGGGGCAGCCGCAGACCGGCGGGGCGTATCCGGTGCATCCCGGGTACGCGGGGTATCCCGTGCGCCCGTCGTCCCGGCGCGGGCTGCGCGCCGGGACGGCCGTGGTGCTGGCCGTGGTGGTGCTGGCGTGCATCGGCGCCGGTGTGTACGTGCTGAACGACGACGGCGGCACGGGCGGCGGCACCGCCGCCTCGCAGGGCCCGGACGGCCGGCGGCCCGGCGACACCGGGGGTTCCGGGGGCTCCGGCGGCGACGGCGGGAAGGACGGTCCGTCGCCCGACGGGTCCGAGCCGCCGAAGGTCGAGAGCGGCTCCGTCACCGACGCGATGAGCGGGATAAGCCTGCCCATACCCGACGGCTGGTACGGCCAGGCCCTCGACGTCGGCGCGTCGGTGACGTCCGAGGACGCGTACGAGTGCCCCGGCGACACGTCCAAGACGTGCACCAAGGGCGGCGCGTACTCGGCGCCCGCGATCGCGCTCGGCACGAGGGGCGACACCCCGGAGGAGGTCGCCAAGGCGGACATCGCGAAGAACGCCGAGGAGTCCTACGGCGGCAAGTCCTACGGCGCGATCACCTCGCACGACGTGCTCGCCTCCAAGGCCGTCGCCGTCGCCGGGCAGAAGGGATACCTGGTCCGCTGGAAGGCGGTCACCAGCAAGGGGGCCGACGGCTACGTGCAGTCGCTGGCGTTCCCCTCCCCCACCGTGCCCGGGAACATCGTCGTCGTCCGCTTCGGCGTCGACACCGACCAGTCCGAGGCCGTGATCGACGAGATCACCGAGGGCATCGAGAAGGCGTCGGGCGGCGGCAGCGGCCAGGAGGTCTGAGGACCGTGCCGTGAGGCCGCCGTCGGCCGGTGGCGGCCGGCGGCAGCCGGCGCGCTACTCGGTGGCGGTCGCCGGGTCGCTCACGCCCGGCCGGCCGTTCTCGACGTGGCCCGCGAACCGGCGCAGGAAGGACGGGTCGGAGTCCGACGTGACCGTGAGGTCGTACCAGCGGCGGCTCGGGGCGAGGCCGACGGTGTGCCGCACGGTGGCGCCGGGGCGCACCGCGACCGTCGCCGGCGCGCCGCCGTAGCCGTTGGTGATCCTCAGGCGGACCGTGCCGGGGCCCGTGTTGGTGAGCGTGAGCCGGATGTCGTCGCCGCTGGGGCGGGCGGTCGCCTCGGGGCCCGCCGCGCGGCCCCGGCCCCGGAAGGCGCGCAGGAAGCCGTTCGGGCCGTGCACGGTGAGGTCGTGGACCCCGTCCGAGAACGCCGAGTTCCACGTGTCCGAGACCGTCCGGCCGGCGGCGGTCGTGTACGTCCAGGGACCGTCCGCGCGGTTGCCGGACGTCACGAGGAACGCGGCGCCCGCCTCGGCGCCGGAACCGAAGGTGAGCGTCAGCGTCCCGGCGCCGGCGTCGGCCGAACCGTCCACGTGCGGCGCGTACTTCAGCGGGCGAGCGGGCCGCAGGCCGCGCTCCTGGCGGGGCAGCCTCGGGTCGGCGGGCGGCGTCGGACGGTAGTCGGGGTGCCGTTCGCGGTCCGGCGGCTCGTACGCGTCGGTGTCCGGCAGCGCGGCCGGCCTGCTGTCCTTGCGGGAGAAGTCGAACGCGGACGTCAGGTCGCCGCAGATCGCCCGCCGCCACGGCGAGATGTTCGGCTCGCGGACGCCGAACCGGCGCTCCATGAACCGCAGGATCGAAGTGTGGTCGAAGGTCTCGGAGCACACGAACCCGCCCTTGCTCCACGGCGAGACCACCAGCATCGGCACCCGCGGACCGAGCCCGTAGAAGCCCTCCACATGTGTCCTGCTGCCCGGGAAGACGTCCAGGGAGACGTCGACCGTGGACCTGCCCCGCGCGGCGGACTTCGGCGGCAGCGGCGGCACGACGTGGTCGAAGAAGCCGTCGTTCTCGTCGTACGTGATGAACAGCGCGGTCCTCGCCCACACCTCCGGGTTGGCGGTGAGCGCGTCGAGGACCTGCGCGATGTACCAGGCGCCGTAGTTCGAGGGCCAGTTGGAGTGCTCGGAAAACGCCTCGGGGGCGGCGATCCAGGAGACCTGCGGCAGCGTCCCGGCCGTCACGTCGGCCCGCAGCCGGTCGAAGTAGCCGTCGCCGCTCTTCACGTCGGTGCCCGTGCGGGCCTTGTCGTACAGCGGGTCGCCGGGCCGGGCGTCGCGGTACTTGTTGAAGTACAGCAGGGAGTTGTCGCCGTAGTTGCCGCGGTAGGCGTCCTCGATCCAGCCCCAGTGGCCGGCGGCGTCCAGGCCGTCCCCGACGTCCTGGTAGATCTTCCAGGAGACCCCGGCCGCCTCCAGACGTTCGGGGTACGTCGTCCAGTCGTAGCCGAGTTCGTCGTTGCCGAGGACCGGGCCGCCGCCCTCGCCGTCGTTGCCCGTGTGCCCCGACCACATGTAGTAGCGGTTGGGGTCGGTGGAGCCGATGAACGAGCAGTGGTAGGCGTCGCACACGGTGAACGCGTCGGCGAGGGCGTAGTGGAAGGGGATGTCCTCCCGCGTCAGGTACGCCATGGTCGTCGTGCCCTTCGCGGGCAGCCACCTGTCGTACTTGCCGTCGCGGTAGGCGGCCTGGCCGTCCGGCCAGCCGTGCGGGAGCCCTTCGAGGAACTGCATGCCGAGGCCGTCGGCGTCCGGGTGGAACGGCAGCACCTCGCGGCCGTCCTGCTCCTGGTGCCACACCGACTTGCCGCTGTCGAGCCGCACCGGCCGCGGGTCGCCGAAGCCGCGGACGCCCCGCAGCGTGCCGAAGTAGTGGTCGAACGAACGGTTCTCCTGCATGAGGACGACGATGTGCTCCACGTCCTCGACGGACCCCGAGCGGTGGTTCGCCGGGAGCGCGGCGGCCCGCTGGATGCTGGCGGACAGCGCGGAGAACGCCGCACTCGCGCCCGCGACCTGGAGAAAGCGACGCCGGTTGACTTCGGGCATGACGGAGGACCTCTCGCCGGGTAGGGGGACGGGACCGGCCGGGTGTGACGGAACGCGCGCGAAAGGAGTGTTCCAGGAGCACGGAACGTCGGGAAAGGGCGCGATGGCGTCGGCGTGAAGGTCGTCGGTACGGCGTGTGCCGTGCCGGTTCACGGCACGGGTCTCGTCGGCGCGGCGTGTGCCGGGCCGACGGACCGGGTCACTCCGAGGGGACGACCCTGAGGTGCGTGGCGGCGCGGCGGGTGCCGCGGTCCCTGGAGGCCGGGGCGCGGCGGGGCTCGCGCAGGACCAGCGTCAGGCGCGTGTATCCCATGTCCCGCAGTGCCGCCGGTGTCTCGACGACGATCCGGCACTCGGTGCTGCCCCAGCGCGGGTCGGGGTGCACCAGCGGGCGCACCGCGCCGTCGTGCTCGACGGCACCCTTGCCCACGGCGCGGATCCAGTGCGGCAGGCCCTGCCGGTAGGCGGCCTCCATGATCGGGTCCTGGGCGATCTCGCGGCGCACGGCTTGCAGGACGTGGTCGTGTCCGTGGCGCTCCACGGCGTCCGCGAAGTGCGCCAGCATCGGCAGGCACCAGCTCGACTCGTGCTCGCCGAGGACCGTGCCCGCGTCCGGGTGGAAGAGCACGAACCGGAGGAAGTTGTCGCCCGGCATGGCGGTGGGATGCGGGCCGATGTCACGGAAGAGCGACCGGAAGGCACCATTGGCCAGGACCACGTCCCAGCGGTGGTCGACCACGAGGGAGGGGAAGGGCACGGCCTCCAGATAGCCGGCGTAGTCCCGCACGTACGCCTGGTCCTCACAACCGTCGGGGACGGGCCGCGGTGCCGGCCGCTGCCCTCCTGCCTGAAACGCCATCGGGAGGTCACCCCTCTTGCCTATGCGGCCTTCACGCGGCGCCCCGATCCTGCTGCCCAGAAGCTTGCCATGTCAACTATCGTGGCATTTCATGCCCGTTGACGGCTGGAATTGGCCACAGTTGTGGCGAGACCTGGATGTGAGTTCGAGACACGGGCTACTCTCCGGGAAGTTCACGGCAACCGCTTGTGAGAAGCCTGTGAGAGACGTAGGAGATCTGGCGGTGACGGATGGCTTCGAGGGTCCGGGCGTCACGCCCTCGGCCGCGCTGACGGCCGTCGTCACCCGCGTCACCGCACTCGCCGACCGGCTCGGGGTGCCGCACGCCGAAGTCTTCGACGTCGGCCGTCTGTCCGTCGCCTCCGGCGTCCCGGAGTCCGTCGTCAAGGCGCTGCTCGCCGGCCGGGACGCGGGCGAACCCGATGTGCAGGCCCGCTTCCTGCAACGCCTCGACCTGCTGCGCCGCACCCGGCTGAAGCCGAACGGCCGCAAGTACACCCAGCAGGAGATAGCCGACGGCGCCGGCATGTCGCGGCAGCAGGCGGGCGCCCTCATCAACGGCGACCGGCGTCCCACCATGGAGCACTGCGACGCCATCCAGCGCTTCTTCCGGGTGCACGCCGGTTTCCTCACGGCCGAGGACCCCGAGGCGCTCACCGGCGCCCTCCAGCGCACCGAGCAGGAACTGCTGCAGAAGTTGGCCGACACCGAGCGCCGCGCCGCCGCGGTGGCCGACGACCCGCTGGAGAGACTGCTGCAGGACCACGGCGTCCGCGGAATAGCCTGGCGCGCCGCGCAGTTGCCCACCGACCAGCACCGCGACAAGGTCGCGGAGTGGCTGGACATGCTCCTGGAGAGCGTCAAGCGGCCCGAATCCTGACCGTGGGGAGAAGTGTGGGAACCGCAAGGGAAATGCGCCGCCTGTGCGGCGAGTTGGTCGCGGAGCTGACGCTTCCCGCACCGGCGCGGCCGAGCGACCTGTACGGCGCGCTGTGCGACGCGATGAGCAGACGCCGCGGCCGTCCCGTGCTCTTCCGAACCGCCGCCTTCCCGCCCGGCACCGCGAGCGGGCTGTGGCTCGACATGGCGGAGCAGGACCTCGTCGTGATCGAGGAACGCACCGCGCCGGACCACCAGTTGGTGATCCTGGGCCACGAGCTGTGGCACATGAAGGCCGGGCACTGCGCGCACCACGTGGAGGGCGCGGCGGTCGCGGCCCGGCTGCTGGACGACGACGCCGATCTGCACGCGACGGTCCTGAAGGTGGCGGCGCGCACCCGGTTCGACGAGGCGGACGAGAAGGAGGCCGAGAGCTTCGGCCTGCTGCTGGCCAGCAAGTGCCGTACGTGGCTCGCCGGTTCGTCGCTGCGGGCGCCGGTGCAGCGGGACCGGCTGGCCGGCCGCATCGAGGCTTCCCTGGGCTACCTGGGCCGCCAGCAGAACTGAACGGGGACGGTTCAGTGCGCGTCGGCGCCTATCTCGCCCATCCGCGGCCGGGGAGCTTCAACCACGCGGTGTTCGACGCCGTCGTCGCCGAACTGCGCGACCGCGGCTGCCAGGTGCTCGCACACGACCTGTGCGCCGAGGGCTTCCCGCCGGGTGCGGACGTTCTACGACCGGTCCCAGAAGATCGAAGAGGTGCTGTCCGCCGACGGGACGGAGACCGTACGGGAGGCCGCCGACGCCGGTGACGAGCCGGTGGCACTGCACCGTGGTCGCGACGCTGGACGCGCTGGTGTTCGTGCACCCCAACTGGTGGGGCATGCCGGCGCGCCGTGCTCACCGGCTGGGTGGGAGGCGGCGGCGCTGATCTCCTGACGGGGCCGGCCCGGCGGGAGGGCGGTGGACTGGGGGCGCGAGGGCGGGAGGCGGTGCCCCGGGGGTGCGGGACGGCTGGAGGTCTCAGGTCCGGGGCCTGCGGTTCCGCAGGGGCGCGTGGCGTGGTCGCGAGCCGTGTCGCGCTGCCGTGAGCCCCGGCGCACTGTTCCCCGGGGCGTTTCAGCTCGGCTGAGCGGGCGAACCGACGTGCAGCGCGGCCGGATTGTCAGTGGTGGGCGGCAAGCTGGGAGTGCGCCGCCGTACGGAGGCGTACGCGCCACGGCGCGGGACACGACGACGCCGACACGGGGAGAGCCGACCGATGCCCACTGCCGTACTGACCGACCGCGAGCGCACCGCGGTCCAGGCCTACCTCCGACTCCTGCACACGGTGCGAGCCACCCTCGACGCGGCATCGGGCCCGCCGGACCCCCGTCACGGGCCCGGCGCCGGGCCCGACGTCCCGATCCCGCCCGTGGTTCCTCCCGTGGTTCCCCCCGTCGTCCCGCCGTCGGTCCTCGCGGAGGCCGAACTGGCCCTGGCGGAGGCCGGTCTGAGCGGAAACGAGGAGGCGTTCTTCCGGCTGCTGCGGGAGTGGTGCCCGGAGGCCTGACACGCGGGGTCGGGCAGGTCGGGCGGGGCACCGCACCCGGCGGTGAGACGGCGCTCGGCCCGGCCCGCCAGGCCCTGCCCGCCAGGCCCGCTGGTCTCCGTCCGTCAGGCCGGTGTGATGGACACCGCGGTGGCCAGCAGCCCGTCCCGGTACGTCCAGCGGCCGTCGAAGTGGTCGACGCGGCGGTCCCCGACCCACGGGCCCGGGACGAGGAGCGCGGCGCGGAAGGTGCCGCTCGGGCGGTCGCCGGGGTCGACGGAGATCTCGATGTCGGCCTCGCTGAAGTCCAGCCACTTCCGGGTCAGCGGGAACCACGCCTTGTAGACGGACTCCTTGGCGCTGAACAGCAGCCGGTCCCAGTGCACTTCGGGCCGCTCGGCGGCCAGCCGGCGCAGCCGCTCCGCCTCGGCGGGCAGCGCCACGGCGGGCAGGACGCCGTCGGGCAGCGGCCCGGCGGGCTCGGCGTCGATGCCGAGGGAGGCCAGGTCGCCGGCGCGGGCGAGGGCGGCGCCGCAGAAGCCGGCGCAGTGGGTCATGCTGCCGACGAGGCCGTCCGGCCAGCGGGGGGCGCCGCGTTCGCCGGGCAGCACCGGCTGCGGCGGCACGCCGAGCTTCTCCATGGCACGGCGCGCGCAGGACCGTACTCCCGCGAACTCCCGGCGGCGCTTCTCGACGGCCCGCGCGACGAGCGCCTCCTCCTCCGGGTACAGCGGCGCCTCGCCGCCCTCGCCGCCGTGGGCCTCCACGACGACGGCGGTGTCCGGCAGCAACTCCTCGATCACGGCGTCTCGTCCTCTCCGGGCAGGATGCGCTTGAGCCGTCCCGGCGGCTGGGGCCGCTTGCGCCACTCGCGGGGGTATCCCACCGACACCTCCTCGAAGCGGACGCCGTCGCGCCAGGTGGTCCGCGGGATGTGGAGGTGGCCGTAGACCATGGTGTGGACGGGGAACCGGCGGTGCCAGTCCGCGGTCAGCCGGGTCCCGCACCACATGGCGAACTCGGGATACCAGAGGACCTCCGTGGGATGCCGGTCCAGCGGATAGTGGTTGACGAGGACGACCGGCAGGTCGTCGGGCAGTTCGGCGAGCCGGCGTTCGGTCGCCTCGACCCGTGCCCGGCACCAGTCCTCGCGGGTGGGGTACGGGTCGGGGTGCAGCAGGTACTCGTCGTTGCACACGACACCCGTGCCGTGCGCGTAGGCGAGCCCCTCCTCCTTGGTCGTGGACCCGGCCGGCAGGAACGTGTAGTCGTACAGCAGGAAGAGCGGCGCCACGGCGACCGGGCCGCCCGGGCCCTCCCAGACGGGGTACGGGTCCTCGGGGGTGACCACGCCGAGGTCGCGGCACATGTCGACGAGGTGGTCGTAGCGCTCGACGCCGCGCAGGGCGACGGAGTCACTGGGATGGGTCCACAGTTCGTGGTTGCCGGGCGCCCAGACGACCTTGCGGAAACGGCCCGCCAGGGTCTTCAGCGCCCAGCGGATGTCCGCCACCTTCTCGGAGACGTCACCCGCGACGAGGAGCCAGTCGTCGTCCGAGGCGGGCCGCATCCGCTCGACGATCTCGCGGTTCTCCGGATAGCCGATGTGCAGGTCGCTGACGGCCCACACCTGTCCCACACCGTCGGTCGTCGACGTCACGCCCTCGCCCCCTCCGAGCACACGTTCGGCATTACGAGATCACATCCCGCGCCCCCGGACAAGGTCGGCCGGACGCCTCGGCCACAAGGTGCAACGACACCGCGCGATCTCCTGGAGAGAGCCCTGGGGAAAGCCCTGGGCAAAGCTTTGGAGAGGGCCCGGGGAGCTCCTGGGGAGAGCCCCGGCGGCGACGCCCGGGAGCGGCACGGCGCGATCGCGTGAATCCGTAACACACGCGTTGCACGCGGCACCCCGCGAACCCCTATGATCGCCCCAACACCACCGTCTCGATTTGCCATCGCGCAGGGCGGTTTGGTGTACCTCCATTCGACCTGCCCGGGCACGGGCCGCTCAGCCCTGCCCGCGAACCCTGAAAGGCGGCCTGCATGGTCTCTCGCGTACGCGTCTGGCTCAACCGCACGTACGCGGAGAACGTGTTCTTCATGGATCAGCTGCGGAGAAATCCCAGCGACCGGGCCGTCGAGATCCATGCCACGCACGGCGACGCCGACTCACCCGTGCTGGCCGCCGCCGACACCGCCGAACTGGAGCCCGAGGGCCTGTCCCCGGCCGCCTACGTGGAGTTCGCGCTCGACCAGTGCACACGGCGCGGCATCGACGTGTTCGTGCCGCGGCTGCACCAGGCCGCGATCGTGGCGCACCGCGCGGAGTTCGAGTCGGCCGGTACGGCGCTGCTGGCGCCGCCGCCCGAGGCGGTGGCCGTCTTCCAGGACAAGGTGGTCGCCTACGAGGCCGTGCAGGCGATCGGGGTGCCGGTGCCGCCGTGGTGGCGGGTCCGGTCCGCCGACGAACTGCTCGCCGCCGTCGAGGAGTTGGAGGCGAACGGGCACCGGGCCTGCTTCAAGCCGGCGTCCGGCGCGGGCGGCGTGGGCTTCCGCGTGATCACGCGCACCCCCTTCTCGATGACGCACCTGAGCGGCTTCCCGAGCCCGCACGTGCCGCTGGACCTCGTCCTCGACGCGCTGCGGACGGCCGACGAGCCGGTGGACTGGCTGGTGATGCCGCGTCTGGAGCAGCCCGAGGTGTCGGTGGACTGCCTGACCGGCCCCGACAACCGCGTCCGGATGGCCGTCGGCCGCACGAAGAACGGCCGGCGCCGGGGCTTCACCCTGCACGAGCGCTGGCTGGAGCCGGCCCGCCGCATCGCGGAGGGCTTCGGGCTGCACTACCTGTCCAACATCCAGTTCCGGATGTACGGCGACGAGCCGGTGCTCATGGACGTCAACACCCGCCCGGCCGGCGGGCTGCACCAGCTGTCGCTGTGCGGGATCAACGCACCCTGGGCGGCGGTGCGGCTGGCCCTCGGCGAGGACCCCGGCGAGGTGACGCCGCCGTTCCTCGGGCCGGACTACACGGTGGTCTCCGGACCGCGTCAGCTGCGTCCGGTGTCGCTGCCGCAGCAGCACCGCGAGGAGGACACGGGCCACCTGCTGCCGGCCCTCCCGGCCCCCGCCGACTCGGTCGAGCCGAACACGGCGCAGGCGCTGCCGCTGTAGCCCACGGCAACCCGTCAACTGGTGCTCCTCCTGGCAGGAAGCCGCCCGTGCTCCGGACCACGCGGGGCACGGGCGGCCCTCAGGCTGATCGGCCCGCCCTCTCCGAGGCGACCACAGGGGTCTCGCACCTGGCCGGATCACTCCGCGCCTCAGCCCTCACCGACCGCCAATGGCGTCGGCCGCGGCTCAGGGACAGATGTGGTGGTACGCGATTCCGTCGGGAACGTAGCGGTCCCATTCCCGTTCGGTCAGGGACCTGCCCGCGATCGTGCACGCCCGGTCGGTGAGAACGGCGAGGTCGCGGAAGGCGTGGGTGTCCCACAGCCGTACGGTCAGATCGGAGCTTCCGGTGACGAGGGTCTTGCCGTCCGGGGAGAAGGAGGCCGAGTCCACGGGACTGGTGTGACCGGTGTACAGGGCCAACTGCCGGTGGGTCTCGATGTCCCAGAGGCGAATGGTGCGGTCGTCACCGAACGTCGCCAGGGTCCGTCCGTCCGGGCTGACGACGGCCGACCAGACGACGCCGGTGTGGCCCGTGAGGGTGGCGAGCCGACGGTGAGTGCGCGCGTCCCAGAGTCGCACCGCGCCGTCCCGGCCACTGCTGACGAGGGTTTTCCCGTCCGGGGTGAAGGAGACCGACTGCGCCATGTCGGTGTGCCCCTCGAGCGTCGTCGTGAGGCGGCGACTGCTGACGTCCCACAGCCTGAGCCTGCCGTCACCGCTCGCCATGGCGAGGGTGCCGCCGTCCCGGCTGAAGGCGACGGAGTGGATCGACTTGTTGACCGCGTCGAGGGTGCCGAGACGGCGGTGGGTCCGGACGTCCATCAGGAGCACGGACGAGGACTGAAAGCCACCGGTCACAAGGATCCTGCCGTCCGGGCTGAAGGCCGTCCAGCCGGCCCCCGCGGCAATGGACGCCAGCTCCGAACGGGTCCGTACGTTCCACAAGCGGGTCGTCCCGTCGATGTAACTGCTGGTGGCGAGAGTGCGGCTGTCCGGGCTGAAGCTGACGGACTGCACAGGCCTGCTGTGGCCTGCGAGTGAGGCGAGGCGACGATGCGTGCGCGCGTCCCACAGGACGACATCCGGACTGTCGTGGCCGCTCGCGGCGACGAACCTGCCGTCCGGGCTGAACCGTACGGAGCTCACCTCGCCGCTGTGCCCGGTCAGCCGGCCCAGCAGGCGCCGCGTACGGGCCTCGTACAAGCGGACGACCCCGGTGTCGTCACTGACCGCCAGCACCTTCCCGTTCGGGCTGTACACGGCTTGCGGTGGCGAGATCACTTTCTGTCGTGGCGGACTGTCCGTGGCTATCGTGGTGAGCGGTCGCCCGACCCGCATGCCCCACAGCCGGACAGTGGCATCCGCGGACCCGCTGGCCAGTATGGCGCCGTCCGGGCTGAACGCGAGTGCGTTCACAGCCCCGGTGTGGCTGTTCAGCACGGTCACGGCCGCGCGCTCCGCCACGTCCCACAGCCAGATGGAACGGTCATGGCTTCCGCTCGCCAGGGTCCGGCCGTCCGGGCTGAACGCCACGGCCCACACGGTGTTGCTGTGGCCCGTGAACGTGGCCAGTGGGCGGTGGCCACGGACGTCCCACAGGCGCGCCGTGGAATCGCTCGCCCCCGTGGCCAGCATCTGGCCGTCCGGGCTGAACGCCAGCGAAGTCACCTGTGCCGTGTGGCCTTTCAGCGTGGCCGTGCGCCGCTTGTCCCGCACGTCCCAGAGCTGAACCTCGGACTGGTCGCTCTTGCTGGTGCGGAAGCCGAAGACGGTGACGGCGAGGGTCGCGCCGTCCGGGCTGAACGCCAGGTGGTGGGGCAGGGCGCCGTCGTCGCTGCGGTGCACCCGGAGTTCGTCGATCTTCCGATGAGTACGGGCGTCCCAGAGCAGGACCTTTCCCCGATCGCCTCCGGTGGCGACCGTGCCTCCGTCCGGGCTGAAGAGGACCGGGCTTCCGGCGCGGGCCAGGACGGCGTGCGGCTTTCGGGTGCGGGCGTCCCACAGTCGTACTTCCCACCCGTCGTGGCTGGTGGCGAGGGTCCTGCCGTCCGGGCTGAACGTCACCGTGTGCACCTGGCTGCTGCGGCCGTCGAGCGAGGCCCGTTCCCGGCGCCCCGCCACGTCCCACAGCCGTGCCGTGCCGTCGTCACCGCTGGTCGCGAGGGTCTTGCCGTCCGGGCTGAAGGCGACCGACTCCACCGCTTTGGAATGCCCCGTGAGGGTCGTCCGCACGGGCGAGTACACCGTGGACAGGAGCTGCGCACGGGTGTGCGGAGTCGGGGAGATGTGCTGAGCGGCCAGGGCGAGGCGGGCCGCCAGGGCCGGGTCGGCGTTGGCCTGCTGCCGGCTCTGCTCCGTCAGGCTCCGGCCGGCGGCCAGGGCTCGCTGCTCACTGCTGTCGCGGGCGTTGCGGGTGGCCAGAAGGACCGCCACAACAGCCAGTACCGTGAGCACGGCGAAACCCGCGAGGGACAGCCGGCGCCGACGGGCGCGACGCTGCTGGACCTGAGCACTGGCCTCGACGAACTCGGTTTCTTCGACGGGTACTTCGGCGCCGCGTTCGCCGATCCACCGCCGCGCCTGCGTGATCTGTTCCCGGCTGAGCGCCAGTGCCTGCGGGCGGCCCTGCTCCTGCCATGCCCGCAAGGACCGGCGCAGCCCTTCCTGCCATCTGCGGAACTCCCCGTTCTCCTCGACCCAGCGTTGCAGTTGCGGCCACTTCTCCACCAGTGCCTGGTGGGCGAGTTCCGCGGTGTCCCGCCCCGTCGGCCGGCGCGTGACCACGACCAGCCGCGTACTGGCCAGCCGGTGGATCAACGCCCAGTCGCTCTCGGAGAATTCGGTGCGGGCGGCGACCCTGCGGGTGTCCGGGCCGCGCTCGCCGGCGTCCAGTTGCTCGCCGGGACGTACCAGCTGGATGAAGATCCGCTCCAGCGCCTGCCGCTCGGCCCCGTCCACCCGGTCCCACAGCCTGCTGTCCGCGTCCTTCGCCAGGGCTCCCTCCACGCCGCCGAGTTCCTGGTACGCGGCGGTGGTCAGCCACCCGCGCTCCTGCCGTTCCCACAGACGGCTCAGGGTGTACTCCAGCATCGGCAGCGCGGCCGGACCGGGCGGGGTGTCCTGCAGCAGTCGCTCGACCAGGCCGTCGGCGAACCGGACCCCCGCGTGCCTCTCCAGCGGACGGGTGATCGCCTCCCGCAGCTGCGTCCGCGTCATCGGCTGGACCACCGCGGAGGTGGCGTCCCATGCTGCGCGGAGATGCGGGAGCCGCTCGATCTGCGAGAGGTAATCGATCCGGGCCACCACCACGGCCTGGGCGGAGCGACTGCCGTCCGTGCGACGAGCAGTCAATACCCCGAGTACGGCGTCCAGCCGCCGTGCTGTGTCGGGCGCGTCCGCGAGCAGCGTTTCGAACTGGTCGGCCACCAGCAGCAGCCGGGAGCGCCCGCCGCGGCGGGCCAGTATCCGCTCCACGGCAAGACGGATGCCCTGCTCGTCGGTGAGCTGCCGGGCCAGCGCCGACCAGTGATCGTGCCATCCCGTCTGCATGGTGTCCGCGTCCCCCGCCGAGGCGAGGGCCCAGGCCAGCAACTCCTCGGCGGTGAGGCGCAGCCCGAGGGGCAGGCGGGCGATCACGTACCGGTCGCTGTCGAGGTGTCCGAGCAGGCCGGCGCCGACCAGCGAGGACTTGCCGACGCCAGAGGGTCCGAGCACGGGCAGGACGGGGACCTGCTGTTGCTCGAGGAGTTCGATCAACCGCTGTGTCTCGTTCGTACGGCCGTGGAAGACGGCGCGGTCGCGCTCGGTGAACGACAGCAGTTCGCGGTACGGGCTGTCCGCCAGCAGCCTTCTGCGGAGTTGGGGCCACTCCCGGGTGAGGGACTCCACCGTGAGGGCGTAACCGGTCCGGCGCCGCTGGTCTCCCTCGACGGCGACGACGACGCCGATGACACCGCCGTATGCCTCGTCCCACACCGGCGCCCCGCTGAAGCCTCCGGCGAGCGGGAAGGGCACGTCCGCGTCGCAGGTCAGCTGCCACCAACCGGTTCCCTCACGGCCCTCGACGGTGCCCCGGCTCCAGATCCCGGCATCCTTGCTGCCGCCCCGGCCCGGAAATCTCGGGAAACCGAAGGCCCGCCAGCGGTGCCCGGCCAGGTCCTCCGCCTCCACGATCCGCAGGGGTACGGCACCCGACGGGGGCTCGTCGTCCAGTTGCAGGACGGCGACATCGCCGCTGCTGTCATCGGCGACGGGCACGCTGAAGTGCACGGAGGCCCGCGCCGCGGGCCGCCCTGGCAGCAGTGGGAAGTCGAGCGTGACCGGAAGAAGATCCGGCAGCGGTTCGTCAGCCGGGAGCCCCGCGGTGGAGGCGACGACGTGGGCGCACGTCAGCAACAGCCTGTCGGGGATCAAGAACGCCACCCCGACCGGGCAGCCGTTGTGCAGGACCCGGGCCGTCCCGCGTTCCCACGCGGAACCCGGCTCGCCCCTCGGCGTCATGTGCCGCCTTCCGGGCGGTTCCACTCCAGTTCCAACCTGATGTGCGCCTCCCCGGATCCCTTCGCCACGACCAGGCCCGCCTCCGCGGTCACCCGTAGTCCGAACTCCGCACGGACGTGATCGGGGCTGCGCGGCAGATCCGCGAGCCGCTCCAGCATCGTGGCGGCCACCCGCTGCACCCGGGCCATGCCCGACTCGAACGTATCGGCGGAGGTCTCGAAGAGGTCGTCACCGCGACTCGCCCGGATCACCCCGGAACCCTGTTCGTCGGACAACTCGACGACGAAGACCTCGCCGTCCTCGAAGGGGACGCTCAGGTACACGACGACCTCCCTGTCGCACCGTCAGATCGCTTGCGAGGCAAGGCACTTACGCTGCCCTTCCCGGCCTGACATGGTAGCCGCGGACTCCGAACCCCGTCAGCGAAGCGCGTTGGGGCGAGCGACGTAGCGGGCGAGCTCCTCGGCGGAGCCGTGGGGCAGGTCGGCCAGTGCTGCCTCCGGCAGGGTTTTCATCACGGTGCGCAGCCGTGTCGCGAGGTCCGGGAACGGAGCCCAGGCCGAAGCAGGGACGTTCACCGTGGCGAGCAGCAGGTCGCCCTCGTAGTAGTGGGCGTCAAGCATCGGCTCCTCGAGCAGCAGGCGCACCGCGAGGGGAAGGACGTAGGGCAGTGCCACCTGCTGGGAGATGAGCGTACGCAGATCCGCCGGCCCCAGTTCGCCCAGCGGAATCCGCCGTAGCTCATGCACTCTTCGCACCAGACCCGTTGCATCCGAGCCAGGAGGCGCCCAGCGAGGCGGGTCCAGTTCGTCGAGCGTGCGGTCGAGGTGCAGCAGGCGGTCCATGGGAGTTCATTGTCGCCGGGGGGGAGGAAAGCTCCGACTCGGATCACGAGTCATGGTCATGGGTCACGGGTCATGGGTCACTTCGCCCCGTCGTCCGGATACCCCCACACCCGCGCCAGTTCCCTCAGTCGCGCCGGAAGCACCGCCGGGTCGGCCGTGCGGGCGGCCTGGATGCGGCCGGACCTGATGGTGCTGGACCAGTCGCCGAGCTGCGGGCGGAACGTGCCGTGGTCCTTGCTGCCGTAGTCGAGCATGCCGGGCTCCCAGGGGACACCCAGGTAGTCGCAGAGGCCCCGGGTGACCCGTTCCGGTTCGGCGGTGAGGTCCTCGTAGGTGATGACGTGGGGGGCCAGGGCGCGGCGGGCCTCCTCCAGCTTCTCGCTGTAGCGCAGGACCTCGTCGAGGATGGCCGCGTGGTCGGGGTCGGCGCGGCGGTCGGTGAGGGAAGCGACGACGGCGGCCGGGTGACGCAGCAGCAGGACGTAGCGCGCGTCGGGCCAACATCGCTGCAGCCGGGGCCAGATGAGGGTGTTGGGCGGGGTCTTGTCGACGATGACGTCCTTGCCGCTGCGAGTGAGTTCGAGGTGCAGCACCCGGTCCCACAGCACGTGTTCGAGCTCGTCCTTGTCGAGTTCGAGCGCCCGCATGGCGTCGGCGGTGAAGTCCCTGGACAGGTGGACGTGCACGGTGCGCAGGTGCATCTCGTGCGGGGCGCGGACACGGCTGTGGCTGTTGAGCAGGACCCGCAGCAGGGTGGAGCCGGAGCGTACCGAGGACAGCACGAACACCGGGGACTCGACCAGGCGCGGCGCCCGGGGCGCGGTGTAGCGGCCCTGGGCGGCGTCCTGGGCGCGGCGGGGTCCCGGGACGGCGTCGAGGGTGCGGCGCGGCGGGCTGACCGCCTGCATCATGAGCCTCCCCCGCCGCTTGAGGCCCTTCCCGATCGCGGACATACGCGGGTCTCGCACCGTGCCACCTCTCTCTCGCACCTTGCTTCCGCATCCCAGGCGCGCCGGGCGAACCGCGAATGTCGGGCAGGCGAACGAAAGACGTCAGGACGAGCAGAAACCCCATGCCGACCTGGAGGTTTCCCGGTTCCTTAATTCTTCGTGGGAATCCCGGTCACAGCATCCGCACAACTCGCTTCCGGGTTCCGGATACTCCACCGGGAAGGGGCAGGGACCTCCGCCGCGTCCACGGGGTTCATCGCCTGAACCCGCCCACCCCGCACAGGACTTTCTCGGTTTCACCTCTTGACGACGGGGCCGCCCGGGAGCACATTACTCGCGTTTGAGAGCGCTCTCAGTCAGCGCTGCAGCCGTAAGACACCCTGCACCTGAACCCGCATCCACACTCCCCGCACCCGCATCCCCCGCACCCCCGTACCCGAAAGGCGCCCCCACATGAGCGATTCTCCCGGCGCGCGCGGCAGACGGCGGTCCTTCCGCCGTGCCCTCGTCGCCGCCGCGACCACCCTCGGCCTCGCCGCCGCGGCGGCCACGGCCGCCTCCCCGACCGCCATCGCCGCCGCGCCCCCTCCCCCGTCGGGCTGGACGCAGGTCTTCGTCGACGACTTCAACGGCGCGGCGGGCTCCGGCGTCAACACCGCCAACTGGCAGTACGCGACCGGCACCGGCTATCCCGGCGGCCCCGCCAACTGGGGCACCGGCGAGAAGGAGACGATGACGTCCAGCACGAGCAACGTCTCGCTGGACGGCAGCGGCAACCTCCGCATCACCCCGCGCCGCGACGCGGCCGGCAACTGGACGTCGGGCCGCATCGAGACCAACCGCACCGACTTCCAGCCCCCGGCGGGCGGCAAGCTGCGCGTCGAGGCCCGTATCCAGGTCCCGAACGTGACGGGTGCCGCCGCCAAGGGCTACTGGCCGGCGTTCTGGATGCTCGGCGCGCCCTACCGCGGCAACTACTGGAACTGGCCGTCCGTCGGTGAGCTGGACATCATGGAGAACACCAACGGGATGAACACGGTGTTCGCCACGATGCACTGCGGCACCTCGCCCGGCGGACCGTGCAACGAGACCTCCGGCATCGGCGGCAACACGACGTGCTCCGGCACGACCTGCCAGGCGGGCTTCCACACGTACCGCATGGAGTGGGACCGCTCCTCCAGCGTCGAGGAGATCCGCTTCTACCTGGACGGCGTCAACTTCCACACGGTGCGCGAGAGTCAGCTCGACGCGACGACGTGGGCGAACGCCACGAACCACGGCTACTACATCATCCTCAACGTCGCGATGGGCGGCGGTTTCCCGGACGCCTTCGGCGGCGGCCCGGACGCCGGCACCCAGCCCGGCCACTCGATGCTCGTCGACTACGTCCAGGTGCTGTCGGCCGGTGGGAGCGGTACCACGCCTCCGCCGAGCGGCGGCAGCCGGGACGCGTACGGCACCGTCCAGGCCGAGTCGTTCGACAGCCAGTCCGGTCTGATCACGGAGGGCACCAGCGACACCGGCGGCGGGCGGAACATCGGCGCGATCGCAGGCGGCGACTGGGCCCTGTTCAAGGGGGTCGACTTCGGCTCCACGGCGGCCCGGCAGTTCAGCGCCCGGGTGGCGAGCGGTGCCGCGTCCGGCGTCAGCGGTCTGGTGGAGGTCCGGCTCGACAGCCGCAGCAACGCGCCCATCGGCAGTTTCGCGGTGGGCAACACGGGCGGCTGGCAGTCGTGGCGGACGATCCCGGCGAACATCAGCTCGGTGACGGGCACGCACGACGTCTATCTGACGTTCACCAGCGGCCAGCCCGCCGACTTCGTGAACGTCAACTGGTTCACTTTCGGCCGCTGAACGGCCGGTTGCCTTCCTCCTCGCGGTACGGCGCCGGGGGCGGTCCTCACACCGAGGGCCGCCCCCGGCGCCATGTGCCCGCACCCCCCGCCTCCCCCTGGCCCCTGCCTCGCGCACCGCCCCGCCTCCCCCACCACCCCTGCCTCGCGGACCGCCCCTGGCGCGCAGCTCCGTGCCCGGCCGCCCGTGCCCCCGCCCCCCGTCCGGCCGGGCTCACCTCCCCCGCAGCTCCGCCCGGAACACCGCCGGCGTCGCGTCCGTGTGCTGGTGGAAGAACTTGGAGAAGTTGGCCGCGTCCGGGAAGCCGACCGCCGCGCCGACCCTGCCGATGGGCAGGTCGGTGTGGGCGAGGAGGCGTTTGGCCTCCAGGACGACCCGCTTGTCGATGAAGGCCTTGGGCGTCTCGCCGGTCGCGGCGCGCACCGCGCGGACCAGGGTGCGGCGGGAGTAGCCCAGCCCGTCGGCGTAGGCGCTGACGCTGTGATTGCTGGCGAAACCTTCCTCCACCGCGTCCCTGAACAGCGTGAACGTGGTGTCCGCCCGCCGCCGTTCCGCCTCCGCCGAGCTGGCCGCGAGGTGGGCGAGGCGCAGCAGGAACGCGGTCAGCGTGTGCCGCAGTACCGCCGTGTGCAGGCTGAGGGGCAGCGTGCCGGCGTCCTCGTACTCGCGGCGCAGCTGGGCGAGGCCGTCGCGGAGCCCGGCGAGCTGCGCCTCGTCGGGGCGGAGCAGGGGCGGCAGGTCGTAGCGGTACAGGCCGGTGGCCTCGACGGTGGAGCGGGGCAGGAAGCCGGGTTGCATGGTCAGGACGGTTCCGCGGTACTCGCCGCCCGTGGCGAAGCGGTGGACCTGTCCCGGGCGGATCCACAGCAGTTCGCCGGCCCGTGCCTCGTACTCGGCGAAGTCGATCATGTGCCGTACGGGTCCGGCGTCGATCAGCATCACGACGTGGAAGTCGATGCGGTGCACGCGGTCCAGCGGCGCGTCGGCGTGCCACCGGTGGTCGCCCATCGGGGCGACCTGCATGCCCACGCCGCACACGCTCCGGTCGACAGGGAAGGGGAAGGTTCTGATCCCGGCGCCGTCGTCGCCTTGCGGGTTTCTGTCCGCCATGTCGTTATCGTGCCGCCTCGGTCGCGCAGTCGGTGTCCCACTTTCACCACAGGCTGACACAGGCAGACCTTCCCCCGAAAAAGTCAGACTTTTAGTTTTGAACGCAAAAGACGAGTACACGGCCGTGATCAAGGATCTCTTGAAGATGAGCGCGCAGAGCCCGGCTCAGAGGCAGCGGGTCGGGAACGGGCACCCCGGCACCGCGACGAGCGTGGCTCCCGCCACGTACACGATCTTTCAGGAAGTGATGCGTCACGACCCGGCCGATCCGGAGAGGGCGGGCCGTCGCGCATACCGCGACCGGGTCCTTCCGCCGTCCGTGCGGGCCCGCGTTGCGGTCGGGCCGGGCGTGGCCCTGACGTGGTACCGGTTCGTGGGTGACGCAGGACGGATCGTTTCCCTCGAGCACTTCGGCGCGTCCGCGGACACCGCCACCCTGTGCGCCGAGTACGGGTTCCCCCCCGAGAACGTCGTCGCGGCCGCCCGGGAATCCTTCGCCGCCGCGCGCGGTTGATCCGATCGCCAGAAAGAAGATGATCACTGTGACCGAAGCGACCGCGAGCGCGGGAGCCCTCAGGAGCCTGGCCGACGAGGGCGTGTCGATCTGGCTGGACGACCTGTCGCGCAGCCGCATCACGTCCGGCAACCTCGCCGAGCTGATCGAGCGCCGCCAGGTGGTCGGCGTGACGACCAACCCGTCGATCTTCCAGGCCGCGATCGGCTCCGGCGAGGGTTACGAGGAGCAGCTCGCCGACCTGGCGGTGCGGGGCGTGACCGTGGACGAGGCCGTCCGCATGATGACGACCGCCGACGTCCGCGCCGCAGCCGATGTCCTGTATCCGGTATACGAGGCGACGGACGGTCGTGACGGCCGCGTGTCCATCGAGGTCGACCCGCGCCTGGCCCACGACACGGCGGCGACGATCGCCGAGGCCCGGCAGCTCGCCTGGCTGGTCGACCGCCCCAACGTGATGATCAAGATTCCGGCGACGCGGGCCGGGCTCCCGGCGATCACCGAGGTGATCGGCGCCGGCATCAGCGTCAACGTCACGCTGATCTTCTCGCTGGAGCGCTACCGCGAGGTCATGGACGCCTACCTCGCCGGCCTGGAGAAGGCGCGGGCCGCCGGCATCGACCTGGCGGGCCTGCACTCGGTGGCCTCCTTCTTCGTCTCCCGCGTCGACAGCGAGATCGACAAGCGGCTGACGCTGCTGGGCACGGACGAGGCCCTCGGCCTGAAGGGCCGGGCGGCGCTGGCGAACGCGCAGCTCGCCTACGAGGCGTACGAGGAGGTCTTCGCCGGCGACCGTTTCACCGCGCTCGCCACGGCCGGTGCCAACCGGCAGCGTCCGCTGTGGGCGTCGACCGGGGTGAAGGATCCGGCGTACAAGGACACCCTGTACGTGGAGGAACTGGTCGCGCCCGGCACCGTGAACACGATGCCGGAGGCGACGCTGAACGCCACCGCCGACCACGGCCGGGTCCGGGGCGACACGGTGACCGGCGGCTACGCGCAGGCCCGCGCCGACCTGGCGGCCGTCGAGCGGCTCGGCATCTCCTACGAGGAGGTCGTCGCGCAGCTGGAGAACGAGGGCGTCGCCAAGTTCGAGGCGGCGTGGCAGGAGCTGCTGGACGCGGTCACGAAGTCCCTGAACAGCAAGGGAGTTGACGCGGAATGAGCAAGAAGCCCACCGAGTCCGGGGCCGCGAAGGCCGCCGGCACGACCAGGGCTGCCCAGGGCCGGAAGGCCGGCTCCGGCGCCGAGGCACCCGCCGGCGCCGCATCGCCCGCCGTGGCCCAGCCGTCGGCGACCGGCGCGGCCGGGGAGAGGCCGGAAGTCGTCCCGGCGGGGGCCCGGGTGAACCCGCTGCGCGATCCGCGCGACCGGCGGCTGCCGCGGATCGCCGGGCCGTCCGGGCTCGTCATCTTCGGCGTCACCGGCGACCTGTCCCGCAAGAAGCTGATGCCGGCCGTGTACGACCTGGCCAACCGGGGCCTGCTGCCGCCGGGTTTCTCCCTCGTCGGGTTCGCCCGGCGGGACTGGGAGAACCAGGACTTCGCCGAGGTCGTGCACGACGCGGTCCGCGAGCACGCCCGTACGCCGTTCCGCGAGGAGGTGTGGCAGCAGCTCGCGGAGGGCATGCGGTTCATCCCCGGCGACTTCGACGACGACACGGCGTTCAAGCAACTGCGCTCCGCGGTGGAGGAGTTGGACGCCTCGCGCGGCACGAGCGGCAACTACGCCTTCTACCTGTCGGTGCCGCCGAAGTTCTTCCCGAAGGTCGTGCAGCAGTTGAAGAAGCACGGTCTGGCGGACGCGCCGGAGGGTGCGTGGCGGCGCGCGGTCATCGAGAAGCCGTTCGGTCACGACCTGGACAGCGCCTGCGACCTGAACGCGATCGTGCACGAGGTGTTCGAGCCGGACCAGGTGTTCCGCATCGACCACTACCTGGGCAAGGAGACCGTCCAGAACATCCTGGCGCTGCGGTTCGCGAACCAGATGTTCGAGCCGATCTGGAACCGGTCGTACGTCGACCACGTGCAGATCACGATGGCCGAGGACATCGGCATCGGCGGCCGGGCCGGCTACTACGACGGCATCGGCGCCGCCCGCGACGTCATCCAGAACCACCTGCTGCAGCTGATGGCGCTCACCGCGATGGAGGAGCCCGCCTCCTTCGACGCGGCGTCGCTGCTCACCGAGAAGCTGAAGGTGTTCCGGGCGGTGAAGCTTCCGGACGACCTCGGACTGCATACGGTCCGCGGTCAGTACGCGCCCGCCTGGCAGGGCGGCGAGCAGGTGCGCGGCTACCTTCAGGAGGAGGGCATCGACCCGGCCTCCACGACGGACACGTACGCGGCGATCAAGCTGCACGTCGACAACCGCCGCTGGGCGGGAGTCCCGTTCTACCTGCGCACCGGCAAGCGGCTGGGCCGGCGGGTCACCGAGATCGCGGTGGTGTTCCAGCGGGCCCCGCACTCCCCGTTCGACTCCACGGCCACCGAGGAACTCGGGCAGAACGCGGTCGTCATCCGCGTCCAGCCCGACGAGGGCATGACGGTCCGGTTCGGTTCGAAGGTGCCGGGCACGTCGATGGAGATCCGGGACGTGACGATGGACTTCGCCTACGGCGAGTCGTTCACGGAGTCCAGCCCGGAGGCGTACGAGCGGCTCATCCTGGACGTCCTGCTGGGTGACGCGAACCTGTTCCCGCGTCACCAGGAGGTGGAAGAGTCCTGGAGGATCCTCGACCCGGTCGAGGAGTACTGGGCCGCGCACGGCAGGCCCGCGCAGTACGCCTCCGGCACCTGGGGTCCCCGGGAAGCCGACGAGATGCTCGCACGAGACGGACGGAGCTGGCGCAGGCCATGAAGATCGATCTGACCGACACCACGTCAAGCAAGATCAACAAGGCCTTGGTGCAGGGCCGCCGCGCCATCGGCACGCCCGCCGTGGGCATGGTCCTGACGATGGTGATCGTCACGGACGAGGAGAACGCCTACGACTCGATCAAGGCCGCGGAGGAGGCCTCGCACGAGCACCCCTCCCGCACCCTGGTCGTCATCAAGCGGCACGCCCGCACCCCGCGCGACCGCACCCGCTCCCACCTGGACGCCGAGGTGCGCGTCGGCGCCGACGCGGGCACCGGCGAGACCGTCGTGCTGCGCATGTACGGCGAGGTGTCGGAGCACGCCGACTCGGTGGTGCTGCCGCTGCTGCTGCCGGACGCGCCGGTCGTCGTGTGGTGGCCGGTGGACGCGCCGGAGAACCCGGCGAAGGACCCGCTGGGCGCTCTCGCGCAGCGACGCATCACCGACATGTATGCGGTCGAGCGTCCACTGGACGCACTGGAGGCGCGGCTGCGGTCGTACGCGCCCGGTGACACCGACCTGGCCTGGACGCGTCTGACGCCGTGGCGTTCGATGCTGGCGGCCGCCCTCGACCAGGCCCGCATGGAGATCACCTCGGCGGCCGTGGAGAGCGAGGCGGACAACCCGAGCGCCGAACTGCTGGCCCGCTGGCTCGAGGCCCGGCTGGGCGTGCGCGTGGACCGGGTAGAGACCGCCGGACCGGTGGTCACGGGCGTCCGGCTGGGCACCGCTCGCGGCGAGATCGTCATCGACCGTCCCGAGGGCCCGCTGGCCACGCTGGCCCTGCCCGGCCAGCCTTCGCGCACCCTCGCGCTGAAGGTCCGCACCACCTCCGAACTGATCGCCGAGGAGCTGCGGCGCCTCGACGCGGACGAGATGTACGCCGTCGCCCTGCGGGGCGAGGGCACCAAGGAGACTCCCGCACATGTCTGACACCCCCGAGCTCACCCGGCGCCCCGAGTGGACGGCCCTGGAGGACCACCGGGCCGGGCCGCTGCTCCACCCGGACCTGCGTGAGCTGTTCGCGGCGGACCCCTCCCGCGCGGAGCGGTACGTCGTGCACGTCGGCGACCTGCGCGTCGACTACTCGAAGAACCTCGTCACCGACGAGACGCTCGCCCTGCTCCAGGAACTCGCCGCCGCGGCCGACGTGTTCGGGCTGCGCGACGCCATGTTCGACGGCGAGCGGATCAACACCACCGAGGACCGCGCGGTGCTGCACACCGCGCTGCGCGCCCCGGCGGACGCCGTGATCGAGGTCGACGGCGAGAACGTCGTGCCGAAGGTCCACGCCGTCCTCGACCGGATGACCGGCTTCGCGGACCGGGTCCGCTCCGGCGAGTGGACCGGCCACACCGGCCGGCGGATCAGGAACGTCGTCAACATCGGCATCGGCGGCTCCGACCTCGGCCCCGCCATGGCCTACGAGGCGCTGCGGGCGTACACGGCCCGGGACTTGACGTTCCGCTTCGTGTCGAACGTGGACGGGGCCGACCTGCACGAGGCCGTGCGGGACCTGGACCCGGCGGAGACGCTGTTCGTCGTGGCGTCCAAGACGTTCACCACGATCGAGACGATCACCAACGCGACGTCGGCCCGCTCCTGGCTGCTGGACGGCCTGGGCGGCGACGAGAAGGCGGTCGCGAAGCACTTCGTCGCCCTGTCGACCAACGCGGAGAAGGTCGCCGGGTTCGGCATCGACACGGCGAACATGTTCGAGTTCTGGGACTGGGTCGGCGGACGCTACTCGTTCGACTCGGCGATCGGCCTGTCCCTGATGATCGCCATCGGCCCGGACCGGTTCCGGGAGATGCTCGACGGCTTCCGCATCGTCGACGAGCACTTCCGCGCCGCCCCGGCGGAGGCCAACGCCCCGCTGATCCTCGGCCTGCTGGGGATCTGGTACGGCAACTTCCTGGGCGCCCAGTCGCACGCGGTGCTGCCGTACAGCCACTACCTGTCCAGGTTCACCGCCTACCTCCAGCAGCTCGACATGGAGTCCAACGGCAAGTCGGTGGACCGCGAGGGCCGGCCGGTGCAGTGGCAGACCGGCCCGGTCGTGTGGGGCACGCCGGGCACCAACGGGCAGCACGCCTACTACCAGTTGATCCACCAGGGCACCAGGCTGATCCCGGCCGACCTGATCGGCTTCGCCCGCCCCGTCGCCGAACTGGGTGACGAACTGGCCGCGCAGCACGACCTGTTGATGGCGAACCTGTTCGCTCAGGGCCAGGCGCTCGCCTTCGGCAAGACCGCCGACGAGGTCCGTGCCGAGGGCGTGCCCGAGGAGCAGGTGCCGCACCGCACGTTCCGGGGCAACCACCCGACGACCACGATCCTGGCCCGCGAGCTGACGCCGTCCGTCCTCGGCCAGCTGATCGCGCTCTACGAGCACAAGGTGTTCGTGCAGGGCGCCGTCTGGAACATCGACTCCTTCGACCAGTGGGGCGTCGAGCTCGGCAAGGTCCTCGCCAAGCGCGTCGAACCCGCCCTCACCGAGGGCGCCGACGTACCGGGCCTCGACCCGTCCACCGCCGCCCTCGTGGCCGCGTACCGCACGCTCAAGGAAGTGAACTGACATGCAGCTGGGTCTGATCGGTCTGGGCAGGATGGGTGGCAACATGCGCGAGCGGATCCGCCGCGCCGGCCACACCGTCGTCGGCTACGACCGCAACCCCGACCTCTCCGACGTGGGCAGCCTCGCCGAACTCGTCGAGCGGCTCGACGCGCCGCGCACCGTGTGGGTGATGGTCCCGGCCGGCGCCGCCACCCAGTCCGTCGTCGACGAACTCGGCGGCCTGCTGGAGCCCGGCGACACCGTCGTCGACGGCGGCAACTCCCGCTGGAGCGACGACGAGAAGCACGCCGCCGAACTCGGCGCCAAGGGCATCGGCTTCGTCGACGCCGGCGTCTCGGGCGGCGTGTGGGGCCTGGAGAACGGCTACGCCCTGATGGTCGGCGGCGACACCGAACACGTCGACCGGCTCCGCCCGGTCTTCGACGCGCTCAAGCCCGAGGGCCCCTACGGCTACGTCCACGCGGGCAAGGTCGGCGCCGGACACTTCTCGAAGATGGTCCACAACGGCATCGAGTACGCCATGATGCAGGCCTACGCCGAGGGCTGGGAGCTGCTGGAGAAGGTCGACTCCGTGACCGACGTCCGGGAGGTCTTCCGCTCCTGGCAGGAGGGCACCGTCATCCGCTCCTGGCTGCTCGACCTCGCGGTCAACGCCCTCGACGAGGACGAGCACCTCGACAAGCTCCGGGGTTACGCACAGGACTCCGGTGAGGGACGCTGGACGGTGGAGGCCGCGATCGACAACGCGGTCCCGCTGCCCGCGATCACCGCGTCCCTGTTCGCGCGGTTCGCCTCCCGCCAGGACGACTCGCCGCAGATGAAGATGATCGCGGCACTGCGCAACCAGTTCGGCGGCCACGCCGTCGAGTCGGCGAAGGAGTAGCCGCCGTGGGGGACCTTCTGCTGGTCCGCCACGGTGAGACGGAGTGGAGCAGGTCGGGCCGGCACACCGGCTGGACCGACCTGCCCCTGACCCCGCGCGGCGAGGACCAGGCCAGGTCCCTCGCCCCGCTGCTCACCGGACGGGCCTACTCACTCGTCCTGACCAGCCCGCTCGCCCGCGCCCGGCACACCGCCGAACTCGCGGGCCTGGCAGGGGCGTTGGTCGACCGGGACCTGCACGAGTGGGACTACGGCGCCTACGAGGGCATCACGAC
Source organism: Streptomyces sp. NPDC037054 (assembly GCF_055606745.1). Taxonomy (NCBI): domain Bacteria; kingdom Bacillati; phylum Actinomycetota; class Actinomycetes; order Kitasatosporales; family Streptomycetaceae; genus Streptomyces; species Streptomyces sp. NPDC037054. The sequence goes on along the minus strand of NZ_JBVJSJ010000006.1, from coordinate 82,511 downwards.
CGCCGGCATCCGCCGCGACCGGCCCGGCTGGGACCTGTGGACCGACGGTGTACCGCCCGGCCCGGAGGGCCGGCCGGGCGAATCGCCCGAGCAGGTCGGCCGGCGCGCCGACCGGGTCCTCGCCCGCGCGGTGCCCGCACTCGACGACGGCGACGTGCTGCTCGTCGCCCACTCGCACTTCCTGCGCGTCCTCACCGCCCGCCGGCTCGGCCTGCCGCCCAGGGAGGGACGGCTGTTCCGCATCGAGACGGGCACCCTCAACCGGCTGTCGACGGAACACGGCAGGCCCGTCGTCACCGGGTGGAACATCAAGCCGTAGGCGCGAAACCGCAGTTGACAGTCGTGGCGCGGCCGGGTCAGAGTCGCCGCTGATGGAGATCACCGACCTGACACCGGCCGAACTGCGCGTGTGGCGCGCCTTCCCGCGCGGCGAGTCCGTCGACTTCCGCGACCCGGAGCACGAGGACACGCAGGACGCCGCCCGAGGCGTCGACCGGGGCGCCGACTGGGGTTCCGAACGCACCGTGCGTGCCTCGGTGTTGCGGCATCTCCTCGTCGACTGCCCCCAGGAGGACGGGGAGATACCCCTGCTCAGCCTGGCCGGGGCCCGCGTCACCGGCATACTCGACCTCCAGTACGCCACCGTCGACCAGCCCGTGCGCCTCAGGCACTGCCACTTCGAGGAGGCGCCCCGCTTCTACGGCGGCCGGTTCCGCGAGCTCAACCTCAGCGAATCCGTGCTGCCCGGCCTGGTCGCCCACGCCATGACGGTGGACGGCGTGCTGCGGCTGACCCGCTGCCGGTTCCTGGGCTGGGTGCGGCTCGGCGGGGCGCAGATCTCCGGCAGCCTGTACCTGGAGAGCGCCGCCTTCGCCGCCCCGGACGCCCCGGAGGCCGCGGCGCCCGTGCTCCAGCTCAACCAGGTCGTCGTCGGGGGCGACCTGTGGGCCCCCGGACTGCGCGCCGACGGACCGGTGCGGCTCAACGGCGCCAAGATCACCGGCTCGGTGAACCTCTCCGATGCCCGGCTCCACAACGCCGGCGGCTGTGCCCTCGACGCCGAGACCCTCGCCGTCGAGGGCGACGTGCTGGTCAGGAGGGCCGACGTGAACGGCTGGCTGGGCCTGCGAGGCAGCCGCGTCACCGGCCGCCTCGACCTGTCGTACACCCGGCTGTCCAACCCGGGCGGCACCGCACTGCGCGCCAGCAGCGCCACCATCGGCGAACTGTGGCTGCGCCGCGGCCCCGCCCTGGAGGGCACCCTCAACCTGCGCCGCTCCCAGCTCGAAGTCCTCTTCAGGGAACCGGATGTGACACCTGATCAGGTGCTGCTCAACGGGCTCGGCTACACGACGCTCACCCCGCACGAACCGGCGGCGCGCCGCCTGCCGATGCTGGAACGCGACCGCGACGGCTTCGTCCCGCACGCCTACGAGCAGTTGACCGCCGCCTACCGCCGCATCGGCGACGACGACGCGGCCCGCCTCGTACAACTGGCCAAACAGCGCCGGCACCGCCGCACCCTGCCGTGGTACGCCCGGCTGTGGGGCGTCGTGCAGGACGCCACCGTCGGCTACGGCTTCCGGCCGCTGCGCGCCGCCGGCTGGCTGCTGTCCCTGCTGACCGCGGGCTCCGCCGCCTACGCCCTCGACCACCCGCGTGCGCTGAAGGCGTCCGAGGCGCCCGAGTTCAACCCGGTATTCTACACCCTCGACCTGCTGCTGCCGGTGATCTCCTTCGGCCAGGAGGCGGCGTTCGCGCCCGACGGCTGGCGCCAGTACCTGTCGTACGTCCTCGTCATCACCGGCTGGATCCTCGCCACCACCGTCCTCGCGGGCGTGACGCGCACCGTCAGCCGCCAGTGACGGCCCGCACCGCGTGCTGCGCGGCGAGCCGCACCGGCCCGCCCTCCGGGCTTCTACAATCTCCGCCACTGGCCCCTCGCCCGCAGCCGAAGGAACCCGATGACCAGCGTCGACGAACCGGCACGACAAGGCGGACGCATTCGTGACGCCGCCCGCACCAGGGCCGAGATCCTCGACGTGGCGACGCAGGAGTTCGCCCGGGCCGGCTACGACGGGGCCCGCGTGGACGAGATCGCCGCCCGCACCCGCACCACGAAGCGGATGATCTACTACTACTTCGGCGGCAAGGAGCAGCTGTTCACGGCCGTGCTGGAGCGGGCCTACGGCGTGATCCGGGACGCCGAGCAGCAGCTCGACGTCGACCACCTCGACCCGGTCGCGGCCATCCGAAGCCTCGCCGAGGCCACGTTCGACCACCACGAGCAGCACCCGGACTTCATCCGCCTGGTCGGCATCGAGAACATCCACGGCGCCACCCACATCGCCGGCTCCGAGGAGCTCGGCCGCATCGGCTCGCCCGCGCTGGACGTGATGCGCCGCATCCTGGCGGCCGGGCAGGAGTCCGGACTGTTCACGGCCGACGTGGACGCCGTCGACCTGCACGCGATGATCAGCGCGTTCTGCTTCTTCCGGGTCTCCAACCGGCACACGTTCGGCGCCCTGTACGGCCGCGACCTTGTCGACCCCGCCCAGCGCGACCACTACCGCGCGATGCTCGGCGACATGGTGATCGCCTACCTCACCGCGCCGCGGGCCGCGGACGGTTGATGCGCCGGGTCGCGCCCGCCACGGCCGACGCGGCACCCCAGGGGTCCGGCACTTTCTCCCCTCGGCGCCCTCCGCCTGCGGCGGAGTCCTCCGAAGGGGCTCCCGTCTGCCGTTTCCTGCGTCACGATGAGGTCTGAGGGGGCCCGCGCGCGGGTATGCCGGACCGCACCTTGGAAGGTGACGGAGGAGAACGATGGGACAGCTGCGACAAGAGGTGGACCCGGGTGAGGTGGGTCTGGACGCGAAGGCGCTGGACCGCCTGGACCGGCATTTCGCCGGCGCGGTGGACGAGGGCCGGCTGCCCGGCTTCCTGGTGGCCGTGGCCCGCGGCGGGCGCGTCGCCCACCTCACGACGCACGGCATGCGGGACGTGGCGGCCGGCCTGCCCGTCGAGCCGGACACGCTGTGGCGGATCTACTCCATGACCAAGCCGGTCACCGCGGTCGCCGCGCTGATGCTGATGGAGGAGGGCCGGCTGTCGCTCGACGACCCGCTCGCCCGGCACCTGCCGGTCTTCGCCGACGCCCGGGTGTACGAGGGCGGCTCCGGCACTGACGTCCGGACGCGGCCCGCCGCCGAACCGATCCTGCTGCGCCACCTGATGACGCACACCGCGGGCCTGACCTTCGGCTTCTACCACACCCACCCCGTCGACGCGCTGTACCGGGCGGCGGGACTGGAGTCGTCGGTGCCGCCGGGCAAGGACCTGGCGCAGACGATGGACGTGTACGCGAGCCTGCCGCTGCAGTTCGACCCCGGCACCGAGTGGAACTACTCGGTCGCCAGCAACGTCCTCGGCCGGGTGATCGAGGTGGCCTCCGGGCAGCCGTTGGACGAGTTCCTCGCCGAGCGGATCTTCCGGCCGCTCGGCATGCCGGACGCCGGGTTCCACGTCCCGGACGACAAGGCCGGCCGGCTGGCCGAGTTGTACGGCGAGACCGACGGCGGCGGCATCGAGCCGATCCCGGGGCTGCCGCTGCGCGGCCGGCCCCGGTTCCTGTCCGGCAGTGGCGGCATGGTGTCGTCCGCATACGACATGCACCGCTTCATGGAACTGCTGCGCCGTCGCGGCGAACTCGACGGCGTCCGCCTGCTCACCCCCGGCACGGTGGACCTCATGACCTCCAACCACCTGCCCGGCGGCGCCGACCTGCGCGAGGTCGGCAGCCGCCCCGCGCACGACGAGCCCGGCAACGAGGGCGTCGGCTTCGGGCTCGGCGTGTCCGTGGTGACCGACCCGTCCCGCACCCAGTCGCCGTCGGGCCTCGGCACGTACGGCTGGAGCGGCGTCGCGACCACGACGTTCTGGGTCGACCCGGGCCGCGACCTCACGGTCCAGTTCATGACGCAGGTCCGCCCGAAGTCCTCGCACACGGTCTTCCGCGACCTCAAACGCCTGGTGCACGAGGCGATTTCGGACTGAGGCGATCGCGGACTGCGGACCGCTGACTGCCGACTGCCGACTGCTGACTGAGCGGAAGCGGCGCACGGGCGACGCCGGCCCGTGCGCCCGTCCGTGTCAGGACCAGTGGGCCACCGTGTCCAGGTGGGGCAGGTGGTGGTCGAGGCGTTCCCGTTTGGTGCGCAGGTAGGTGATGTTGTTCTCGCACGGCGGGATCAGCAGGGGCACCTGTTCGGCGACCTGGATGCCGTGGCGGAGCAACGCCTCCCGTTTGCGCGGGTTGTTGGACATCAGGCGGACGGAGCGCACGCCGAGGTCGTCGAGGATGCGGGCGGCGACGCCGTAGTCGCGGGCGTCCACGGGCAGGCCGAGGGCGAGGTTCGCCTCGACCGTGTCCAGGCCCTCCGCCTGAAGCGCCATCGCGCGCAGCTTGGCCAGCAGGCCGATGCCCCGGCCCTCGTGCCCTCTCAGGTAGACGACGACGCCGCTGCCCTCGGCGACGACGGCGCGCAGCGCCGAGGCCAACTGGTCGCCGCACTCGCAGTGCTGGGAGCCGAACGCGTCACCGGTCAGGCACTCCGAATGCAGCCGGGTCAGAACGTCGCCCGAGCCGATGTTCCCGTAAACCAGCGCGACTTGCTCGTCACCGCGGTCGTGATCGAGGTAACCGACAGCCTGGAATTCTCCGTACACCGTGGGCAACGGGGCATTCACGACGCGTTCGACGCCCGAGCGCGGTGCTGACTTCTTGCCGATGACGCCAAGGTTTTCTGTCATGATCTGAGTTCCTCAACAGAGACGAAAGGCCGTGAAGAAATGAGTGGTTCGGGAACGCGGTCGGCAAAGACAGGCGCGGCACCGGCACGGGGGCCGATACCGGCGGCGAACGGTGCCGGGCCGGCGCACGGTGTGGTGCCCACCGACACCACCGCGGACGTACGCGAGCGGGGCGCCCGGGTCGGCACGCAGGTCGCGGTGCTGCCGGTCGGGAGCTTCGAGCAGCACGGCCCGTATCTGCCGCTGGCGACCGACACGCTCGTCGCCTGCGCGATAGCGAGGGAGATCGCCGCCCGGTACCCGGTGCACCTCCTTCCTCCGGTGACGGTCTCCTGCTCGCACGAGCACGCGGCCTGGCCCGGGACCGTCAGCATCTCGTCGGTGACCCTTCACGCGGTGATACGGGACATGGGGGATTCGCTGCGCCGTTCCGGTGTCGACGTCCTGGTGCTGGTCAACGGGCACGGCGGCAACTACGTCCTGGGCAACGTCGTTCAGGAGGCCGGTGTGCGCGGCGAGCGGATGGCGCTGTTCCCGGCGGCCGAGGACTGGGAGGCGGCGCGGCTGCGGGCCGGGGTGGCCACGTCGCTGCTCACCGACATGCACGCGGGGGAAATCGAGACCTCCGTCCTTCTGCACGCCCATCCCGAATTCCTCCGGCCCGGTTATGAGACCTGCGATTTCGTCGCCGACGACCGGCGTCATCTGCTCACTGTCGGAATGTCCGCCTACACCGATTCGGGTGTCATCGGCCGTCCTTCCCTGGGCTCCGCGGAAAAGGGCGGGGAACTCCTGGCGAGCCTCGCGGATTCCTTCGGCGCGTATGTCAACCTGCTGACGTCCGACGACGATCCCTCTCCCGCCCGGTCTTGACCGTCGGCGCGGCGCAGGCCCTCGTACCAGCGGGCGACGAGCACCGCCAGCCCCGGCATCCCGGCGACGAAACTCAGTACGCCGTATACAACGGCGACCGTGAGGCCGCTGCCCGCCCCGAGCCCGGCCGCGCCGAACGCCCACGCGGTGACGCCCTCCCGAGGGCCCCAGCCGCCCACGTTCAGCGGCAGTCCCATCGCCAGCAGCGCCAGCACGGCGAGCGGCAGCAGCACCGCGACGGACGCGGCGGAACCGGCGACGCGGGCCGCCACCACGAACATCGCCAGATGCCCGGCCAGTACGACGACGGACGACACGACGACACCGGGCCAGCTGCGGCGGGACAGCAAAGCTTCGCGCGCCTCACCGAGCGTCGCGCGCAGGACGCGCCCGCGGCGGGCCGACGGCCGGTTCATGCGGACGGCGAGGACGACGGCGAGCGCGCCCATGAGCCCGAGCGCCACGAGCGGGGCGGCGTGCCGGACACCGGCCAGGACCGGGGACGGCAAGGTCAGCAGCACCACGGCGCCGACGACGGCCAGCGCGACCTGCCCCGCGGCCCGTTCGAGGACGACGGCCCGCACGCCACGGCCCAGGTCACCGGCACTGCGGCCGTGCCGCACCGCGCGGTGGACGTCGCCGAGGACTCCGCCGGGCAGGGCGGCGTTCAGGAACAGGGAGCGGTAGTAGTCGGCGACGGCCGGGCCGAACGGCAGCCGGATGCGCAGCCCGCGGGCGACGAGCGCCCAACGCCAGGCACTGCACACCGTGGTGACGCCCCCGATGCCGAGCGCCACGGCCACACTCGCCGCATCGATCCGCCGCAGCCCTTCCAGGAACACTCCCGTCCCGAGCCGCCACAACAGCACACCGAGGATGACGACACCGGCGGCCGTGCCGAGGTGGGTGCGCAGACGCCGCGCGGCGGGACGGGGTCGGGCCGTCCCGGCCGGTGCGGTCAGCCGAGACGCTGTCCCGTCCGGTGCCGTCGGCCGAGGCGCTGTCCCGATCGGTGCCGTCGGCTGGTGCGCTGCCCCGTCCGGCAGCGCCAAACGGCCCGCCGCCCCGGTCGGCACCGCCAGCCGACCCGCCGCCCCGGTCGGTACCGCCAACCGGCGTGCCGCGAACGCGCCGTTGCTGCCACTCCGGCCCCGCACCGCCTGCCCGTTCACGACGCGCCGCCCGTCGGTCCGGGCAGCGCCAGCAGGTCGGTGTGGTGGACGACGACGCCCAACTCCCCCGCCGCGCAGGCCGCGAGCCGGTGTTCCAGGTAGGGGTCGGCGCGTTCGCGGAGGTCCGGGCGTTGTTCGACGGCGGCGGCGACCCAGCCGCGCAACCACTGTGTGGCCAGGGCCCGTTCACCGGGGCCGAGCCGCCACGGGCTGGGTTCCAGGCGCACCGTGGCGCCCCGCGCGGTGAACGCGTCGCAGGCCGCCGCGACCGCGTCGGGCCCGAGCAGACCGGACCGCCGCTGGTGGTCGTTGAACGCCTCGGTGAGTTCCGCGTCCAGCGGGTCGGACGGCGTGAGTTCGACCCGGCCGGCGACGGACAGCGTGAGGAGGGCCGGGCAGCCGGCTCCCGCGCAGGCGGCGGCGAGGGTGTCGATCTCCTCGCGGGTGAGGACGTCGAGCAGCGCGGACGCGGTCACGAGGGAGGCGCCGGCGAGGGCGTCGGGGGTGAGGCGGGCGATGTCGCCGCGGCGGGTCTCGACGGTGACGGGGCTGCCGTCGGCCGCGGCGCGCGGCGAGGCGACGGCCGCGAAGTGCAGGAGGTAGGGGTCGTGGTCGTGCAGGACCCAGTGCTGGGCGCCGTCCAGGTGGGGCGCGAGCCACCGGCCCATGGAGCCGGTGCCGCAGCCGAGGTCGTGGACGACCGAACCGCCGCGCCGGTGCGGGGAGTCGGCGAGGTGGACCCGCAGCGCATCGAGCAGGTCCCGCGACCGCGCCACCGCGTCCGGCGCCTCCCGCGACTCCAGCCACTCGGGCGCGTAGCGGGGGGCCTCGCGGGGCCCGTCCTCCCTCAGCCGTACGGTGGGGCGCTCGCCGGGAAGGGTGACGGGCCCGGCGCCGGGGACGACGACCGCGGGTCCCGGGGCGAGGTTCCGGTCCGCGCCGCCCGCTCCCTTCCCGGTGTTCTCGCGGGGTCCGGGCGGCGCGGGGATCCCGCCGCCGTCCCGCTGTGCCGACGCCGTGTGCCTCATGCCGCCCTCCTCGGTTCGTCCGGCAGCCGGCGCAGCACCCCGGCCAGGCTCCGGGCCGTCGTCGCCCAGCCGCGCAGCGCGGCCCGTCTGCCGCGGGCGGCCGCCTTCAGCCGGCGCCGTACGTCCGCCTCCTCGAACCAGCCGCGCAGTGCGGCGGCGAGCGCTGCCGGGTCCTCCGGCGGGACGAGAACGCCGGGCACCTCGCCGTCGGGCGCCCGGCCGAGCGCCTCGGGCAGACCGCCGACGTCCGTGGCCAGCACGGGGATGCCGCGCGCGAGTGCTTCGGTGACCGCCATGCCGTATGTCTCGGCGTACGAGGCGAGGACCATGAGGTCGGCGGCGGCGTAACTGGCGTCGAGCGCCGCCCCGGTGCGGGGGCCGGTCAGCTCGAACCGGTCGGTCAGGCCGTGCCGTTCGACGAGCGCGCGCAGGTGGGCGACGTAGTCGGGGTCCTGGCCGAGTCCGCCGACGCAGGCGCACGTCCACGGCAGGTCCGCGACCTCGGTCAGTGCCTGGACCAGCCGTTGCTGACCCTTGCGGGGCGTCACCGCGGCCACGCACAGCAGCCGCGACACCCCGTCGGTGCCGGGCGCGAGCGGCGCGATGTCGGCGCCGGGCGCGGCGACGTGGACGCGGTTCGGGTCGAGACCGTGGTGCGCGGCGAGACGCCGTACGGCCCAGTCGCTGGTGGCGACGACCCTCGGCACCGCGCGCAGCACGGCGCCTTCCTTCGCGTCGAGTTCGGCGGCCACGGCCGGCAGGAGTCCCGTCTCGTCGCCGAGCGGCAGGTGCACGAGCACCGCGATCCGCAGCCGCTGCGTCTCGGGTACGACGATCTCGGGCACGCCGCACGCCACCAGGCCGTCCATCAGTACGACGACCCCGTCCGGCAACTCTCGTAGGGTGCGGGCGAGTTCGGTGCGGGCGGCGGGCCCCGGGCGGGGCCAGTCGCCGGGCACGGTGTGTGCCCGCGCCTGCCAGCCGAAGCCGGGCAGGTCGAGGCCGACGCGCCGGTCGTAGGCGTTGCCGCCGCTGGGTGCGGCCGGGTCGTCGACGCCACCCGGCATCACGAAGTGCACGGTGCGCAGGGACATGGGGATGATCCCGCCGTTCCCCGGGCCCTTCGCCGGCGCGGGTGGGCGCGCGGGCCGGGCCCGGTCGATGGTCGCGTCGGTCACAGGCCACGCTCGTAACTCGCCCACGCGATGTGGGACTCGTGCAGAGTGACGGTGAGACCGGCGATGCCCTTGGCGCCCTCGCCCAGGGCGCCCTTGTGGATGCGTTCGGCGAGCCGGTCGGCGACGACCTTCGCCAGGTACTCGGTGGAGGTGTTGACACCGGCGAAGTCGGGCTCGTTGTCGAGGTTGCGGTAGTTCAGCTCCCCGACGACGGCACCGAGTTCACGCGTGGCGAGGCCGATGTCGACGACGATGTTGTCCTCGTCCAGCTGCTCGCGCCGGAACGTGGCGTCCACCAGGAAAGTGGCTCCGTGCAGCCGCTGAGCGGGCCCGAAGACCTCGCCGTGGAAGCTGTGGGCGATCATGATGTGATCGCGGACGGTGATGCTGAACAACGGACGACCCTCCAGGTGCGGCGCGTCTGGTCCCCCGCTGATCACCGCGGGGGATGCCGAGTAGTACGGCTGACTGCCTTCCCTTGTTCAGCCTGTCTACGGGATCCCGCCGACGGGATGCTGTCGCGCGGCGCGCTTCAGACCGGATACCGGACCCGGTGGCACAGCGCCGGGATCTCCCCGGAGGCGATCCCAGGCAGCACCTCGGGCAATTCCTCGAAGGCGCACTCGCCCGTCACCAGCGCGTCGAGGGCCGGGTCGGCGAGCAGGTCGAGGGCGAGGGCGAGCCGGTCGCCGTAGCCGCGGCCGGCGCGGGCGGCCGGGGAGACGGTGCCGACCTGGCTGCTGCGGATGGTGAGCCGCCGGGAGTGGAATGCCTCCCCCAGCGGCAGGGCCACCTTCCGGTCGCCGTACCAGCTCAGTTCGACGACCGTGCCCTCGGCGGAGAGCAGTTCCAGACTGCGGGCGAGGCCGTGTTCGGTGGCGCTGGCGTGCACGACGAGGTCGCAGTCGCCGAGGGCGTGCTCGGGGGACGCGAAGCGGACGCCGAGGGCAGCGGCGACGTCGGCGCGGGCCGGGTCGGCGTCCACGAGCTGGACGCGTACGCCGGGGAAGCGGGCGAGCAGCGCGGCGACCGAACAGCCCACCATGCCGCCGCCGACCACGGCGATGCGGTCGCCGACGAGGGGCGCCGCGTCCCACAGGGCGTTGACGGCGGTCTCCACGGTGCCGGCGAGCACGGCCCGCCCGGCGGGCACGGTGTCCGGCACGGGGGTGACGGCGGCGGCCGGGACGACGTACCGCGTCTGGTGCGGGTACAGGCAGAACACCGTACGGCCGACGAGGTCCGCGGGGCCCTCCTCGACCTCCCCGACGCTGAGGTAGCCGTACTTCACCGGGCCCGGGAAGTCGCCCTCCTGGAACGGTGCGCGCATCGCCGCGTACTGGCTCCGGGGCACCCCGCCGCGGAACACGAGGGTCTCCGTGCCCCGGCTCACCCCGGAGTACAGGGCGCGCACCAGCACCTCGTCGGCGGCCGGTTCCGGCAGGTCCACGTCCCGGATGCCGGCTCGGCCGGGCGAGTCGAGCCAGAAGGCGCGTGCGGTGCGGCTCATCGGATTCCTCCTGAACGATCGGGAAGCTGCTCACGTACCGAGAGGGTGCACAGGCCGCTCACCACGCAGCGGCGCTGATCGACTCTGTCACACGGCCGGAGGGTGTTCGGTGGCCCTGAACAACACGTACGACGCGAGGCTCGTCCAGCAGGAGACCGCGGTGGGGGCGGGCGCGCAGGTCCTGTTGCTGGCCCTGATCGGGGTGGCGATCGGGATGGGCCCGGCGGGCTGGCTGACCGGCCTCGCGTTCGCGTTCGCCACCTGGGCGGTGCTGTCCCGGGCCCTGTACCGCTCCCGCCTGCGGTCGTTCGGCCCGGCCAACCGGGTCACCCTGGGCCGGGCCACCCTGGTCGGCGGCGTGACGGCGCTGGTCGCGGACTCCTTCCAGGACTCGCCGCCGGTGTCCCTGTTCGTCGGCCTGACGGCGGTGGCGCTGATCCTCGACGGCGTGGACGGCAAGGTGGCGCGCCGCACGGGCACGTCGACACCACTGGGCGCCCGCTTCGACATGGAGGTCGACGCGTTCCTCATTCTGGTGCTGAGTGTCTACGTCGCCACGCAGGTGGGGCCGTGGGTGCTGCTGATCGGCGGTATGCGGTATGCGTTCGTCGCGGCGGCGCGTGCGTGGCCGTGGCTGACGGCCCCGCTGCCGCCGAGCACGGCCCGCAAGACGGTGGCCGCGCTGCAGGGCGTACTCCTGCTGCTGGCGGGGGCGGAACTGCTGCCGCGGGCGGCGAACACGGCGGTCGTGGCGCTGGCGCTGGGGTTGCTGATGTGGTCGTTCGGGCGGGACGTGTGGTGGCTCCAGCGGGTGGCGCGGAGGTCGGGAGCGGCGGGGGCGACCGGCGCGGCGCCGGTCAGGCGCCCCGCTCCGGCCGCGGCAGCAGCACCACACCCACGAGGGTAACGACGGCCAGCACCACCCAGGGCACGGCGGGCGGCAGCCCCAGGTCCAGCAGTGTGCCCGTGGCGGAGCTGCCGATCAGCACGATGAGCCCGGACACCGACGACAGCGCACCGGTGTACAGCCCGAGCCGGCCGTCCTCGGCGAGGTCGGGAAGCCACGCGCGGGCGACCGGTGCGATGAGCATCTGCCCGACGGTGAGCAGGACGACGAACCCGGCGGACGGCAGCAGCCCCGCCGTCCCGGTCCACGCGAAGGGACGGGCCGCGGCCACGACGGCGAACCCGACCGCGACGAGCACGAGCCCGGCACCCATGGACCGGCGCGTCGTGAGCCGCTCCCCCGCCCAGTGGGTGACCGGCAGCTGCGCGGCCACGACCAGCAGCGACGACAGCGCGAACAACCACGCCAGCGGCGCCTGTGAACTGCTGGCCCGCTCCACCTCCTCGGGCAGAGCGAGATACAGCTGGTTGTATGCAAGAAGGTACGAACCGTAGACACAACACAGTCCGAGGAAGGCCCGGTTGCGCAGCAGCCGTCGCAGAGCGCCGCCGCCCGCCACGCGCGCCGGGAGCGGCTGCGCGTCGGCATGCCCGGGGATGTGCTGAGGCAGAAGCAGCGCGTGCCCGGCGAGGACGAGTACGAAGACGCCCGCGCCCGCGAGGCAGACCGTGCGGAAGCCGATGGACAACAACAGCGCACCCAGGAGCGGACCGAGGAACGCGCCCGCCTGTCCGGCCACAGTGAACAGCGCAAGCACCCGGGCACGCGGGCCGCCTCCCGCGTCCTCCCACAGGACTGCCTGCCGGGTCACCTCGGACTCCACGGCGGGCGAGAACAGCGCGGCGGCGAACCCGATGAGCAGCACCGCGCCGATCACCGCCCAGGTGCGCCCGGCGAACGCGAGCCAGGCGAACCCGGCGATCCTGAGCGCGCACCCGGCGAGGACGACGGGCCGTACGCCGTACCGGTCGGCGAGCGCGCCGCCCACCACGAACAGCCCTTGCTGGCTGAACGTCCGCAGCCCGAGCACGAACCCGACGAGCCAGCCCGCCATGCCCAGGGCCCCGCCGAGGTGGTCGGACAGGAACGGCAGGACGGCGAAGAAGCCGATGTTGAAGGCGAGTTGGGTGAGGATCAGCAGCCGCAGCAGCGGACTCAACGGGGTACGGCCGCCGCCGCGTCGGGCCGCGACCTCGGGCACGGGCGCGGGCACGGGCACGCCACCAACCCCTTGTCGGTTTCGACGGCGCCCTCAACGGCATCACGCCGCACGACCGGTGTCCGGCATCGTCGGCGTCGTCGTCGGCGGGGTCCCGTGCCCGCCCCGGCGGAGACGGCGAGGGCGCCGAGCAGCGCGAGGACGGCGGCGGGGGCGAGGACGGCCCAGGGGGCGCGTTCGGCGTAGGGCTGGTTCTCGGCGAGGAGGAGGCCCCATTCGGGGGCGGGCGGCTGGGCGCCGAGGCCGAGGAAGCCGAGCGCGGCGAGGGACAGCGCGACGCCGGGCAGCCGGAGCAGGGCGTGGCGGGAGACGGACGGCAGGACGGCGGGCAGGAGTTCGCGCAGGACGAGGTGCAGGTGTCCGGCGCCGAGCGCGCGGGTGGCGGTCAAGTGGCCGGTGGCGCGTTCCAGGTGCAGCAGGGCGGAGGTGTGGGCGGCCAGCGGTGCCCAGGCGACGGCGGTGACGGCGAGCGCGGGGGTGGCGGGGCCGCTGCCGGCGGCGGCGGTGACGAGGAGGGCGGCGAGGACGGCGGGCAGGGCGTTGACGGTGTCGACGAGGGGCGTGGACAGCCGGGGCAGGAAGCCGAGCAGGAGCCCGAGGCACAGTGCGCCAGCGGTGATCGCTCCGGCGAGCAGCAGTGTGTCGAGTGCGCCGTGCGCGACGCGCGCGAGCAGGTCGCGTCCGAGCGCGTCGGTGCCCAACGGGTGTGCCATGGAGGGCGGTTGAAGTCGTGCCGCGGTGTCGAGGGTCAGCGGGTCACGGGGCAGTCCCGCCACGACGACGGCGGTGAGGGCGGCACCGAGCACGGCGGAACGACGGCCGCCGCCGGGGCCGTTCACCGGTCCGTGCAGTGAGGTGGCCGACCGGTCCTCGGCCGCGGGTCCGGCGATGCGGCGGGCGGCGAGCCGACAGAGCGCGGTGGTGAGGGCGGCGAGGATCAGCAGGGCGAGGGCGCCGGCCTGGAGGACGGGCAGATCCTGGGCGAGGGCGGCCTGGAGGGTGGTGCGGCCGAGGCCGGGAATGTCGTAGACCTGCTCGACGGCGACCGCGCCGCCGGTGAGTCCGACGGTGAACAGGCCGAGGTTGGGCAGCAGTGCGGGCAGGCAGCGGCGGAGGGCCTGTCGGGCGAGGCGTCCGGCGGTGAGGCCGCGTGCGGCGGCGGCGAGCGCCCAGGGTTCGGCGAAGCCGCCGGGCAGCAGATCGTCCAGGAGTCTGCCGAGGACGGCGCCGGTGGGCAGGCCGAGGGCGATCGCGGGCAGGATCGTCCACTGCGGCCCGTACCAGCCGAGGGCGGGCAGCCAGCCGAGTTGGACGCCGACGACGGTGGCGAGGACGGAGGCGAGCAGGAACTCCGGCAGGGCGGCGAGGACGGCGGAGCCGGTGCCGCCGGAGCGTCGCCCGGGGTCGAGTCGGCGGTGGGCGCCGCGGTGGAGCGTGCGGGCGCAGATCAGCCCGGCGGTGACGGCGGCCACGAGCAGGGCGACCGCCATCAGCAGCAGGGACGCGCCCAAGGCCCGCAGGAGATCGGGCAGTACGGGCGCCCCGGAGATCCACGACCGTCCGGCGTCGCCGTGCGCGAGCCCGCCGACCCATTGCCCGATGAGCGCCAAGGGCCCCTGGTCGAGGCCGAGTTGGGAACGGACATCGGCGAGAACGGCAGGGGTGGGCTCGCGGTCGGCGGAGCGCGCCTTGAGGACGGTGAGCGCGGGGTCGGTCCGGGCGAGCCACGGCAACAGGCCGAGGCCGCACACGAGTCCGGCGGCGAGCAGTACGCGCCAGGCGAGGGCGGCGAGGTGTCGGCGCATGGCTCAGCGCCGGGTGCCGGCGCCGACGAGGGTGCGCTCGTACGGGTCGAGCAGCACGCCGCGCACGGAGTCGGCGACGCCGGTGATGACGCGCTGGTGGACGAGCGGTACGACGGCGTCGGTGCCGAGGATCTTCGCCTCGGCGGCCATCGCGGCGTCCTGGCGCTTGCCGGGGTCGGCGGTGCGTTCGGCGGCGGCGACGGCGCGGTCGACGTCCTTGTCGCACAGCCGGGCGAGGTTGTAGTCGCCGTCGCAGGTGTGGTCGGAGGCGAGGACGGCCACGGGGTCGCCGGTGTCGATGAGGGTGTTGCGGGCGAGGACGACGGCGTCGAACTTCCCGGCGAGCGCGTCGCTTTCCATGCGCGCGTACTCCCGCACCTGGAGCGTGACCTCGAATCCGGCCCTCTCCAGTTGCTGCTTCACCACCTGGGCGACTTCGGGGAGTTCGGGCCGGTTGTCGTACGTCGCGAGGGTGAGGGCACGCCCCTGCGGCGCGGCGGCGCGCGAACGGCCGTCAGGGTTGCGGCGCTTGCTCTCGGCCCAGGTGACGGCGGGGCCGTAGATGCCGGTGCCGGGGTCGGCGTGCCCTTCGTAGACGCCGTCGGCGAGGGCATCGGGGTCGACGGCGGCGCGGGCGGCGGCGCGCAGGGCGGCGTTCTCGAAGGGTCCGGAGGAGGAGTTGAGGAGCAGGCTGGTGGTGCGCGTGGTGGCCGTCTCGCGCCGCGTCCCCTTGTCGAGGGAAGCGGCCTGGGCGACGGGTACGGCTTCGGCGATGTCGACCTCGCCGGTGCGCAGGGCGTTGGTGCGGGCGGTGCCGTCGGCGATGAAGCGGGCGTCGATGCCGGAGGCGTGGGCGCGTCCGCCCCAGTAGCCGTCGAACCGGGTGAGGCTGGCGGACGTGGTGCCGTTCACCTTGGTCAGCTCGAAGGGGCCGGTGGCGGCGCCGACGGGGTCGACGCGCTCCCCCTCGTAGGCCTTCTTGGCGAGGACGGCGAGGCCGGGACTGGCGAGCCGGAGTGGCAGGACGGGGTCGGGCGCCTCGGTGACGACCTCGACGACGCGCGCGCCATGGGCCTTGGCGGTGAGTGTCACACCGGTCAGGGCGGCGGGGACGGGCTTGGCCCGCGCGGCACGAGCGAGACAGGCGGCGACGGCACCGGCGGTGACGGGAGTGCCGTCGTGAAAGGCGGCGTCGCGCAAAGTGAACTCCCATTCTTTACCGCTCACTTGACGCCAGGAGGAGGCGAGCGCCGGGGTGGCGGCACCGTTGGCGTCGAGCCCGGTGAGCCCTTCGGTGACGCCGAGCCGGCTGAGGAGGGTGGCGTCGCCGCCGTACGGGGAGAGCCCTTCGGTGGGCGGGAAGGCGAGGGCGACGCGCAGGCGGGAGCCGTCGCCACGGCCGCCACCCGGAACGCTGTCACCGCCGGAGGCGAAGCAGCCGGCGAGGAGGGGCGCGGCGAAAAGGGCGGCGAGAGGGCGTCGGGCACGCGGTATCCGGGCGGGCTTCACCGGCCGACCCCCTCTGCACCGGCGTACGCGCCTTCCCTGACCAGGGGCAACTCGA
Organism: Streptomyces sp. NPDC037054; assembly: GCF_055606745.1. Classification (NCBI taxonomy): domain Bacteria; kingdom Bacillati; phylum Actinomycetota; class Actinomycetes; order Kitasatosporales; family Streptomycetaceae; genus Streptomyces; species Streptomyces sp. NPDC037054. Next base: position 66,443 of record NZ_JBVJSJ010000006.1, on the reverse strand, counting down.
AGTGCATGACGCCGTTCCCGCCTCCGGGGTCGTCCCGCTCGTCGTGGACCAGGTGGCCGAGGGTCCGCCAGAAGGCCTCGGCGCCGGGGACGGCGGGGTCGGTGTGCAGATACGCGGTGCGGTAACCGCCGTCGGCGGCGGCGAAGTCGAGGAGCGCGCGGACGAGACGGCGGGCGATGCCGTGCCGCCGGTGCTCGGGCCGGACGTAGATCCGCCGCAGTTGGGCGGTCGCGCCGGACGGGAAGCGCTCGGCGACCGTCAGGGGGTTCGGCGGATGCGCGGGCCCGCGCGAGTCGAGCGCGCCGGTGCCGACGACCGTGCCGTCCCGCTCGTCGACGGCGACGAGCAGGGTGTGCCGCGCCGGGACGAGGTAGGCGGAACCGGGGTCGACGATGTCGCCGTGCCAGTGGGGCACGTATCCGGTACCCAAGTCACGGTAGACGGTATCCAGCATGACGGCCCTGGCGCCGTCGAGGTCGTCCGGGATGGCAGTCCTGATGCAGTACTCACGCACTTGCACATCATATGCATTAACCCTGACCCGAAACGATCACCCCTCACACGGACCCGACCCCACCCACCGCTCCCACCCGGCACCACCCGGCCCCACTCGGCGAATTTGACACGCCACCCGCCACACCCCTACACCTACCCACATGACATTCATTTTCACCAATGGGGAGCGGTAGTGCGCGTCGCGTTCGTGGGCAAGGGCGGCAGCGGCAAGACCACGCTGTCGGCCCTCTTCTCCCGCCACTTGGCAGCCTCCGGCGCACCGGTCCTGGCCGTCGACGGCGACATCAACCAGCACCTGGCCGAGGCACTCGCCCCCGACGAGGAGCCCGTGCCGCCGGCGCCGCTCGGGGCGCACCTGGGTGAGATCAAGGACTTCCTGCGCGGCACGAACCCGCGCATCGCCTCGCGCGAGGCGATGACCAAGACGACGCCGCCGGGCCGCGGTTCACGGTTGTTACGGCTGCTGGGCGACGACGAACTGCACGCGCGGCACGTCGGCCACGCGGGCGGCGTGCCGCTGATGGTGACGGGCGAGTTCGAGGAGAGCGACCTGGGCGTCGCGTGCTACCACTCCAAGCTGGGCGGGGTGGAGCTGTACCTCGGGCATCTGGTCGACGGCCCCGGCGAATACGTGGTGGTCGACATGACGGCGGGCGCGGACGCGTTCGCGTCGGGCCTGTTCACACGGTTCGACATCACGTTCCTGGTGGCGGAACCGACGCGCAAGGGCGTGTCCGTCTACCGCCAGTACCGTGACCACGCAAGGGAGTTCGGCGTCCGGATCGCGGTCGTCGGGAACAAGGTCACGTGCGAGGACGACCTGCTGTTCCTCAAGGAGGAGGTCGGCGACGACCTCCTCACCCACCTGGTGCACTCCCCCTGGGTCCGCGCCGCGGAACGGGGCCGCCCGCAGGACGGCGGCCTCACGTCCCTGGAGGCCCACAACCGCCACGCCCTGAACATCCTGCGCGAGACGGTCGACGCCCACCCCCGCGACTGGGACCGCCTCCACGCCCACGCGGTCGAGTTCCACCTGCGCAACGCCCGGGCGTGGGCGAACGAGGCGACGGGGGTGGATCTGGCGGAGCAGGTGGATCCGGGGTTTGTGCCGGGGGTGATGGCGGTTGACTGACTTCCAGGTCACTCGTTGACGGTCCAGGCTGCTGTGTCGGAAGCCGGCGAAGGCCCCGCTTGGCCGGCCGGCCAAGCGGGGCCTCGTGGCATGCATCAACCGCGGAAGGCCACGCAGTCCCTGAGGAAGGGCTCCAGCCGCAGCACACAGCCGTCGCGATCGAAGACCTGAAGGGCGTCGAGACAGGCGACGATCCAGTGGGCCTCGTCCTCGTCGACCTCGCCGGCGAGGGCCACCACAGTCACCGCGCCCTCCCAGTCGAACGGGCCGTCCTGGAATTCGGCGGCCAGCGCCCGGTATCCGGCAGCGAGCAGCGGGTCCCCGAATACGCCTGTGGCATCGATGAACTCGCGGACCCTGACCCGGTCCGTGCGCAGACCGGCGAGGCGGCGCAGCACCTCGTCGGGGTCGCCCAGTTCGGTGTGCAGCCGGTGCGCCTCGTCCACCAGTAGCGGCCAGCCGCCGGTCAGCTCGTGGAGCCGGTCCAGGCGTTCCTCCGTGTGGAAGACCTGCACGCGCTGCACCCAGCCCCGCAGGCTGTTCCGGTCGTGGCGGCGCAGCACCACTGGGGCGGCCGAGGTGTGCTCGGTGCCGGTCAGCAGGGGGCGCCACAGGGCCAGTTGATCGGGTCCGGTGACGAGGACGACCGCACGGGTGACGCCGGGCGTGGCGGGCAGCATCGTGTCCGCCTGGTCGACGGCCTCCCTGCAGGTCTCGGACCGGACGGGGTCCCGGCGGTTGACGAAGTCGCTGATGACGACGCGTCGTTCGCGGGGGCGTCCACCGGTGAGTTCCTGCTTGTAGACGCTGGGCCTACCGATGGGCGGCAGGGTCCAGTCGGCTATGCCCGAGGTGAGGATTCGCAGGGTGTCGGTGACGGCGCCGACGCCGGTGGCCCCGGTACCGAGGACAACCCTCGTCTGGTTGGTGCGCCGGCCGAGGAGGTCGTCCAACTGGGCGTTGGTGAGAGGGGCGGGGCGACCGTCGGGCAGCTCCGGGCGGCCCTCCAGGACGAGGCTCTCCTGGAGTTCGCACTCGTCGTCGGCTCGGAGCAGCCGTGCCTCCACCTCGTCGGACGTGCCGATCATGCGCAGGGCGTTGGGGCCGCGCAGGTGCCAGCCCAGGCCGTCGTGGTTCGGGGCGAGGATGCCGAGGCCCACCATCTCGGAGAGGTAGGCGCGGAAGCCCTCGGTGTCGAGCTGCTCGAAGCCCTTGCGCCAGTACGTCTCGCACTCCTCGCGCAGCTCGGTGTCGCTCAGCCGTGCCTCCAGCCCGCGGTGGCGGGCGTGGTAGGCGAGCACGTTGGCGATCACGTCGTAGCGGTGGTCGAGGCTGAGGGTGTCCTTGAACGCCGCCGAGATGCTGTCCTTCAGGTCGGCGTCCGACTCCACCACTTCGATGTCGGCCTGCTCCACGTCGTACGGAGGGCCGTCGGCTCCGCGTCGTGTCCGTTTGCGGTGCATCACCTCGACCAGCCGGTGGCCGAACATCTGGAGCAGGAAGGGCTGGTAGGAGCAGTAGCCGAGCACGCGGTTGACCAGGTCCACGTCCCTGAACTCGAAACCGAGTGCCCGCATCGGGTCGACGAGCAGTTCGGCCGCGGACTGCGGGGCGAGCGGACCGATCACCGTCGGCGTCTGCGCGAGGTGGCCGAACGGCCCGTTGCTGGCGAGCTTCGAGAACCGCTGAACGGAGTGCAGACCGGCAAAGACGACCTTGGCGCGGTCCTTGGTGTCGTCACCGAGCCCCTTGAGCCGCTTCGTCTGGTTGAACCGGGGGGCGTCGGCTTCGAAGAACTGATCGCACTCGTCGAGCAGGATCAGCAGCCGGCGCAGCGGGTCCGCGTCGGTCCAGGCCCGGATTCCCGCGCGTACGCGGTCGGAGATGTCCTTGCCGGACGGCTTGCGGCCCTTCGGCGGGTCCAGTACCCGAGCCTCGGTGAGCTTGCGGTCCAGGACACTCCACAGCGCCTCCGGACCGAGGGAACTGCCCTTGCCGATGTTCTCCTGGTCGAGGTTCACGTACACGGCCTGGTGGTGGCCGGGGCGGAGCTTGGTGAACCGCTCCCCGGCGTCGGCGAGCAAGGCCGACTTGCCGAGGCCGCGGCCGCCGAAGATGACCTGGGTGCCGTGTGGCTTGATGATGTTGCTGCGTTCGGCGTCACGGCCGTAGAACATCTCGCCGCCGATCCGGCCGCGCTTCTCCCTGATGTACGGGTTGACGCCGGAGAACGGCAGTAGCGTCTCGGTCGCCGTGCTGACCTGCCGGTTGCCGCGCGCCGCGAGGTACGCGAGGGCGGCGTCGTCCGCGACCAGCAGCGGCTGGGACAACTTGTCCGCACCGACGGCGAGTTCGCTGCGGTCCTTGCGGCTCAGCGTACCGAAGTACAGCACGAGGAGACTCGTCCCGTTGGTCTCGCGCTCCGCCCTGCTCATGACGACCTTCGCCGGGGGCCGGCCCCAGACCATCATGACCCGAAGGTTGCCGCCTTGTTCCTGGATCTGGGAGCCGAACGCGGGCACCTTCGCCCTGCCGTTGATCTCCACGTCGGTCGCCTCGAACAGGCGGTATTCGCGTCGGTGTTGGGAGCGTTCGTCGAGCTGGCGGGCGCTCTTCGCGTCGTAGCCGAGAAGCTTGAGCAGGGGCGGCACCCTCCGGGTCGGCGCCACCTGGAGGCGCTCCTTCGGCTCCGCGGTGCCCAGTTCCCGCCACTCCTCGAGGACGTCCGCGGCCAGCGCCGCTTCTTCGCTGGACAGGCCGCCGTAGTCGAGGACCGGGATGGTGGGGTGCTTGCCGCCCGAGCGGACGAGTTCCACGAGTTCCCGGTCGATCCCGCCCGGCAGGCCGTCGGGCACCGCCGGGAAGAATTCCACCAGGTGCCGCTCCCCGTCCTCGATCTCGGGGACTTCCTCGCCGATCTCCAGGAAGTACACGAGGTCGGCGGCGGTGGCCAAGCCCCCGGTGTCGAGGTGGCGCAGCACTTGGGCGCGCTCCTCCTCCCTGACGTCCAGGGCATCGAGCCGGGCGCGGATCCGGTCGGCCGCCTGCCGTCGGAAGGCGGGGAGGTCGCCGCGGACGGTGTCCAGGGCGCGGCGCACGTCCCTCAGGTCGTGGGCGCCGGAGCCGTCGAGCCGTGCGTGGGCGTCGGCGAGTTGCTCCTGCAGGCGCAGGTCCTGGTCGTCGGTGACGGCGCCGTCTGCCTGCGCACGGTGCAGCTCGGCCAGCAACTCGTCGTGGTCGCGGCGCAGTTGGGTGCGCCGCTCGGTCTCTCGCCGGTCGATGTCGGCGAGCGTGGGCAGGGGCCTGTCATCGGCGCGCCCGGCAGGCAGCAGCCCTTGCTCGGCCAGGTCGACGAGAGTGCGGGCCGCCCGGAACGCGTCCCGGTCGAGCCGTTCCGTCAGGGCGTCATGCCAGGAGCGGTCGACCGCCGGGAGCAGCCGGTCGAGCGAGGGCTGTTCCCCGGGTGTGTCGCACACCTTCAGCAGCTCCGCGTCCAGCACGTCCTCCGGGGCGAGGGCCCTTCCCCCACGCGTGACCGGGGCTTCACCCGCCAGCAGTGCGAACAGTTCCTCCATCGAGGTGCGCGCCGCCCACGCCGTCGCCGCGGTCACGGCGTCCGCCCGGCGAGCCGACGGCTCCAGGAGCGCCAGCACGGCCTCCCGGCTGTCCAGCAGCGACTGGCGCAGGGCGGAAATCTCCTTCGCCGCCCGGTTGCCGTCGGAGCGGTCGGCGCGGCGGATGTCCTCGACGGCCAGGCACCACTCCTTGACGAGTGCGACGACCCGTTCCACGAGGTGTACCAGGTCCTGCCTGCCGGCACCCTGGAGCGGCTTGCCGCTCGACTTGCGGTGCTTGCGGTCCATGCGGTCGATCTCGTTGTTGATGTCGGCCAGCTTCGCCAGGCGGTCGGCCTGCTCCCTGGCCTGTGCCACGGCGGTGCGCCGGTCGTGCGTCACCGTCGTGAGCAGCGAGCCGAGCATCCCGTCGTCGGGTGCCAGCCAGTGCTTGGCAATCTCCGTCGCCCGGGCGAACCGCAGCCTCGGCGGCACGAGCAGGTCACGGCACTGCTCCCCCAGTTCCCGCAGCCGGACCTGGGCCGCCGAGGCATCCGGGGCCAACGGGGAGGCGACCAGCAGCGCGCCGCTGAGGGCCCGGTCGGCGACGGCGGTCGCCACCTCACCGAGCTGCTCCGGCAGCCGGGGTACGAGCGCCTTGAGCTGTGCGCCCGCAAGGTGGTCGCCCGTGATCAGAGCAGTCCGCAACAGGGCGGGGAGCAGGAGCAATTCGCTGCCCTCGGCCTCCGCGCCCGCGTAACCGCCGTACTGCTGCAGCAGGTCCGTGGTCAGCCGGGCGCTCCGGCTGTCACTGGACGCCAGCAGCGCGGCGGCGCCGGCCAGACGCAGGGCCGCCACCTGCGGTTCCGGGTGCGCGGCGGCGCGCGCCACGTGGTGTGCGAGCCCGAAGCGCCGTTCGACGATCAGCCGGGCCAGGGCGTGCTCGGCGGCGGTGGCGGTGTCGTCGACCTCGTCCTCGGGGGTCGCGTGGTTGTGGTGCTCGTCGCCGGTCCGAGCGGGCGTGTTCTCGTCGCAGGAGGACACGGGCACCGACTCGGCCCTGGCCGACGGGGTCGCGGGCCTCGGGTCGGTGTCGGCGGTGTGCGGCGGACGCAGCGGAGTGAGGCGGCCGGCGGTCTCGGCCGACGGAGGTGCCGCGGGCGCCGGGACCGCCGGAGCGGCGGGGGCGGTCCGGGCCTCGGCGGCCTGGGCGTCCGCACCGTCCACAACGGCGGGTGCGGTCGGCATGGTGGTGACCTGCGGAACCGGCGGCAGGTACGCCGCTGTCCCGTCGGCTCGGGCCCCCTGCGCCGGAAGCGCGGTGGCCGACGAAGCCTCGTCGGCCGGTTCCTGCCCCCGGGCGGGGTCGGGCGGCTCGCCGAGCTCGTAAGCCCTGTCCTGGGGGGCAAGGGCCTGCTCACCGTCGCCGTCCTCCGCGACGGTGGTGGCGTCGGCGCCGTCCGTCGACGAGCCCTCGGTCTGCTCGTTGCCTTCGTGCCTCGCACCGGGCTCGGAGATCTCGCGGGCCTCGGGCGGCAGCGTCAGTTCGTGCGGCATGACCACGGCCATGGCGCAGGCCGGCAGTACCTGGACGATCTGCGGCTGCAGGGCCAGGATCTCCGCCGCGGCTTCCGGCCGCCGGCCCAGCCGGATCAGCCGCGCCAGGGCAACGAGCGCAGCGCTCTCCTGCCGTTGCGTCTCTTCCCACACCGGCCGGTCCAGCAGGTGGCTCGCCGCCTCGCGAACGGCCTCGGCGGCGAGGGCGGCCGGGCTGTCCGGACGGCAGTCCACGCCCAGCAGGTCGCGCAGGGTCTGCCGCGACACGAGGTCCTGCTCCCGTGCCGCCCGGTGGGCCCGCGCGGCGCGCGCCATGTCCTCCAGGCGTCGGGCAACGCCGTGGATGCCGGCCTTCCGCAACACCGCGTCGGCATCGGCGAATGCGGCACCCAGGGTGGCCAGTTCGGCCACGTCCTCGTCCTCTGGAGGGCGGCCGTCGGCGACCGCTTCGGTCACGTTCGCCGTGGCCCTCCGGGCCTTCTCCAATGCCGCCTCCACCTGTCGGCATGCGCCCTCGGGGTCCGGCGTCGGCTCCTCGTCGTCCGTGTCCGTCCCGCCGGCGTCGGCGGCTGTCCCGGGCGGGGCGCCGGTGGTGTTGACATCCAGCGGCGGTGCATCGCCGCGCCCCGCCTGGGGCGCGTCGGGCGCGGGCGGCCCCTGGGCGCCCTCGGTGTCCTGCGGGGCCCGCGCGTCGTGCGCGGCCACGACGGCCCGCGCCGCGTCGGTGACGGCGGCGAACCGGGCCTCTTCCTCCTCGCGTGCCGCGGCCCCGAACCAGTCGTGCTCCGCCGCCCACAACCATATGCGTGCGTCGGCGACCGAGGCGTTGCACCAGGTGAAGACCGAGGCGCGGACCAGGCCCTCGCCCCACCGGGAGACGGCGTCGGACGCCGCTGCGCCGTCCCCCGTCAGGACGCACGCGACCACGTGGTCCCTCACCGTGCAGGTGAGGTCCTTGACCCCGCAGACGCAGTCGTGGTCCCGCCATTCCCGCCCCAACCTGGCGAGTACGTCTTCGCACAGGGCTCTGCCCGCCCGTCGTGGTGCGGCGATGCGGATGCCGAGGCGGGTCAGCAGCCTCTGCCGGTCCTTGGGCGGCAGGGAGTTGAACGCCAGCTCGACTTGTCCGGCCGTGAGATCGCTCAGGGCGGCGCCTGCCGGATGCTCCAGGGCGTTGAGTGCGGCGGCGAGATCGTCGAGTTCCTTCCTCAACATGTTGGACGCGGACGACGGTGGCCCCGGGATGACGCGGAAGCGGTCCTGCATGGACGCGTACTCCGTTTCTCTTGCGGTGGTGAGGTCCCCTGTAGGGGCCTCGGTGAGGAGGGCGTGGGCCGAGACCGGAGGCGAGGGCGGACGGTGGGAGGAGGCCGAAGGCCCGATACGCGTCCAAGCCGGCGGCCGGTTGGACCTGCCGCTACGGCTCAGGTGCCGCGCGTGTGCTCGGTGACGAACGTGTAGCCGTCGGGGAGTTCCCAGCTGTCCGCCTTGCCGAGCCGGCGGCAGTGCTCGCGGAAGGCGGCGCGCTGGGCGTCGCTCGGCGACCGGCCGGGAAGCAGTCGACGCAGGTGGCCGGGGACGTACTGCAGACGCATCGGCTCCATGGCCGGGCCTGTTCCGCCCCAGGGACGGATCTCACGGATCGTGGCCGGCCGGTAGGCGATGAGCGGGATACGACGTTCCCCCGGCCGGGCTGGGTAGTGCGGCCGGCCCATAACGTCACGACTGCCGACGGCTGGTTCGAGCCGTCCCTCGGCGAGGAGTTCGTCCGCCGCAGCGTCGAGCGCCGTGGCCTGGGAGCGCGCCGGCCACTGTCCGTACACGGCGACGGGCAGGCCCGCCCTGTCGAGCAGCGCGTGCCCGTCGAGCGTGAGGAGTCCGCAGCGCCGTACCACCCGCAGGACGAGTTGCCGGGGCGTGAGACCCGCGGCCGAGTCGCCGTTGCGGTCGCTGCCCGGAACGTCCTCGCGTGTGAGGACCAGCGGGTCGTAGCAGTGGTCCGTCGTACGGTCCCCGATCCGTGCCCGGTGGTCGAGCCGCACCGTGCTGACGCTGATCGTCCGACTGCCCCGCGCCCAGCGCGCCTCGAGCAGCAGGCCGGGGAAGAAGTCCGCGGGCCAGACGATTCCCGCCACCCGGCCCGTGCCGTCGGCGAGTTCCGCGACGACCTCCTGGACCGCCTCGTCTTTTTCCAACAGGCCCCCGGGATGGGTGAGTTCCAGTTTCAGTACGGCCTGTCGCCCGTGCACGTCGCGGAGTTCGTCACTGACGAGCGAATGCAGGGGCAGACGGCCGTCGATGAGGTGGGCCAGGCGCAAGGGCTGGCGCCAGACGACCTCGCCGCCGCTGCGCAACAGCTCGGCCGGCCCAAGGTCCTCGTCGTCCTTCAGGGTCCCGTCCTGCGGCTGCAGCTCCGGCTCGGGCTCCGGCTCGGGCTCCGGCTCGGGCTCGGGCTCGGGCTCGGGTGAGTGTGCTGGTGCCAGGGTCGCGGCCCAGCCCCGACCCGCGGGCACCAGCGGTTCTACCGGGTCCTCCAGGTCTCCCGGGTGGTGCGAGCGCCAGACGCCTCCGCTCTCGAAGGCGTCGTCGAGGGTCACCCGGGTGCCGTTGGCGAACAGCCCCTGTTCGCTGTCGCGCTGGACGACGTCCGCCAGGGTCAGGTTGGCGCGGCACACGGCGGCCGCGTAGTCCATGCCCCGGAGCAGTTCCGCTGCACCGGGGAAGGCCCGCAGCCGGGGCCCGACAGCCGTGTACACGGTGACGGCGGAGGCCACCCCGTGCCGGCGCTTCGGCGGCACGGCGGCCCGTTCCACGGCCGCCGCGAGACTCCGCATGTCGTCGCCGCCGAGCGGACCGGTGTCGCGCCAGCGGGCCGCGAGGGACTCGCGGGTCACGGCGTACGGCCCCCACATGCGCAGCCGGTCGCTGGTGGCGAGCACCTGACGCACGGTGTCGAGGACTCGGAGAAGCCCGGTGCGCAGGGTCTCGTCGTCCGTCCCGCCCACGAGCGCGGGCAGGGAGACGGGCACAAGAGGGCTCAGCAACTGCGGCCGCGCGGTGGTCAGCAGATGGTCGGCGTAGGCCTCTGTGTCGCCACGACGGGCCGCCTCGTGCGAGGCGTGGCGGGCCTCGACGACCACGTGCCCGTCCTCGTTGATCCAGCGCTGGTGGCTACGCAGCCGCTGCAACTGCACGGGTGTCAGGCTCAGTCCCGGCCCGAAGGCGTGCGGGTCCGGCACGAGAAGTTCACGGCGCGGTGGGGCGTCGTCCGAACAGGGCCGCCCCGGGCCATCGGCGCCCGCCGGCGCCCCCGACACCCAGCCGGGCACCTCGCCCAGTTCCCCGATGGCGGGGTGGGCCCCCTCTTTGTAGACGATCTCGGCGAAGACGGGGTCGGAGCCCGTGGCTATGCGCACCATCGCGCCCACGGGCAGCGCGTCGATACGCTCGCCGAGCGTGACTTCGGGAAAGTCGTCCGGGTTCAGCGGGCTACGCCCGTACCCCTCGCCACCAAGGTCGTACCCGAAGTAGAGGGCGTTGAAGGCGACGGCGACGTGCACGGGCGCGCGGCGCAGAGCGACGACGGCCTCCAAGTACTTCCGCACGCCGACCAGTTCCTCTACCGAAGGCCGCGTGCCGTCCCGCACCATCGCGGATGTGAGCAGGGGCTGCTCGCCGTACGGGTCCCCCACCTCGGCGGCGACCTGCGGCGGTTGCGTTCCTCCAGCCCCGGCACCCCCGCCCCCGGCCGTTCCCCCGGCCCGCGAATTCCTTGCGTCCCCACCCATGCTGCCTCCAGCGCGCCGCACGTCGTTCTCTCTCACCTGCGGCCCCTTGCGCAGGCTATGCGCGTATCGATCCACCCGACCATGCTTTTGTCACATTCACGATCACGAACGGGGGCGCTCGGAACACTGAGCGCCCCTGTCGCGCTCCCCCGCGCAACGCCCGCCCACCTACCTGCGCCGTTGCGCCCTCGAAGTGCGTGGGTCGCGCCCGGCTCACTCCACTCGCTTCCACTCCTCGCACCGGTTCGTCTTGAAGTATTCGCCGGAGTTAAGGGTCACGCGGCCCGGCCCCTGGAGGTTGTTGTTGGCGATGATGGAACCGAACTCGCCGCTGGCGTCCTTGGCCCGCTCCCAGTAGCAGCCGAACTCGCCCTCAGGGCCGGACGTCTTGTAGGTGCCCGCCTTGATGTCCTCACCGACGAGGTACTCGCCCTCGCCGGAGAAGCTGGTGGCGGGGCCGGGCTTCGCGGTCTTCTTCGGCTTGGCGGTGACGGTCTCGCGCACCGTCTCGGTGACCGTGGGCGCGGGGTCGCTCTCCTCCTCGGTGGTCTGCGTGACGGTGACGGTGGGCGCCGGTCCGCTCTTGGTGTCGGCGGTGTCGGAGCCGCTCGCGTCGCCGGCGCCGATGCCGGCCCCGACGAGGAGGGACACGAGCGAGACGGCGCCGTAGACGATCCAGGTCTTGCGGCGGCTCTGCGGCCGGAGCGGGGGCGGTGGGGTGCCCCACGTGGTGGCCTGGGGCTGCGGGCCGTTCTGAGGCTCGGGGTGGGGAGTGGTCATGATAGGGCTCCTGCGTCTGGTGGCTGATTGTCGAAAGTCACGGGTGAGCAGTCGGCGAGAGCTTCCGGCCTGCGGGCCTGTCAGCCCCGCAGACCTCGGATGCGACGCCCGGTCTCGGTCGCCGGGTAGAGGATCGCGTCGGCGACCCGGCCGCCGGAGTCCTTCACGCCGCCACTGAAGTTGAGGCGGCCGGAGGCGCCGGCCTTGGCCGCGATGCCGCCCCAGTACGCCGCCTCGCGCTCCCAGCGGATGTCGGCGAGCAGCCGGCTCAGCGCCTCGGCGTCGAGCGCGCGGTCGCTCCAGGGCGTGGCGTGGTGGACGGCGATGCCGACGCCCGCGAGGACGGCCGGCGCGGTGAGCGCGCTGCGGCTCGCGAAGTGCGGGAAGTGGTCGGTGACGACGCGGGACAGGAGCTGGACGACGACGGTCTCGACCTCGTCGGGCCGCGCGCCGTCGGGCAGTTCGTCCTCGTGGACGGTCTCGGCGGAGCGGGCGAGGCCCTGGCGCCCGTAGATGGCGGTGACGACGAGGGCGCGCAGCGCGGAGAGCGTGACGACCTCGCGGTCGCTCCGGGACACCTGCCGCTTGCTGGCGTTGACGAGCTTCGCGAACGGCACGCGCTTGTCGTCGAGTTCGACCTTGACGGAGTCAGCGAGCCGGTGGGCGAGCCGGGTGCCGAAGTCGCGCTGGTCCATCGACATGGCGAGGTTCTTGGCGACGGCGACGCCCTGGACGTTGCGGTCGTAGAAGATCTGCCGGGCGTCGGCGGGCGCGAGGTCGACGTACAGCTCGAACGGGACGCGGACACGGGCGAGTTCGGCGTGGGTCAGGCCGTAGTCCTCCGGGTCGTCGTAGAGGTCGTGCCAGGCGGTGGTCTGGGTCTCGCCGTCGATGGCGACGACCATGGCGCCGGGCGCGACGGTGAGCGTGCGCAGTCCGGTGCCGGGGAGCAGCTCGTCTCCGAGTCCGGCGAGTTCGCCGGCGTGCCAAAGGGTGACCGGTGGCGTGGACCAGCCGGCACCGAGGTCGCCCTTGAGGCCGTCGGCGATGTACTCGGCGTACGGCCGGACGTTCTTGCCCTTCTGCGACTTCAGGGTCCGCTGGACGGTGGCGCGCAGTTCGGCATGGCGCCGGACGAGCCCGCCGGCGGCCGTGAGTCGCTTCGGGTCCTCCTGCGTCCGCGGCGACGGCACGAGCTGGACGAGCGCGGGCACCGACATGGTCCCGATGACCGCGTCGTCACGGAACGGCATGACGGTGAGCTGGATTCCTTCGACGACAGCGGTCGGCATGGTGAGCCGCATGGGTCCCCTCCCAGTGGTGATCACGTCGGCACCCCCGCAGTCCCGGTGCGACAGGGCGGACGCGGGACGGGCACGACTAAGGAGCGCTCCCACCGGTGGACGTTCACCGTCGGAAGCATCTCCAGATAAGCATGGCACTGAAAGCATCGTCAAACGCCTTGACGGATTTGACGGGTGCTGTAGGTTGTTAACCGTTCGCTACTGAGAGGCTCAGGATCCCGTGATGCCCCAGCCGTCCGCCCAGGTGACCGCCGCCGAGATCTCCCGCATCGCGGGAGTCACCCGCGCCACCGTCAGCAATTGGCGCCGTCGGCACGACGACTTCCCGGCGCCGTCGGGCGGCACGGACAGCAGCCCCTTGTACGACCTGGAGGAGGTCCGCGCCTGGCTCGCGGCGCGCGGACAGGCAGCGGCAGCCAACCCTGCCGAGGAGCTGCGCACGGTGCTGCGATTGCGCGCACAGACCGGCACATCCGGCGCGTCCAGTGCGTCTGGTGCGTCCGGCGCCTCCGACCTGCTCGCCTTCGTCCTCGCGGCGGCCCGCCGCACCCCGGACGACCTCACGGCGCTCACCCACCTCCCGGACGCGGAGCTCGCGCAGAGCGCCACCACCGCGGTCGCCACCGTCGCCGATGTCGTCCCCCCGGCAGGCACCGGGCGCTTCACTCCCGACGACGGTCCGGTGCTGCGCGCGCTGCTGCACTGCGTACGCGACGAGGGCGGCGAGGCGGCGCTGGCGGTCCTGGCGGAACGGGAGCTGGAGGACAGCGCGGCGTCCGGCACGTACCGCACCCCGGAACCGCTCGCCGATCTCATGGCCCGTCTGCTCCCCGGCTCCCCCGCGCGTGTCCTCGACCCGGCGTGCGGCAGCGGCAGCCTGCTGGCGGCGGCCGCTCGGCGCGGCGCGAGCGCGCTGTACGGCCAGGACGCCGTCCCCGTGCAGGCGCGGCGCAGCGCGGTGAGCCTCACACTGACCGCGCACGGGGCCAAGGCGGTCGCGGTCCGCACCGGTGACAGCCTCCGCGCCGACGCCTTCCCCGACCTCCTCGCCGACGCGGTGCTGTGCAACCCGCCCTACGGCGACCGCGACTGGGGCCACGACGAACTGGCCTACGACCCGCGCTGGGCGTACGGCGTCCCGGCCCGCGCCGAGTCTGAACTCGCCTGGGTGCAGCACGCGTTGGCCCACCTGGAGCCGGGCGGCCACGCGGTCCTGCTGTTGCCCCCGGCGACGGCGACGCGCGCCTCGGGCCGCCGGGTCCGCGCGGAACTGGTCCGTAGCGGCGCCCTGCGCGCGGTGCTGGCGCTGCCGCCGGGCGCGGCGACACCGCTCCACATCGGCCTGCACCTCTGGGTGCTGCAACGCCCCGAGCCGGGCGGCGCGGAACGCAAGTCGGTGCTGTTCGTGGACACGACGGACACGGGCGCCGCACATGGCCCGGAGGTGCCGACAGGTACAACACCGTCCCGTACGAGAGGCGCGGGGCGCTCGGCATCACCGGCCTGGCCGGCGCTGAGTGAGCGGGCGGTCGCCGAGTGGACGGCATTCGCCGCGGACCCGGACGGCTTCGAGGGCGAGCCGGGTATCTCGCGCGCGGTGACGGTCGTCGACCTCCTGGACGACGTCGTCGACCTCACCCCGACCCGGCATGTCCGTGCCTCTCGGGCCGACGTAGACCCGGACGAGCTGTCGGCGGAGGTCGAGGAGGCCCGCCGCAAGCTGGTGACCGCGGCGAAGTCCCTGGACCGGGCGGGCCAGAACGCCGAGTGGACCCCGGCAGCACCGGCGGCCCGGGAGTGGCGCACGGCAACGGCCTCGGACCTGGCGAGGGGCGGCGCGCTGACACTCCTGCGGACGGTCCCCGAAACCCCGAAACGCACGGGAGCCGACGGCGGCACGACACCGACAGACGCCCGCCCGGTACTCACGGGCTCCGACATCGCCCGCGGCACCGGCCCGACCGGCGACCCGGGGGAACTGCGCAGCGAGGCGCCGATCGTCATCACCGCCGGGGACGTCCTGGTGCGGTCGGTCGCGAGCGACGGCGGCGCGATGGCACGGGTCGCCGGCGAGGAGGAGTCCGGCGCGCTGCTCGGCCTGCACGTCCACCTGTTCCGTCCAGACCCGGCCCGTCTGGACCCGTGGTTCCTGGCCGGCTTCCTCGGTGCGGCGGACAACATCGCGGGCGCGTCCACGGGCAGCTCGGTGCTGCACATCAGCCCGGGGCGACTGAGGGTCCCACTGCTGCCGCTGGAGGAGCAACGGCGGTACGGGGAGGCGTTCCGGCGGGTGCACGAGCTGCGCGTGGAAGCGCAGCGGGCGGGGCGGCTGGCTGAGGAGACGGCGCGGCTGCTGGCGAGCGGCCTCACGGGAGGGCAACTGCTGCCGACGGCCGGCGCGGCCAGGTCAACAAGACGTCACACATCTTCATAGGCGGAATTTGCCCCTTCGGGGCGTCCGGCCTTCACACATCGACCACACTTGTCTCCTCGTCGGTCCGCGTTCGATGCGGCACGGCGGCGGGACGGTACGGAAGGAACTCGGGGAATCCCTTTGAACAGCAGTAAGCACACGGAGTTGGCGAACAACGCGTGGTCAGTCGCTAACCTCCTGCGCGGCGACTACAAGCAATCCGACTACGGCAAGGTCATCCTGCCGTTCACGGTGCTGCGCCGCCTGGAGTGCGTCCTGGAGCCGACGCGCGCGAAGGTCGCGGAGCTGGCCAAGCAGTACGAGGAGAGCGGAATCGATCCCGACCTCTTCCTGCGGCGGGCCTCGGGCCACTCGTTCTACAACAGGTCCGGCCTGACCCTGAAGAAGATCGCCGCGGACCCGCAGAACGCGGCGAAGAACCTTCAGGTGTACATCGGGCAGTTCTCGGACAACGCGCGCAGTGTGCTGGAGCGCTTCGATTTCGGGCAGCAGGTCAAGCGACTCGAAGGCACCGGCCTGCTCTACGAGGTCATCGGCCGGTTCACGGATCTCGACCTGCACCCCGACGCCGTGCCCAACCACAACATGGGTTACATCTTCGAGGAGTTGATCCGCCGTTTCGCGGAGCAGTCCAACGAGACGGCCGGTGAGCACTTCACCCCGCGTGAGGTCATCAAGCTCATGGTGAACCTCCTCATCGCGCCGGACGGCGACGCGCTGACCCTGCCGGGTGTGGTGCGCACGGTCATGGACCCGGCGTGCGGTACGGGCGGCATGCTGTCGGCGGCCGAGGAGCACATCAAGTCGCTGAACCGGGACGCCACCGTCGAGGTGTACGGGCAGGAGCTCAACCCCGAGTCGTGGGCGATCTGCCGGGCCGACCTGATGATCAAGGGCCAGAACCCGGAGAACATCGCCTTCGGCAACTCCTTCTCCGACGACGGTCACGCGCGGCAAAAGTTCGACTACCTGCTGGCCAACCCGCCGTTCGGCGTGGAGTGGAAGAAGGTCAAGGACGAGGTCGAGCACGAGTTCAAGGCGCTCGGCGAGGCCGGCAGGTTCGGTGCGGGGCTGCCGCGCATCAACGACGGTTCGCTGCTGTTCCTCCAGCACATGATCTCGAAGATGAAGCCGGTCGATGTGAACGGCGAGGGCGGCTCCCGCGTCGCGATCGTCTTCAACGGCTCGCCGTTGTTCACGGGCGCGGCGGGCTCGGGCGAGTCCGAGATCCGGCGCTGGATCCTGGAGAACGACTGGCTGGAGGGCATCGTCGCCCTGCCGGACCAGCTCTTCTACAACACCGGTATCTCGACGTACTTCTGGATCCTCACGAACCGGAAGGACAGGGCCCACAAGGGCAAGGTCGTCCTGCTGGACGCACGCGACCAGTGGCAGAAGATGCGGAAGTCGCTGGGCGACAAGCGCAAGGAGCTGGGCCAGGAGCACATCGCGACGATCACGCGTCTGTACGGGGAGGCGCTCCAGGCCGCGGAGAACGCGGAGCACCCGCTGCACGGCAAGGTGAAGATTTTCCCCAACAAGGCCTTCGGCTACCAGCGGATCACCGTCGAGCGTCCGCTGAAGCTGCGGTTCAAGGTGACGGAGGAGACGCTGGCGGCGCTGGCTGCGGCGAAGCCGGTGCAGAAGCTGGAGCAGTCGGAGGAGTTCGTGGCGGCGGTACGTACGCTGCTGGGCTCGTCGTGGGGGACGAAGTCGGAGGCGTTCGTCGCGCTCAAGGACGCCGTGGTCGAGGCCGGGCTGATGTGGCCGGCGGGGGCACCGTTCGCGAAGGCGGTACGCGAGACGATCGGCGTGCGGGACCCGGAGGGCGAGGTCCAGCGGGTCAAGGGCGAGCCGGAGCCGGACGCGGAGCTGCGGGACTACGAGAACGTGCCGCTGGGTGAGGACGTCGAGGAGTACCTGAAGAGGGAGGTCCACCCGTTCGTGCCGGACGCGTGGATCGACCACAGCAAGACGAAGGTTGGGTACGAGATCCCGTTCACGCGGCACTTCTACGTGTACGAGCCGCCGAGGCCGTTGGCGGAAATTGACGCGGAGCTGAAGGCGCTTGAGGCGGAGATTCAAGGGCTGTTGGGAGAGGTGACGGAATGACGGAGAACAGGATTCCGTACGGAAGGGCTCTGCCCGACACGTGGACCGCGGTACCACTCAAATACCTAGCTACCCTGACCAACGGTTACGTCTTCACCTCTAGCGCCCGAAGCGAGACCGGTACGCCGATCATCCGGATCGAAAACCTCAACGGATCGCCGCGATTCAACCTCTCCGAACTCAACCTTCCAAGCAAATATCAGGTTGACTTCGGAGATTTGCTATTCTCCTGGTCTGGGAACCCCGGAACATCGTTCGGACCCTATCGGTGGAATAAATCCGGTAACTATTACCTAAATCAACACATCTTCAAAGTAGGTGTTTTCGGATGCGACCCTCGGTGGCTCTACTGGGCGCTTAAGGCAGCTACTCATTGGATTGAGCGCGAGCTCACCAGCGGCATGATCGGAATGGTGCATATCACCAAGGACGATCTGTCTGGTGTACCTATCCCGGTGCCGCCAATCGAGGCACAGCGCCGGATCGCCAACTCCCTCGAAGCCGAGACCTCCCGTATCGATAGGCTTATTTCGCTACAGCGCCGCTCCCTTGATCTGCTCGATGAACGCGACAACGCTTTGCGCGATCAGCTCCTGGATCAGCTGTCCACTACTACCGGCCTTGCTCCCTTGCGTCGTTTCACGACTCGCATTGAGCAAGGCGCGAGCCCTCAATGTGACGCCATTTCTCGGCTAGGCACACAGGAATGGGGCGTCCTGAAGCTGAGCGCTGTCAAACGTGGAAAGTTTGATCCCGCCGAGAACAAGCGCCTACCTGACGACGTTCCGGCGCCACGAGGCCTGGAGGTTCGCCCCGGCGATCTCCTAGTCACTCGCGCCAACACTCCACGGCTTGTCGGGGACGTGGCGGTAGCCAACGAGCATTGTGAGCGACTACTGCTCCCGGATCTGATCTACCGAGTGGGACTGCTGGAGAATGTTCGGGCCGAGTTCATCGCCGCAGCTGCCCTCGGACGCCGAATTCGCTCGCAAATTGAGGCAGTCGCCCGGGGTTCCTCCCAATCCATGGTGAAACTTCGAGGCGAAGACATTAAGGCATGGCCCATCCCGCGAGCGACGCCTCGGCAGCAGGACGACCTGGTCGCAGAGCTACGCGCTGGCACAGCATCGACCGAGCATCTCCGTGACCTCGTACGAAGGCAGCTCACTTTGCTAGCTGAACGCCGCCAAGCCCTCATCACCGCCGCCGTAACCGGCCAGTTCGACGTAAGCACCGCCAGCGGGCGCAACGTGACGGACGGAGTCAGCGCATGAGTCCCGTGCACGACGAGAAGTCGTTCGGCACCGCCATAGTCGCCGCCCTCCGCGAGCGAGGTTGGCGAGAGGCGCGGCCCGAGGACTACCGGGCCGACCTCGGCCTCGACACCAACGAGTTGTTCACCTTCATCGGCGAGACCCAGGCCGACGAATGGCACGACCTCCTCACCGTCTACGGCGGTGACCCCAACGAGGCTCAGCGCGGGTTCGCCCAGCGCCTCGACCGGGCCATCGCCGAAGACGGGCTCCTCAACGTCCTCCGCAACGGTGTCAAGGACCGCGGAGTCCGCCTCCGCGTGGCCTACTTCAAGCCAAACCTCGTCGCCGACGACACCGTCCTCGACGGCTACCGAGCCAACCGCCTGACCGTCGTCCGGGAACTCCCCTACGCCACCAAGCAGGCCGACTGGGGACACAAGCTCGACCTGACCCTGTTCCTGAACGGCATCCCGGTCGCCACGGCCGAGCTCAAGAACCCGCTCACAGGACAGGGCGTCGAGCACGCCAAGGAGCAGTACCGCACGGACCGCGACCCAACAGAACTGATCTTCACCCGGCGAGTCATCGCCAACTTCGCCGTGGACCCGGACCTCGTCTTCGTCACCACACAACTCCGCGGCAAGAGCACCCAGTTCCTCCCCTTCAACACCGGCTCCAATGGCCCCGGCCGGCCCGGCGGCGCAGGCAACCCCGCGCCCACGGTCTACGGGACCTACGCCACCTCCTACCTCTGGGAACAGGTCTTGGAGCGCGAGAACTGGCTCGACCTCCTCCAGCGCTTCGCGCACCAGCAGAAGCACAAGACCCCCGGCGGCGGCACCACCAAGTCGACGATCTTCCCCCGCTACCACCAGTGGGACGTCGTCAAGAAGCTCACCGCGCACGCGGCAGTGCACGGCGCGGGCCAGAAC
The DNA here is from genome assembly GCF_055606745.1 of Streptomyces sp. NPDC037054. NCBI lineage: Bacteria > Bacillati > Actinomycetota > Actinomycetes > Kitasatosporales > Streptomycetaceae > Streptomyces > Streptomyces sp. NPDC037054. The sequence continues at coordinate 47,078 of NZ_JBVJSJ010000006.1, read as the reverse complement.
TACCTGATCATGGCCTCCGCCGGCTCCGGAAAGTCGAACACCATCGGCTGGCTCGCCCACCGCCTCAGCGACCTCCACGCCGACCGCGACCCGCGAGTCCTGGACCCCGAGGCCGTCGCAGGGGGCCGGATAACTCCGGGCGCTCCCGTCTTCGACAAGGTCATCGTCATCACTGACCGCCGCAACCTGGACGCCCAGCTCCGGGAGACTGTCGGCAGTTTCTCGCAGACGGACGGCCTGGTCGTGAAGGTCGACGAGAAGCACGGCGCCAAGAGCGAACAGCTCGCCCGCGCCCTCTCCCGCGACACCGGCAAGATCGTCACTGTCACCCTGCACTCGTTCCCGGCACTCCTCGACTACATCAAGCGCAACCCGACCGAGATCAAGGGCACCCGGTTCGCGATCGTCGTCGACGAAGCGCACTCGTCCCAGTCCGGCGACGCCGCGACCGCCGTGAAGTCCGCCCTGCGAGACCTCGGCCTGGACTCGGACTCCGACGACGCCGGCGCGACCGCCGTCACCGTGGACGAGAAGCTGAAGGCCAAGGCCGTCGAACGGTCCCGCGCCGGCAATCTCTCCTACTTCGCCTTCACCGCCACCCCGAAGGCGAAGACCCTCGAACTCTTCGGCACCGAGAGCATCGAGAACGGCAAGCCCGTCTACCGCCCCTTCCACACGTACTCCATGCGGCAGGCCATCGAGGAGGGCTTCATCCTCGACCCGCTGCGCAACTACGTCACGTACAACACGTACTGGAAGCTGGTGAACCAGAACCCGGACGAGAAGGAGGTCGACCCCTCCAAGGCCAACAGTCTGCTCGCTCGGTTCGCGCTCACGCACGAGTCCACCGTGTCCCAGCACGCCCAGGTGATCGTGGAGCACTTCGTCGCCCACACCCGCGGCCGGCTCGGCGGGCGGGCCAAGGCAATGGTGGTGACAGCCTCCCGACAGTCTGCCGCCGAGATGGCGCGGGCGATCCGGAGTTACATCAAGGACCGCGACTACGACACCAAGTACCCGGACCTCGGTGTCCTCGTCGCCTTCTCCGGTTCCCTCACCATCGACGACGAGGAGACCACCGAGAGCAAGGAGAACGGCGGACTCCCCGAGAGCGCGCTGCCGAAGGCTTTCGCCTACACCCGCGCCGACGACAAGGCCGTCAAGGCAGGCGGCCGTGCCCAGCAGCAGGAGTACCGGATCCTCGTCGTCGCCGAGAAGTACCAGACCGGCTTCGACCAGCCGCTGTTGACGACGATGTACGTGAACAAGACGCTCACCGGCATCGCCGCCGTCCAGACGCTCTCGCGCCTCAACCGCACCGCTGAGCGCAAGACGCAGGCCGACCTCGCCGTCCTCGACTTCGTCAACGACGCCGAGGACATAAAGGACGCCTTCCGCCCGTACTTCGAGGAGGCGAACACCCTCCCGTCCGACCCCAACCTGCTCTACACGGCCCAGAGTCGCGTGATGTCCGCGCCGATCGTCTCCGAGCAGGACATGGACGAGTTCGCCGCCGCGTACTTCGAGGCGAAGGAGAAAGCGGGCGGCTCCCAGGCCAAGTGGGAGAAGCTGCACGCCGAGTTGTACCGGCTGCTCTCCCCCGCCGTGGCGCGCTTCACCACGCTGCTGGACAGCGAGGAGGAGGACGACGTCGAGGCCGCGGAGGAGTTCCGCTCCCACCTCAACGACTACGTCCGCAAGTACGGCTTCCTCGCGCAGATCGTCCCCTACCACGACCCCGAGTTGGAACGGCTGTACCTGTACGGTCGCTACCTGCTCAACCGCCTTCCGCGGCGCGCCGACGGCGGCGTCGACATAGGGGAGGTCGACCTCAGTCACCTCCGCGTCGAGAAGACCGGCGAGCACGACGTGTCCCTCAGCCCGGAAGGGTCGGCCGAGCTCAAGGGCTTCGGTGACGGCGTCGGCGGCGCGAAGGAGGCGGAGAAGTCCCTGCTGTCCGAACTGATCGACCGGTTCAACGCCAAGTTCGGCACGGAGTTCACCGAGGAGGACGTCCTCGCCCCCTTCAACGCCACCAAGGACGACCCGAAGGTCCGAGCGGCCGCCGTCGTCAACGACGAGGACAACTTCGCCATCGTCTTCGACAAGAAGTTCGAAGAGAACATGATGGACCACGTCACGACCATCGACACGCTCGGCAAGCGGTACTTCGGTCCCGACCGCGACTTCAAGTCCAACCTCGACCGCAGTGCGCGGCGCGCGGCATGGCGGATGATCCGGGCGGAGGAAGGGCTGGACGACTTCTGACACGCTTCGGGGCCCGGCGTTTCCGTCGGGCCCCGAAGGATCGGACGATCAGTGGCCGGCCGCGAGCCGCACGAAGTCGGCCCAGGCGTCCGGGCCGACGGTGAGTATGGCGTCGCCCGGGCGCTTGGAGTCGCGGACGAGTACGGCACCCGTGGCCTCGGCCACCTCGACGCACTCGCCGCCTTCTCCACTGCTGTAGCTGCTCTTGAACCAAGCCGGCTCGGGGAACGGCTCGTTCGCGCGATGAGTCATGTCTCTCCCAGGAGTCCCTCGACAAAGGCCAGCGATTCTCGCGGAGTCAGAGCCTGCGCCCTCAGGATGCCGTACTGCTCCTCGGCGTCCCGCACCTCCACGCGCTCGGTGTAGAGGCGACTGGTCCGCTGGACTTCCACGTACGCCATCCTCCGTCCGTCACCGTTCTCGATCAAGGTGAACGGTCCGGCCAACCCGCAATGTTCCGCGACCTCGTTGGGCATGACCTGGATTTCCACGTTGCGCCGCCTGCCGTGCAACAGAATTTGCTCCAACTGTCCACGCAGTACCGAGAGCCCGCCGATGGGCCGCCGCAGCACGGGCTCCTCGATGACGAAGCTCACCGTGGGCAGCGGCTTGCGGGAGAAGATCTCCTGCCGGGCCATGCGGGCTCCCACCCTCTGTTCGACAGTCTCCTCGTCCAGCAGCGGACGTCGCATCCTGAACACAGCCCGCGCGTAGTCCTCGGTCTGGAGCAGTCCGGGAATGGCGAGCGCGCCGTAAACGTGGAGTGTGACCGCCTCGGCCTCCAGCCGCGCCATGTCCCGGAAGAACGCCGGGTACTGGGCCCGCGACACTTCCTCCTTCAGCGCCATGAGGACACCACCCGCAGACAGCACCTCGTCGGCGCGTTCGATGAACCGCGGCTGCGGAATACGCCGGCCCTGCTCGAACGAAGCCACAGACTCCGCCGAGTACCCGACCCGCCTACCGAACTCCGTCCGGTCCAGCCCCGCCCGCGTCCGCAACAGCTTCAGTTGCCGCCCGAACGCCAGCACCACCCCCGAACTCGGCTCGTCCTCCTGCCTCCGCTCATGCACCTCGTCGACGTCCCTCACGGGCACCGCTCCCTCACCCCGCCGTACCTCCTCGTACAAGGGCGACACGCACCACGTACGAACGCCTCGCGTCAGCGCGTCACCTCTGGTCACGCTACGCCACGAGACGCCACTGTGAGTGCATGAACAGCACAGAACTACCCGTACCGGTGCGTGACTTCGCGATGCGGTTCACGTCGACCGCGCGCGGCGCCCGCCTCGCCCGGCGCCTGTGCGGCGAACGCCTGCACGCGTGGGGCGTCCCGCACAGCAGTGACGCGCACGACGTCCTGACGCTCATCGCCGCCGAGTTGTGCGCCAACGCCGTACGGCACGGACACGTCCCCGGCCGGGACTTCTACTTCCGGGTGACGGTCACGCCGCCCGCACTCGTCGACGACGGCACGACGACCGTCCGTATCGAGGTGACCGACACCCGCGGCGAACGCCTCCCCGTGCGGCAGCAGGCGCCCAGCCCGGCCGAGCCCTCGGCGCCGTACCGTGTCGGAGGCCGGGGCCTGATGCTCGTCGAGGCCCTGGCCGACCGCTGGGGCTGGACGCCGCGCGCGGATGCCCCCGGCAAGACGGTGTGGGCGGAGTACACGGTCACCCGGCCGAAACCCGACGAGGAGCCCGGCACGCCCCACTGATCGGCTGGACGGCGCCTTGGTTCAGCCGGAAAACTGATCCCCTGACGACGGCCGCTGCTCGACGGGGGAAAGGTGCCGGACAGACCGATCGCGGGGCGCTACGAACTGCTCGAACAGCTCGGCCAGGGCGGCATGGGGGACGTGTGGCGCGGCTACGACGCCGTGCTGGACCGGCCCGTGGCCGTGAAGCGGATCCTGCCGCAGGCCGTGCCGACACCGGCGATGGCGGAGGAGTTCGCCAAGCGGTTCAAGCGCGAGGCGCGGATCACGGCCCGTATCCAGCACCCCGGCGTGCCGCAGGTGTTCGACGCGGTGCTGGACCAGTCGTTCGACCATCTGTATCTGGTGATGGAGCTGGTCGACGGTATACCGCTCACCGCCTACGTGCACCCCGACCGTCCGCTCCCGGTCAGCTGGGCAGTGGCCGTGGCGGCGCAGGTCGCCACGGTGCTGTCGTACGCGCACGACGTGCCGGTCGTGCACCGTGACCTGAAGCCGAGCAACATCCTGGTCGCCCGGGACGGCACCGTGAAAGTCCTGGACTTCGGGGTAGCGGCGATCCTGCGGACCGACGTCACGAAGCTGACGGCGACCGGTACGCCGATCGGGACGTACCAGTACATGGCGCCGGAACAGGTGCGCGGCGGACGCGTGACGCCGCGCACCGACCTGTATGCCCTTGGCTGCGTACTGCACGAACTGCTCTGTGGGAGGCCTCTGTTCAGCGGGGACAGCGAGTTCCAGCTGATGAACCAGCACATCAACGCGGCCCCCACGCCGCTACGCAGTTTGCGGGCGGAGGTGCCGTCGGCGCTGGAGGAGCTGGTGCTGCACCTGCTGCGGAAGGCACCCGAGGCCCGGCCGGTGGACGTGCAGGAGGTCTACGACCGGCTCGCGCCGCATCTTCCCGCGCCGGGCGAGCAGGTCGCTCCGGGCGAGGCCGGTCCCACCGGCGCTCCCGATCCGACCGGGGTGTTCCGGCGCCCGTTCGCGCCGCGGGCCCGCTCCGGGGGTGGAGTGCGTGCCGTGCCGAGCGGGGAACCCGCGGTGCCCGCCGAGGCCGCGCCCGTCGTCGGGGCCGGTGAACGGGAGGTGCTGCGGGCGCAGCTGCGGGAGGTGAACGAGCACTATCTCGCGCTGATGGAGGAGGAGCGGTACGCGCAGGCCGCCGAGGTCGTCGGCGAACTCGTGGAGCCGCTGGCCCGGGCCCTGGGCGCCGACAACAAGGCGGTGCTGCGGCTGCGCAGGCGGCGGGCCGTGAGCCGGCAGCTCGCCGGCGACCACCGCGCGGCGCTTCCCGAGTTCGAGGCGCTGGCGGACGCGTACGCCCGCACCTTGGGGCCGACCAGCGAGGATGCGCTGGGCTGCCGGGCGCAGGCGGCGCGCTGCCGTGGCGAGTTGGGACAGGTCACGGATGCGCTGGCGGGGCTGCGGAGCGTGCTGGAGGCGGTGCGGGTCGTCGGCGGGGACGTCAGCGAGGACGCGGTGGAACTGCGGCGCGACATCGGCATGTTGCTGCTCGCGCAGCAGCGGCCCGCGGAGGCGCTGGCGGTGCTCGGTCCGCTGTACGACGACCTGTGTGTGGTGTTCGGGCCGGACGACGAGCTGACCGCCGAGGTGGCCCAGACGCTGGCCGTGATCCGTCTGGATCTCGACGAGTCGTCGTCCGACGGCTGATCGGCGAGGCAGATCGTTCCCTAAAATCCGTGCATGCCCCACCTCGCCTTCGACATCGCGTTCTGCGCGCAGCTCGACAAGCTGCAAAAGCCTGTCAAAAAGGGCGTGTTCGACGCCTGGCGCAAGTTCGAGACGCTCACGCTGGATCAGCTCTTCAAGGATCCGGGGCTGAAGCTGGAGTCGCTGAAGGGGGCGAAGGACAAGCAGATCCGGACCATCCGGATCGACCAGGGCGTGCGCGGCGTCGTCCTGGCGCCGGAGACCGGGGACACGTTCGTGCTGCTGCGGGTCGGGCCGCACGACGAGGCGACCGAGTGGGCGGTCAAGCAGAAGGCGACCATCAACTCCGTGACGCGGGCCGTCGAGATCCGCGACATCCAGACGCTGGAGGAGCTGACCCCGGCGTACGAGCAGATCGCTCCGGCGCCCGAGGAACGGCTGTTCGCGCGCGTCTCCGACGGCGACATGAAGGCGCTCGGCATCGACGAGACGACGCTGCGCCAGGCGCGAGTGCTGACGAACCTGGAGCAACTGGAGGTGTTCGCGCCGTACTTCCCGCAGGACCAGCGGGAGGTGCTGGAGTATCTCGCCGCCGGGTTCGGTGTCGAGGCGGTGTGGCGTGACGTCGTCGCGGTGAACCTCGCGAACGCGCACAGCACCGAGCCCGTCGACACCACCGACTACGCAACGGCCATCCAGCACACCCGAACCCGGTTCGCGGTCGTCACGGACGCGGAGGAGCTGCGGGACATCCTCGACAAGCCGTTCGCGGCCTGGCGGACCTTCCTGCACCCGTCGCAGCACAAGGTGGCGTACCGGCCGTCGTACTCGGGGCCGGCCCAGGTGTCCGGCGGTCCGGGCACCGGCAAGACGGTCGTCGCGCTGCACCGCGTACGGCACCTGCTGCGCCACCTGCGTGATGGTGAGCGGATCCTGCTCACGACGTACACCAACGCCCTTGTGGCCGCGCTGCGTTCGGGGCTCGCCGCGCTGGTGGAGGACGAGGCGCTGCGGGACCGGGTAGACATCATGACCGTGGACGCCTTCGCCGGCCGCGTGGTGTCGACGTCACGACGGCCGCTGCGCGGCTCCGAGGAGCAGGCGCGGTGGGAAGCCGCGGCGCAGACGGCGGGGTTCACGGGTGGCGGGCAGTTCCTGGCGCAGGAGTACAAGCACGTGTTCCTGGCGCAGGATCTGCGGACGTTCGAGGAGTACGCGGCGTGCGAGCGGCACGGGCGGGGCAGCGCGCTGCCGGTGTCGAAGCGGCCCCAGGTGTGGCAGGCCGTCGAGGAGTTCACCGAGCGACTCGCGGCGGACGGGCTGCGCACCTACCTCGGCACGTGCGTCGAGGCCGCCGACCGGCTGACGGCGGAGGGGCCGCGGTACCGGCACGTCGTGGTCGACGAGGCGCAGGACCTGCACCCCGCGCAGTGGCGGCTGCTGCGGGCCGCCGTACCCGAGCGGCCGGACGACCTGTTCATCGCCGGTGACCCGCACCAGCGGATCTACGACTCGCGGGTGTCGCTGAAGTCCGTGGGCATCCGGGTCGCCGGCCGTGCCACCAAGATGCGCAAGAACTACCGCTCCACGCACGAGATCCTCAGCTGGGCCACGGCCCTGCTGATCGGCCGTCCCTTCGAGGAACTCGCGGACGACTCCCGCAACGAGACACTGCTCGGCTACCGCTCCGCTCTGCACGGCGACGGGCCCGACCTGCACGGCGCGGACAGCGAGGAGGCGGAGCTGGAAGCTCTGGTGGGCCGCGTGCGGGACTGGCTGGACAGCGGGGTCGCACCGGGCGACATCGGGATCAGCGCCCGGTTCAACAAGACCTGCGACCGCGCCGTCGACGCGCTGAAGGCGGTCGGCATCCCCGTCAGCCGCCTCAAGGGCAACGCCGAGACCGACACCAAGACCGTCAACGTCGGCACGATGCACTCCTTCAAGGGCCTCGAATACCGCTGCGTCGCCGTCATCGGCGTCGCCGACGGCTCCCTCCCCTACCCGCCGGCCATCACCCCGTCCGACGTCGACCGCCTCCAGCACGAGGCCGACGTCATGGCCGAACGCTGCCTCCTTTTCGTCGCGTGCACCAGGGCCCGCGACGGCCTGTATGTGTCGTGGTCGGGCAAGCCCAGCACCTTCCTGGTGGAGGCGGGCGTGTGAAAAGCCGGGTAGGCACGCGAGCGAGGGACGCAGGGTCGGACCGCGCACGACCAGGTATCCAGCCGCTCACCAACCAGGACCGGAGGGCGCCTCTCAGCGCTTCGACCACCACGGCAACAAACCTCTGACTGCGCGCTACTGTTGCGCCTCAAGGGGAGGACTTCGAGCGGTAGTTGTGCCGCTCGCCGAATTGCGGCGGAGACGACAGCAAGGTGCGCCCGCACAGCACAGCTCGGCCGGTCCCGAAACAACCTGGGGGAATTCGCCATGGCCGACACGCCGATGGATGCCACTGATACCGACACCGACAGAGCCGACGCCACCGCCGACCGGAAGGTCGTCGAGCAGGAGCAGTCCGAGATCAAGGACTTCGTCAAGGGCCTCAGCGCGGACGACATCAAGTCGGGCAACTGGTTCACCAAACTCGCCGCGCATGCGATGAACTCGTACACCGAGAAGGTCGACTGGCAGTACTTCCAGGAGCGGTACGAGGGAGTACCGGCGGATGCCATCGTCGACCAGCGGATCAAGATGGCGTCCCGGTACGCCGCCCTCGAAGGCGGGCTCTCCGCCGGGGCCTACACGGCGACCGTAGCCGCCACCATCGGGAGCCTCGGAGGTGCCTCACCGGCTACCGTCCCCGCGGCCGTCGCCACAATGATGGTCGACGTCGCGTTCATCACCCAGCTCCAGCTCCGCCTGGCCTATGACATCTCCGTGCTCTACCGGGTCCCGGTCGACGTGAACGACCCCGAGGACCTGTGGAAGCTCATCCGCGTGGCCCTCACCATCAAGAGTGGGGAAGTGGTCAACAAGGGCGCGGCCAAATCGGTCCCGCTCGTGGTGCGGCCGCTGCTCAAGCACTTCTACTCCGGTGAGGTGCTCGCCGCCGCAAGGGCGCTCCCCGTCATCGGGAAGTACCTCCTGAAGCGCAACATCATCAAGATCGGTATCCCGCTCGTCGGCGTCCCCCTCGCCGTCGTGCTGAACCGCTACACGACCCTGCTCGCCGGCCGGCACGCACGCGCCGTCTTCCGGAACGAGGCGCGGGTGATCGAACTCGCCGAGGGGTTGAGCGAGCGCACCCGGCACCCGAGGTTGATGCTGTGGGTCGCATGGCTCGTCATCAGGGCGAACACGAAAATCACTGACGACGGAGCACTGTTGATGCGGCATCTGGTGAGGCTGGTCCGGGAGCGGCATCAGGTGGTCGACGAACAACTAGCCCAGCTCGTCGACATCGACCCCGCCGAGGTGTGGAAGCGCATCGACGCCGAGCCGGGGGACCTGAGCGACATCCTCGACGCGGCCGAGCGCGTGGCCGGCGTGGACGGTGACGTGAACTCCCGGGAGGAGGCCGTGATCTCCGAACTCCGGGAGCGCTGCCGCCGAGCCTGACGCCGTCGGGCAGGCCACCACCACGCCACGCCCTCAGTGCGCAACAAAGGGCGCGCGGCTCACGCCTGGTCACGGAACAGTGAAGCCTTCACGTTAACTCCACACCCTCTGCACAAAACCGCTAGCGTCAACGCTCCAACGTTCAACAGGGGGCGCCATGACCAACCCGTACACGCCGTCGTCGGTTAGACCCGCGCCCAAGTGGGCGAGGAAGCGTTACGTACTGCCCGCGCTCGGACTCGCGTTCTTCCTCGGCATCGGAGCGGGCGCCGCCGACGCACAGCAGACGGACGACGCCAAGCCGGTCGCGGCCAAGCCGCGGCCGACGACGACCGTCACCGCCACCATGACAGCGACCGAGACCGCGACACCGAGCGCGAAGCCCGAGCCCGCGCCCACCGTCACGAAGACCATCGAGGTCGAAGTCACGGAGACCGTCACCGCTGAACCCGCGTCCGACACCGGCCTCGGTGACGACGACAGCAGTGGTGGCGGCAGCGTCTACTACGAAAACTGCGCTGCGGCCCGGGCCGCGGGAGCCGCAACTGTTCGCCGGGGCGACCCCGGCTACGGCAGCCACCTCGACCGCGACAACGACGGCATCGGCTGCGACTGGGGATAGCAGCGAAGGGCCGGCAGGCGCCGGACCACCGCCGCCGGGCCGCGGACGGCGACGCCGGTCTGCGCTTGCACGGATCGGCAGCCGATCAGTAGTCGGATAAGTTCCAGAACATGCCCAACTCGGTCTCGGAGACGACGACCAGGCCGCAATCCTCCGAGTAGGCGTCGCCCAGCGGGCTGTACCCCCCGTGCGGCGTCGTGAAGTCGAGTGTGCCGGGCACAGGGCCGGGCCTGCTGACGTTGGTGTGATAGCTGGCCGCGTCCCCGTACCGCGCGAGGATCGTGCATGCCATCGCGCGCAATTCCTCCTCGCTCTCCGTGAAGCGCCTCAGGTTGGACAGGGTGCAGCAGTCGTCGGTGAGAGCCAGCAACAAGGTTCTCGGCACTCGCACGGTCGATCTCCGTAAGGCGCTGCGCCACGTGGTCCCGGCCGTGGTCTGCGAACGGGTAACCGGGGCTCCCTGCGCCCTCCTGGCTCCGCGCCGAGCCGTCGAGACCGGTCCAGCCCCGGGGGTCCGGAACGGCCCGGGTCATCAGCGCGAGGACGTCGACGACCCAGTCCTCGTGGCGACGCGGGCCCGTGGAGTCAAACGGGTACGCGTCTTCGAACAGGTGGCGTACCCCGGCTTCCCAGGCGCGCTGGTCGACAGACATGTGGTGCGGGCCCTTCTTCGGCACAGACACACCAACCCACCCTGACCGCAGGGATGTTCATAAGATTGCAACACTCGTTCCCACGATCCGGACAGAACCCGGAACGACCTCGACAAACCCAGGATCGCGCTGTCACCCTCCCGCCATGCATGTTGCCCCTCGTCCTGCTCCTCGTGTCCTGCGCCGCATCCTCGCCGGCGCCACCGTCGCCCTTCTCGCGACCGCGGTCGGCTGCGCGCCGCAGCCCGAGGCCGACGCGTCCGGGTCCTCCGGTTCGGCAGGGTCGTCCGGTTCTGCCGGGCCGTCGTGCGCCAAGGGCAAGCTCGCCACGAAGACCGCCGGCAAGTTGACCGTCGCCACCGACAAGCCCGCCTACGAGCCGTGGTTCAAGGACGACGACCCGTCCAACGGCAAGGGTTTCGAGTCGGCCGTCGCGTACGCCGTGGCGAAGCAGCTCGGCTACGGCAAGGATGCCGTGGTCTGGCAGAGCGTTCCGTTCAACAAGGCGTTCGCTCCCGGGGAGAAGACCTTCGACTTCGACATCAACCAGGTGTCGATCAGCGAGGAGCGCAAGAAGGCCGTGGACTTCTCGTCCGGGTACTACGACGTGCGGCAGGCGGTCGTCGCGTTGAAGGGATCGAAGGCCGCGAAGGCGACGCGGCTCGCCGATCTCAAGGGCCTGGAACTGGGCGCGCAGGTGGGTACGACCAGCCTGGACTACATCGAGAACGTCGTGAAGCCGACCGAGGACGCCGCCGTCTACGGCAAGAACGACCAGGCCAAGTCCGCGCTGAAGAACGGCCAGGTCGACGCCATCGTCGTCGACCTGCCGACCGCGTTCTACATCACCGCGGCCGAGGTGACCGACGCCGAGATCGTCGGCCAGTTCGAGAACCAGGGCGGTGCCCCGGAACAGTTCGGGCTGGTCATGGACAAGGGCAGCCCGCTCTCGTCCTGCGTCTCGGACGCCGTGGACGCCCTCCGCGCGGACGGCACCCTGGCGGACATCGAGGAGCAGTGGCTCTCGGACGCGGTCGACGCCCCGGTTCTCAAGTGACCGTCGCCGAGAACACGTCCGACCGGAACGGCGGGGACGACGGAGATACCGGAGATGCCGAAGGCGCCGGCGAGGGTCGCGGCAAGGAGGACCGTGCGGCCGATCCGTACGTGCCCTCTCCGCGCCGGCTGGAGCGCGAACGGTACCGGCGTGCCCGGGCCCGCCGGGCCACGGCGATCGCCGCGCTGTCGACGCTGGTGACCGGAGCCGCCCTCTATCTGCTCGTCGTCAGCGCGCCCGGCTGGCCGCGTACCAAGGAGACCTTCTTCGACCTCGCGTACGCGCGCGAGGCGTTGCCCAAGGTCCTCGAGGGTCTCTGGCTCAACCTGCGGCTGCTGCTGGTGTGCGGCGCCGCGGTGCTGGTGCTCGGCATGCTCATCGCCGTGGCCCGTACGCTGCGCGGCCCGGTGTTCTTCCCGCTGCGCGTGCTGGCGGCGGCGTACACGGACTTCTTCCGCGGGCTGCCGCTGATCATCAACCTGATGATCGTGGTCCTGGGCGTGCCGGCGCTGCGGCTCCAGGGTGTCACGGTCGATCCGGTGCTGCTCGGCGGTACGGCGCTGACGCTGACGTATTCGGCGTACGTGGCGGAGGTGTTCCGCGCGGGCATCGAGTCGGTGCATCCCTCGCAGCGTGCCGCGGCGCGGTCCCTCGGCCTCACGAACCGGCAGGCGCTGCGGTTCGTCGTGCTGCCGCAGGCCGTACGACGTCAGGTGCCGCCTCTGCTCAACGACCTCGTGTCCCTCCAGAAGGACACCGGCCTGGTGTCGATCGGCGGCGCGGTCGACGCCGTGCGCGCGGCGGACATCATCGTGGGCCGCAGTCTCAACTACACGCCGTACATCGTGGCCGGGCTGGTGTTCGTCGCTCTGACCATTCCGATGACCCGCTTCACGGACTGGGTGACGGCCCGGATGGACCGGCAGCGGGCACAAGGAGGAACGACATGAGCGGCGACGACATGCCCGTGCTGCGGATGGAGTCCGTCCGCAAGACGTTCGGCGGTTCGGTCGTCCTGAGGGACGTGAACCTGGAGATCGCTCCGCACACGGTGACCGCGCTGATCGGCGCGTCCGGCTCCGGCAAGTCCACGCTGCTGCGGTGCGCCAACCTGCTGGAGGACATCGACGACGGCGCGATCTGGCTGGACGGCGAGGAGATCACCGACCCGCGCACCGACCCGGACGCGGTACGGCGCCGGATCGGGGTGGTCTTCCAGGCGTACAACCTCTTCCCGCACATGACCGTGCTGGAGAACATCACGCTCGCCCCGCGCCGCGTGCACCGCGCCGGCCGCGCCGAGGCCGAGGAGCGGGCGCGGGAACTGCTGGACCGGCTCGGGCTGGCCGCGAAGGCGGGCGAGTACCCGGACCGGCTGAGCGGCGGCCAGCAGCAGCGGGTGGCGATCGCCCGCGCCCTCGCCGTACGGCCCCGGCTGCTGCTGCTCGACGAGATCACCGCGGCGCTCGACCCGGAGCTGGTGGGCGAGGTCCTGAACGTCGTCCGCGACCTGAAGGACGACGGCATGACGATGGTGCTGGCCACGCACGAGATGGGCTTCGCCCGCGAGGTCGCCGACCAGGTCTGTTTCCTGGACGGCGGCGTCGTCCTGGAGCGCGGCACCCCCGACGCAGTCTTCGGCGCCCCGCGCCACGCCCGCACGCGGCGCTTCCTGCACCGGATCGTGGAGGCCGGCCGGCTCTGACACCGCAGAAGCCTCGTCCGCTTCATCGGCGAACGACGGACGAGAACGCGTCGCGCACGTTCGAGTCGGACGGCTTGACGTACTGGTCGGTCGGGGCGACGCCGTAGTAGGTGATGAAGTACGGGCAGCTGGTGCCGTTGATCTCCAGCTTGCGGTCGGCCACGAGTTTGCCCGTGCGCAGCGCGTACACCTTCACCGGCACGCGGATCTTGTGGAAGGTGACGTACTTGACGCCGCCTGCGGAGCCGGACGACGGACGGTAGGGGCAGGTCTCCACGGCGGAGCCGTGGCCGGCCGAGCCCACGCAGACGACGAGCGCGGCGTCGGCCGGGATCGCGGTCCGCCACCGGTCGGGGAGTCTGCCCGTGTACTCGCTGTCGCCCAGGAAGAGCGCGCGGTTGGTGCCCCTGCGGTGGTCGGGTGCACCGCGGTATTTCGCCGGGTCCGCGCAGTACCCGGTTTTCGTGCTGTGCGTCGCGGCGACCAGGTCCCGGACGTGGTCGAGTTCGACGGCCAGGTCGGCCTTGTCGATGCCGCCGCGGGCCTTGGTCGTGCGGTCGTCGTCGGGGTACTGGTCGAGGAGTTGCCGGTAGTGCGCGCGGGCGTCCGTCCACTCCTGGCGGTCCATCAGGTCGTCGCCGCATTCCAGGAGCGCCGCCGGTGCGGTGCGGGCCGCCGCGACCGAAGACCGGTCCAGCACGTCGTGGGCGGGCTTCCTGGCGCGAAGCCAGTCGGTGACGGTCACGGTCTCGCAGGGGTCGCCGACGGGCAGCCGCCCGAGGAAGTCGTCCAGGGCCGCGGCGACGGCCGGTTCGTTGGCGGGGTCCTTCAGGAGCGCGGCCAGCGTCCCGTATCCGGACCTCAGCGAGTCGGTCTCGCCGCCCAGCCCGTGAGACAGCTCGGCGCGGGCGTCGTCCAGGCGCTCGCAGGCGTCCACGGCCGCGTCGCCCCGAGCGACCACGGGAGCGGCGGCAAGCCGGTGGCCGAATCCCACGGTCTCCTGCGCGTCCACCACGGCGGCGCAGTCGCCGTTCTCACGCGCCTCGTCCACACGGCCCACGATGCCGTGGGAGTCCAGCCGCAGCCAGCCGGTGGCCAGCAGGACGGGCACCGTCACACCGAGAGCGACCACGCGCTGGCCGCGCGGTCCGCGCCGCGCGCCCTCCAGCCGGCCGCGGGCCAGGGCCCATCCGTGGGCGACGACCGCCGCCCACCACAGCAGCAGGACGACCTCGCTCCACGTCGCGGCGGTCGTGAACACCGTCCGTACGAGGGCGACGGTGACAAGTCCGGAGACGAGGAACAACGCACGGCGCCCCATGAGGAGGTAACCCGCCCCGAGCAGCGAGGCATTGCCAACGGCGACGGCCCAGGGGTCGGGTGCGGCGTCCCGGGCTACGGGCGGACGCGTGGGCGGCCGCGCCGGGTCCGGAATGTCGGCGTGGTTGAGGTTGTCGGGGTCGTTGAGGTGATCGGGGGACTCGGGGGACTCGGGATTCTCAGGACGGTTCACGAAGTGGTTCCTCGCGGCTCGGTGCGGTTCGTCATCTGCGGTCGTCGGCTTCCGGCTCGCCGTCTGCGGTCGTCGGCTTCCGGCTCGCCGTCTGCGGTCGTCGGCTTCCGGCTCGCCGTCTGCGGTTCGTCGGCTCCGGGTGTCGGCTCCGGTCCTCAGCCCTCGGTCGTCGACCGGTCGGGGTGTGTCATGGCGGTCCGTGCCCGGACGTACGCCTCGGCGGTCGGCCCGTACAGCAAGGCCACCCCGGGGACGGCGAGCAGCGCGGCGAGGAGCAGGGTGATGCCGCCGTACAGCGGGTCGGCGAGAGCGAACGGCGTGGCGAACAGCAGGGTGACCGCCGTCAGGCAGGTGACCGTGGTCCGGGCGACGCGCCGACCGCGGCCGGCCCGGACCGCGAACCAGGAACAGACCACGAAGAGCAGGGTCATGAGGTTCTGCGCCTGCGACTGCGGGTCGGCCATGGCCGCCACCGCTGCCGTCAGCGAACCGAGGATCAGCAGGGTCACGGCGATGGTCACACTGTGCGGCCGACGGGCGGCGTCGGGGTTCACGATGCCCTCCTTGCGGGGATGCGCGTACGGGCCGGGGACGGGCGTACGGAAGGGCGCGGGCCATGACCGGCATGGGCTCCGCGCCGTCCCTCGCTCCCCCAGTGACCTGATTGCACCGCCGGGAACGGTTGTTCAGCAGCCCGTGCGCCGCGCCGAACAATGCGGAGTGCGCGCGGAACACAGCGGTCTGCGCGCGGAGCAACGTGCGGCGCGCGGAGCGACATGCGGCGCCCGTGCGGGCGGCGCAGAGGTCTCCTGCGGATGGCGCAACGCGTGAAGACACCGTGAACCCCCCGTGTTCGCCCCGGCATTGGCGCCCTTGTTGCTTGCGACGCCTCACCACCGGTCCCTACGGTGGGCGCCCGGGCGAACACCGAGCGCACACGGCGACGTGGGCGCTCGTCGGAAACGCACAACGGGGGCGGCACGTGGGGGGACATGGAGCAGGACGCCGGGAGCGGGGGCTCGATCCGCAGGCCGGGCCGGTGCAGCGGTTCGCGGCGGAACTGCGCGCCCTGCGGGAGTCGGCGGGCCGGCCGACGTACCGGGTCATGGCGCAGAAGGTGCCGTTCTCGGTGACCGCGCTGTCGCAGGCGGCGGCCGGGCGGCAACTGCCCAGCCTGCCGGTGACGCTCGCCTACGTGGACGCCTGCGGCGGGGACCCGGAGGAGTGGCGCCGGCGCTGGGAGGAGACGTCGGCGGAGGCCGCCGGCCCGGCACCCGACGGGGACGACGCGCCTGCGCCGTACCGCGGCCTCGCCCGGTACGAACCGGACGACGCCGCGCTGTTCTTCGGGCGCGACCGGCTCGTGGGCCGGTTGCGCGAACTGACTCGGCGGCGCCGGTTCACCGCCGTCTTCGGCCCGTCCGGCAGCGGCAAGTCGTCACTGTTGCGGGCCGGTCTGATACCCCGGCTGCGCGAGACGCGAGACGACGCCGACGTTCCCGCGGCGGTGCGGATCCTCACGCCCGGCGCGGACCCGGTTCGTACGCACGCGGAGCGGCTGACGCCGGTGCCGGACACGGACGCGGACACCTGGCTGATCGTCGACCAGTTCGAGGAGTTGTACACCCTGTGCGCCGACCCGGCGGCACGGGACGACTTCGTGGAGCGCCTGCTGGCGGCCACCGCGCCGGGCAGCGGACTGCGCGTGGTGATCGCCGTGCGCGCCGACTTCCTCGGCCGCTGCGCCGAACACCCCGGGCTGACAGCCGCGTTGCAGGACGCCACGCTGCTCGTCGGCCCGATGACCCGGGAGGAGCTCAGGGAGGCGGTGGTGCGTCCGGCCACCGCGGCCGGCCTGATCGTGGAGCGTGCCCTGACCGGGCGGCTGGTGGCCGAGGTGGAGGACGCTCCAGGCGGCCTGCCACTGATGTCG
Source organism: Streptomyces sp. NPDC037054 (assembly GCF_055606745.1). Lineage (NCBI taxonomy): Bacteria > Bacillati > Actinomycetota > Actinomycetes > Kitasatosporales > Streptomycetaceae > Streptomyces > Streptomyces sp. NPDC037054. The sequence continues at coordinate 30,366 of NZ_JBVJSJ010000006.1, read as the reverse complement.
CACGCGCTGCTGGAGACCTGGCGGCACCGCTCCGGCCGGACGCTGACGGAGAGCACGTACGAGGCGACGGGCGGCCTGCACGGCGCCGTCGTACGCACCGCGGAACAGGTCTACGCCGACCTCACCGCCGAGCAGGCCGACTTGGCGCGGCGCATGCTGTTACGTCTCGTCGCGCCGGGTGACGGCACCCCGGACACCAGACGCCCCATGGAGCACGCGGAGCTGGCTCTCGGTGATCCCGACGACATCCGCGCGGTACTGGACCTGCTGGTGCGCGCACGCCTGCTCACCCTCGACGACGGCACGGTCGACCTGGCCCACGAGGCCCTGATCACGGCGTGGCCGCGGCTGCGCGGCTGGATCGACGCCGAACGCGACCGGCTGCGCGTGCACCGCGCCCTGTCGGCGGCGGCCCGCACCTGGCGGGAACTGGGCCGGGAGAACGCGGCCCTGTACGCGGGTTCCCGTCTGGCGGCGGCCCGCGAGGCGTTCCCGGGAGCCGGGCGCGAGCACGAACTGACGCCTGCGGAAGGGGAGTTCCTGACCGCGTCGGAACGCCGTCGCCGCAGGGGGCGGTGGCGGCGACGGGCGGTGTCGGCCGTACTCGCGACGCTGGTGCTGGTCGCCTCGGGCACCGCGGTCGTCGCCCTGCGGCTGAGCGCCACGGCGCAGGCGGAACGGGACGACGCGGTCTTCGGCCGGATCACCGCGGAGGCGGACCGGCTGCGCGACACGAACGCCTCCCTCGCCGCCGGCCTGGATGTCGCCGCGTACGGAATGCGGTCGACACCGGACCTTCATACACGCCTGGTCACGGACGCGGGCCGCGTACTGTCCACCCGGCTGGCGGGGCATGCGGAGGTCGGCAGTTCCGTGGCGTTCACGCCGGACGGCCGCACCCTGGCGAGCGGCGGTCACGACGGCACCGTACGCCTGTGGAACGTGGCGGGACAGGACGATGTGGACAGCGGCCAGGAGACCGGAGACGACAGTGCGAGGGGCACGCCGCTGGGTGAACCCCTCCCCTTCCGGAGCGGTGCCGTGGGTGCGGTGGCGTTCTCCCCGGACGGCACCCTGCTCGCGGCGACCGGCCGCGGCGGCGCCGTGCGCCTGTGGGACGTGACGGACCGCACCGCGCCTCGCGCCGTCGCGTCCCCGCCGGCCAGTCATGGCGAGGAGAACATCGTGACGGTGGCCTTCGCCCCGGACGGCCGCACCCTGGCCACGGCCGGCGACGACGGCACCGTACGCCTGTGGGACCTGACCGACCCCTCGCGCCCCGAGGCGTTGGGCGCCCCTGCCCGAGCGGACGAACGCAGCGTGCGGGCGGTGGCGTTCGGCCCGGACGGCCGCACCCTCGCCACGGCCGGATACACGGGCGTGGTGCGCATCTGGCGCGTGGCCGACACCGGCGGTCTGTCACGGCTCGGGAAGCCGCTGCGCGACCACGAGGCGTCGGTGTGGACGGTCGCGTTCTCCCCGGACGGCCGGACCCTCGCCACCGGCGGATTCGACGAGACGGTGAGGCTGTACGACACCACCGACCCCGCGCGGCCGGAACTCCTCGGCGACGCGCTCACCGCGCACTCGGCACCGGTGTGGTCCGTGACGTTCGCCCCCGACGGCCGCACCCTCGCCACCGCCGGCCAGGACGACACGGTCGTCCTGTGGAACGTGGCCAACCCCAAGTACCCACAGCAGTCGGGCGAACCGCTCACCGGTCACACGGAGGGAGTGTGGGAGGTGGCGTTCGCGCCGGACGGCCGCACCCTGGCCACCACGGGCGCCGACCGCAGCGTCCGTGTCTGGCACCTGCCCCCGACGACACTGACCGACTTCACGAACCCGCTCACGTCCGTGGCCCACAGCCCCGACGGCGCGCTGCTGGCCGCGGCGAGCACGGACGACCGGCTGATCCGCCTCTTCGAGGTACGACACCCCGGCCGTCCCCGCCATCTCCCGCGCCCGCTGTCGGGTCACGAGGCGGAGGTGCTGACCGTGGCGTTCGCCCCCAACAGCCGTACGGTGGCGAGCGGTTCGCAGGACGGCACGGTACGACTGTGGTCGGTGACGTCCCCGTCCCGCCCGAAGACCTCGGCGACCTTGCCCTCGGCGCACCCGGGCGGCGTGCTGTCGGTGGCCTACTCCCCCGACGGCAGCACCCTCGCCACGGCCGGCCGGGACGGCAGGGTCCGCCTGTGGCACGCGACGGGCACCACCACACCACGCCCGGTCGGCGCGCCCCTGCCCGCCGGGCAGGAGGAGGTCACCTCGGTCGCGTTCTCCCCGGACGGCCGCACGCTCGCCACGGCCGGCGAGGACGGCACGGCCCGCCTGTGGAACGTCACCGACCGCGCCGCACCCCAGCCGTTCGGTCGCCCCCTGCGCGGTCACTCGGACACGGTGACGTCGGTCGCCTTCGCACCGGACGGCCTCGCCCTCGCGACAGGCAGCGCCGACCGCACCGTACGCCTGTGGGACGTGACGTCCCGCACGACACCGCGCCCCTCGGGCGGGCCTCTGACCGGCCACCGCGGCGGAGTCACCTCGCTGGCCTACGCCCCCGACGGCCGGACCCTGGCATCGGGCTCCGAGGACCACACGGTACGCCTCTGGAACACCGCGACCGCCGAACCGTACGGCGAGGAACTCACCGGCCACCTCGAAACCGTCACCTCGGTCGCCTACGGCCCGGACGGCGACACCCTCGCCTCGGCGAGCAACGACCTCACGGCCCGCGTGTGGACACTGGACGCGGACCGTGCGACCCACCACATCTGCGCCCACACCGGCGGGGATCTCACCGGGCAGGTGTGGGAGGAGTCGCTGCCGGGGGTGGGGCGTCGGGACGGGTGTGGAGCGTAGGCGCCGCGGTTCAGACGTACGGATACTCCTCGGACGCCACCCCAACCACCCCGTCCAACCTCAGAAACGCGCAACTCACCGTGCCCGACTGAGCGATCAGCATGTCGGGGACGTGGGACTCGTAGAAGCGGAGGTGCCCGATGGGGCCCACGGTCGTGGTGCGGGCGCCGAGCCACTGGAGGATCGTGCGCAGGTCGGTGAACTGGTCGGGGTGCGCCTCCTGGCGGACGGTGAGCGCCCAGCCTCCGTCGACCTGTTGCAGCTGCGCCACTTGCAGGCCGCCGACGCGGTGGGCGGGTCCCCGGCCGTCCCACAGGGGGTACTCGTACGTGCCGTCCTGCCGGCCGCCCTCCTCCGCCAAGTGCCAGCGCAGCAGCGCGAGTTCCGGCTGCGCAAGGGTGTCCGGCAGGTCGAGTGCGAGTTGCAGTTCGTAGGTGTCGGCCATGATCGTCAGGCTACAAGCCCGCCCGTTTCAGCAGCACCGGCAGCGCCTCCGGCTTCACCTTCTGCACCGAACGCACCTGGCCGAGGCCCAGTTCGTCACGGGTCACCGGATCGCGGTGCAGCGCCTTCGTCGCCTCGGGCAGCAGGGTGGCGGCGACCAGGAAGGTGACGTCGGGGTCCTCCGTGTCCTCCCAGGGCTCTTCGTCGACCTCTGCCACCGCGGAGACCGCGGAGTCCGGCCGGGTGAAGTAGAACCAGAGGCGGTCGCCCGGCTTCATGCGGTTGCGGCGGCTGAGCCAGAGCTCCAACTCCGGGTCCTCCTCCGCCAGTCGGCGGATGGTCTCCTTGTCGGAGGGCTCACCGTCCAGGGTGTCCCTGTGCGGATCGAGGATGTAGATCCAGTCCGCCACAGCAGCCCCCTCGCCCAACGCCATTGGATGCAGCGCTCCATCGTGCCAGGCCGCACCCGCCTCGCGCATTCCTATTTCGTACGGCAGTCCGAACGCGTCCGAAACCGGCGCCGTCCGGGCGGGCCCACCACGGGCGTCGGAAAACCGTTCGCCCTCCGCCTTCCCTTCTCCCTAACCTCGATCGCATGCCGCCCGCCAAGACCTCCTACGTCTGCCTGCCCTGCCGCGCGTCCTACAAGCAGCCCTACGGCAGGGATCGGGTGCGGGTCTGTCCGCGGTGTCGGCGGGAGTTGGTGCACGTCGGGTCGGCGTTCGCCGCGCCGGGGCGGCGGGACGCCGAGGCGTGGCGGGTGCTGTCGGTGCTGTTGCACGCCGGCGTGCGGTTCCACAAGAGTTGTTGCGGCGGGCCGGGTTACCGCCCGCGCACCCTCCGCGAGGTGCGCGAGCGGCTGGCGTACGCCCGGCGTACGGGAGAGCCGTTCGCCCGGGCGCTCACCCGGCCCGAGCTGCCCTGACCCGGCGACCGACCTCCACGCCGCCGCCCTGGCCCACCGACCGTCGGCCGCCCCGGCTCCGCGTGACCTCCACGCTCCGACGGGACGTCACGCCGCGCTCACCTCTTCTGCTCCACCCGCACCCAGTCCACCTCCGCCTGCACTCCCCCGCCCGCGATGCGGTCCACGCTCGACTGCGGCAGGCCCCAGTACGGGCTCGTGACCTTGTTCCAGCCGGCCGGGTAGGCGCCGCCCAGGGCCAGGTTGAGGATCACGTACTGGTCGTGGTCGAAGACCCATTCCCCCCGCGTCGACTCCAGCTTGTTGCGGGTCGTCTCCTGGACCAGGCGGTCGTCGACGTAGAAGCGCATGGTCGTCGGTGTCCAGTCGACCGCGTACGTGTGCCACTGGTCCGCGCGGCCGCCGTTCGGGTAGGTCTGGCGGGCGCCGATGTTGCCGTCCGCCGAGTAGCCCGGGCCGTGCAGCGCGGTGCTCGTCCAGTCGCCGTAGCCGACGTTCTCCATGATGTCGGTCTCGCCGGAGCCCGGCCAGCCGACGTTCGGGGTGTCGACGTCGCTGCCCAGCATCCAGAACGCCGGCCAGAAGCCGTCCCCTACGGGCAGTTTCATGCGCGCGCTGACCCTGCCGTACGTGAAGTCGAACTTCGTGTTGGTGTCGATGCGCCCCGACGTGAAGTCGTACGTGCCGCCGCCCGCTCGCGTGCAGCCCTTGCAGTACTTGGCGCGCAGGATCAGACTGCCGTTCTCCGTGCGGATGTTGTCCGTCGAGTCGACGTACGCCTGCGACTCGCCGTTGACCGGGCCCATCTCCGTGCCGGTGCGGACCACCCGCCACTTGCCCCGGTCCAGGGCCGTGCCCGTGAAGTCGTCGAAGAACGTGGTCTGGTAGGTGCCCTGCTGTTCGCCCGGCAGGGCCGGGTAGGCCGCCGCGGCGCTGCCTCCCGTGCCCCAGACCTGGAACTCGTAGAGGGAGTAGCCGAACTGTGCCGTCGACGGGGCCGGGTTGTAGAAGGAGCGGCGTTCCTTGCCGAGCATGCGGACGTAGCGGCCCCTGGCAGGCTGCGGGAGCCGCACCGAGTCGTGGATGCCGACCGCCTCCGCCGGCGACTTGACGTTCGCCCGGCGTGCCGCGACCTCTGTCGACGATGGACGGTAGACCGTCTGCCATGTGCGGTTGTCGTCGGACACCTGCAGTTCGTAGTCGACTGCATACGCCGCTTCCCAGTACAGGTCCACCGTGTCGATCGTCGACACCGCGCCGAGGTCCACCGACACCCAGCGGTCCGCGTTCCAGTCGCTCGACCAGCGCGTGGCGTCGTCCTTGAGGTTGGCCGGCCAGCCGCCGTCCGTGACGAACGCCGGGGAGTTGCCCGCGTGCTGGTAGAAGTTCGCGTACGCCGGGTGGTTCAGGGCGAGGTTGGTGCGGGTGGTGGACGCCGGGGCCGGTTCACCGCCGTAGACGCGGAAGGAGTAGAGGGAGTAGCCGTACGGGGTGGCGCGCTGCACGCCGCGCATGCGGATGTAGCGGCCCCTCACCTCCTGCGGGTACGTGTGGGCCGTGACCGTGCCGCCCGTGCCGTCGGTCTCCGTGTAGAACGGCGTCCAGTCGGTGCCGTTCGTCGACGCCTCCAGGACGTACTGCTTTCCGTACGCCGCCTCCCACTCGAGCACCACCCGGTCGATCCGGATCGTCGAGCCGAGGTCGAGACGGAGCCACGCGTCGTCGGCGAAGTTGCTCGACCAGCGGGTGGAGTTGTTGCCGTCGAAGGCGAGGCCGGGGCCGAGGCCCGCGTTCTCGCTGCCGGAGGCGGTGGCGGCGGCCGGATTCGCCGCGTACGACGCCGCCGCCCGGTCGGTGTCCCATGCGGCGGCAGCGACGGACGGTGCGGCCGCGGCCGGCGTCAGGAAGGCCTGGCCCGCCGCCAGCACGGCCAGTGCCGTCAGTGCGGTCAGGAGGGGGCGGCGGCGAGTCGTGCGCGTCCTGGCGGTGCGGGGGATGTGCGGAGTGTGTGAGGTGAGGGGAGTCATGCGGTTCTCCTCTGCCGGGCTGGAGTGGGGGCCGAATCCGGTTCTGTTCCTGGTTCGGTGTGTCCGGGCCTTGCCGCATTGCCGATGGAGATGTGTCGCGTACCTGACATCCACGCTTGCTGGTGTGATGGCCCGTGGCAGGCGCGGACTCCCGCAGCCGCGCCCACCACGGTGTTGTGGGGACCCCGTGATGCGGGGTCGGACCGGCGGGGTCAGGCCGCCCTGCGGGCCGCCTCGCCCCGGTGTCCGCGGATGATGTCCGCGTACCGGTGGCCCGTGCCCTTGATCGTGCGGACCTGCGTGCGGTAGTCCACGTGGACCAGGCCGAAGCGCTTGTCGTAGCCGTACGCCCACTCGAAGTTGTCCAGCAGCGACCAGGCGAAGTAGCCCGCCAGCGGGACTCCCCTGCGGGCCGCCGAGGCGCATGCCGCGAGGTGCTGGACGAGGTAGTCCTGGCGCTCCGGGTCGTCGACGGTGCCGTCCGGGCGGACCGTGTCGGGGAACGCCGAGCCGTTCTCCGTGACGTACAGCTTGCGGGCGCCGTACTCCTCGGTGAGGCGCAGCAGGAGCGTCTCGATGCCGCTCGCGTCGACCTCCCAGTCCATGCCGGTGCGCGGGACGCCCGGACGGCGGACCATGCGGGCGTGGGGTGCGGGGCCGGTGGGGTCGTCGGCGATCGTCTGCGGGAAGTAGTAGTTCAGGCCGAGCCAGTCCAGGGGTGCGGCGATCGTCTCCATGTCGCCCGGCTTTTCCGGGAGTTCGACGCCGTAGTGCTCGCGCATGTCGGCGGGGAAGCCGCGGCCGTGCACCGGGTCGAGCCACCAGCGGTTGGTGTGGCCGTCCATGCGGCGGGCCGCCGCCTCGTCCTCGGGGCGGTCGGTCGCGGCGTGGATCGTGGACAGGTTGTTGACGATGCCGACTTCGGCGTTCGGGGCCGCCGCGCGGATCGCCTGCGCGCCGAGGCCGTGCGCGAGGAGCAGGTGGTACGACGCCCGGACGGCGGCCGTCAAGTCGGTCCAGCCGGGCGCCATCTTGCCCTCCAGGTGGCCGATCCACGCAGAGCACAGCGGCTCGTTGAGGGTGGCCCAGTGGGTGACGCGGTCGCCGAGCCGCTCGGCGACGACCGAGGCGTACGCGGCGAAGTGCTCGGCCGTCTCGCGCTCGGGCCAGCCGCCGCGGTCCTGGAGTGCCTGGGGCAGGTCCCAGTGGTAGAGGGTGACGGACGGGGTGATGCCCGCCTCCAGCAGCCCGTCGATCAACTCGTCGTAGAAGGCGAGGCCCTTGGCGTTGACCGGGCCGTCGCCGCCGGGCACGACGCGTGGCCAGGCGATCGACAACCGGTAGGCGTTCGTGCCGAGGCGGCGCATCAGGTCGATGTCCTCGCGCCAGCGGTGGTAGTGGTCGCAGGCGACGTCGCCGTTGTCGTCGCCGTCGATCTTTCCGGGCGTGTGCGAGAACGTGTCCCAGATCGACGGTGCACGGCCGTCCTCGGCCACGGCTCCCTCGATCTGGTACGCCGAGGTGGCCGTGCCCCACAGGAAGTCGTGCGGAAGTGCGGCGAAGTCGATGGTCACGGAAGTCCCTTCGTCATCTTGCAGGTTGGTCACTTGACGGCTCCGGCCGTCAGCCCGGCGACGAGGTAGCGCTGCAGCAGCAGGAAACCCGCGACCACGGGGACGCTCACCACGAGGGAGGCGGCCATGATCTGGTTCCAGTACACGTCGTTGAGCGTGGAGTAGCCCTGGAGTCCGACGGCGAGCGTGCGCGTGGTGTCGTTGGTCATCACCGACGCGAACAGCACCTCGCCCCAGGCGGTCATGAAGGCGTACACCGACACCGCGACGATGCCGGGGATCGCGGCCGGCACGACCACCCGGAACAGGGCGCCGAGCGGGCCGCAGCCGTCCACCTTCGCCGCCTCGTCCAGGTCGCGCGGCACCGAGTCGAAGTACCCGATCAGCATCCAGATCGAGAACGGCAGGGAGAAGGTCAGATACGTCAGGATCAGGCCGCCGCGCGAGCCGAACAGGGCGAGGCCCGTGGCGTTGCCGATGTTGACGTAGATGAGGAACAGCGGGAGCAGGAAGAGGATGCCGGGGAACATCTGCGTCGACAGCACGGTCACCGTGAAGACGCGTTTGCCGCGGAAGTCGTACCGGCTGACCGCGTACGCCGAGAACACGGCGATCACCACGGAGCAGACCGTCGCCGCGCCCGCCACGATCAGCGAGTTCACGAAGTACTTCGCGAGCGGCACCGTCGACCAGATGTCGATGTACGGGCGGATCGTCAGACTGCTCGGCAGCCAGCGGAACTTGCCCGTGACGTCCGCCAGCGGCTTCAGCGAGCTGGACACCATCACGTAGACCGGCACCAGGACGAAGCCGGTGAGCAGGGTGAGGAAGATCCGACGGCACCACAGGAACGAGCGGGGCGGCGCCATCGGGGACGCCGTCTGGCTAGGCATCGGCCGCCCTCCTTCCGCGCGAGGTGAGGAACAGGTACACGCCCGTCACGACCAGCAGGAACAGCAGCAGCAGGACGGACATCGCGGAGCCCGCTCCGAAGTTCCAGTTGGTGAAGGACGCCTGGTAGATGTGCACCGAGATCAGGTCGGCGGCCGGCGGCGCGGTCTTGCCGAACAGCACGTACGGCGTGTTGAAGTCGTTGAACGTCCACAGGAACAGCACCAGGACCAGCACCTGGTTGACCGGGCGCAGCGACGGCAGGGTGATGCGGCGGACCTGCTGCCACATGCCGGCGCCGTCCAGCGCGGCGGCCTCGTACAGCTCCTTGGGGATGTTCTGCAGGCCGGCCATCACGATGAGGAACGCGAACGGCCAGCCCTTCCAGACGGACACCGTCAGCAGCGCGTAGAAGCTGTTGTCGCCGATGAGCCAGAAGGACGGCTTGTCGGTGATGCCGAGCTGGTCGTGCAGGACGTGGTTCACCAGGCCGTTGTCGTGCTGGAACATGAACACCCAGGTGATGACGGCCGCGTAGACCGGCAGGGCGTACGGCACCAGGAACAGGGCGCGCAGCAGGCCCCGGCCGCGGAAGGTGTCCTGCATGAAGACCGCGGCGGCCGTGCCGATCAGCCAGCACAGGCCGACGGACAGGACGGTGAAGCCGACGGTGACGAGGAAGGACCGCAGCAGGGCCTCGCCGACGGGGGCGTTGAAGTCGACGGACAGCTTGTAGTTGTCGACGCCCGACCAGGGGGCGGTGCCCCAGTCGCGGAGGGTGAACTGCGTGAGCTCCTTGAAGCTCATCACGATGCCCATGACCATCGGCACCAGGTGGACCAGCAGTTCGAGGAGCAGGGCGGGCAGCAGGAGCAGGTAGGGCAGGGAGACGCGGCGGACCCGCCCGGGGCGGCGGCGGGGGCCGCGCGCCGCCTGGGGGGAACTCTTGCGCACCGCGGGCTCCGTGGCGACGGGGCTCGTCATGGCGGTGTGGGTGCTCACTTCTTCGGCATCTGCTGCTGGGCCTTCTCGAGCTTCGCCTTCACCGACGCGGTGGTCACGGAGCGCCCGGCGGCGGCGTCGGCGAACAGTTCCTTGATGGCGGTGCCGACGGCCGTCTCGAACTGGGACTCGTCGGGCACCTGCGGCAGCGCGACCGCGCTCGTGGCGAGGGTCTCCTTCAGGACAGCTGTGGCCGGGGTGTTGAAGGCGGGGTCGGACTGCGCGTTCTTGACCGGCGGGATGGAGCTGTATGCGGTGTTCAGGATTTTCTGTTCCGCGTCGCTGGTCATGAACTTCACGAACTTGGTCGCGCCGTCCAGGTTGTCGGTGTTCTTGAAGACGGCCAGGTTGATGCCGGCGACCATCGAGTTGACGTTGGTGCCGGTGCCGGGGGTGCCGGACTGGACGGGCACCGGGGCGATGCCGTAGTCGTCCTCGCTCATGCCCTGCGACTTGAGGTTGGCGGACGCGGACTGCCACAGCAGCATCGCGGTCTTGCCCTTGGCGAAGTCGCTCACGGACTGGTTCTGCGCGTACTCGGCGTTGCCCGGCGCGATGATCTTGTCCTTCGCCATCAGGTCGACGTACTGCTTGACGGCCTTGACGGCGCCGTCGCTCGTGAAGTCGGCCTTGCCGTCGGCGGTGAAGAAGTCGGCGCCGTGCTGCTTGGCGAAGACGAAGGCGTGGTGGATGTTCTCCGCCGGGTTGGAACCCTCCATGCCCAGGCCCCACTTGCCGTCCTTGGACACCTTCTTGCCGGCCGCGATCAGCTCGTCCCAGGTGGCCGGCGGCTTGGTGATGCCGGCGTCGGCGAACATCTTCTTGTTGTAGTAGAGCGCGTACGCCATCGAGTACAGCGGCACGGCCGCCGGGTCCTTGCCCTCGGCGCCGGTGGAGCCGAGCGCGGAGTCGACGAAGCGGTCCTTGCCGCCGATCTTGTCGAAGTTCTTGGCGTCCCAGGGCAGCAGGGCGCCGGTGGACTGCAGGGAGGCGCTCCAGGTGTTGCCGATGTTCAGGACGTCGGGGCCCTGCCCGGAGGTGGTCGCCGTCAGGATCCGGTTCAGCAGGTCCGACCAGGGCACGACCTCCAGCTTCACCTTGATGCCGGTCTGCTTCTCGAACTTGTCGAGCTCGGGCTGGAGGACCTTCTTGTCGATCTCGATGCTGGCGCCCTGATTGGAGGCCCAGTACGTGAGTTCCTTCGGCGAGTCCTCGGATCCGCCGCCCGTCGGCGAACCGCCGCCGCAGGCCGAGACGGCGAGGGCGAGAGACAGGATGACGGCGCCTGTGGCCGCGGCTCGGGTTCTGCGCATGGCTCCTGGTGTCCCTTTCCGGGAGTGCGGATCACGGGGCTGCGGGAGGACACCGCGAACGGCGTACGCGTTCGAGTCCCGAAGCCCTCATGGCTTAATTTAGGACGTGAGTTAATCCACGTCGGCGCCGCCCGTCAAGACTTCCGGCACGGATCGGCGCAGCTCCTTTCAGGCGCGGCCGAACCAGGGTCGGTCCGAGGGCGACCGGGAGGCGACCGTGGCGGGACCGGACGCCGCCCGCGCACGAGAATCGGTCGCACCTCTTGACTCGTGCGTCTCACGGATGAAGCATGCACGCCGAGAGAGCGCTCCCAAACCCCCCACCACGTTCACTTCCTGAACCAGGAGAGCCGCCCCATGCCCGCTTCCTCCCCGCACTCCCGGCTGCCCTCGATCGGCCGCCGGGCCGTCCTGGGCGCCGCAGCCGTGACCGCTCCCGCCGTGCTCGGCCTGTCCGGCGCCGCCTCCGCCGCGCCCGCGACCCGACGGACCAAGCCGCGCAAACTCCAGGGCGGCGGCGACCTCGGCCCGAACGTCATCGTCTTCGACCCGTCGACCGCCGGTATACAGGCGAAACTCGACGAGATCTTCCGTGCGCAGGAGTCGGCACAGTTCGGCACGGGCCGCTACGCACTGCTGTTCAAGCCGGGCACGTACAACGGCCTCAACGCCCAGATCGGCTTCTACACGTCGATCATGGGCCTCGGTCTGTCCCCCGACGACACCACCATCAACGGCGACGTGACGGTCGACGCCGGCTGGTTCGACGGCAACGCCACCCAGAACTTCTGGCGTTCGGCGGAGAACCTCGCACTCGTCCCGGTCAACGGCACCAACCGCTGGGCGGTCGCGCAGGCGGCCCCGTTCCGCCGCATGCACGTGCGTGGCAGTCTCAACCTCGCGCCCGCCGGATACGGTTGGGCCAGCGGCGGCTACATCGCGGACAGCCGCATCGACGGCCAGGTCGGCCCCTACTCCCAGCAGCAGTGGTACACCCGGGACAGCTCGGTCGGCGGCTGGACCAACGCCGTGTGGAACATGGTGTTCTCCGGCGTCGAGGGCGCCCCGCCGCAGGGCTTCCCCAACCCGCCCTACACCACGCTCGACACCACCCCGGTCTCCCGCGAGAAGCCCTTCCTGTACCTCGACGGCGAGGAGTACAAGGTCTTCCTGCCCGAGAAGCGCACCGACTCGCGCGGTGTCACCTGGGGCAACGGCACCCCGCGCGGCACCTCCCTCCCCCTCACCCAGTTCTACGTCGCCAAGCCGGGCGACTCCGCCGCCACCCTCAACCAGGCGCTCGCCCAGGGCCTGCACCTGCTGCTGACGCCGGGCATCTACCACGTCGACCAGCCGCTCCTGGTCGACCGTCCCAACACCGTTGTCCTGGGCATCGGTTACGCCACCCTGATCCCCGACAACGGCGCCACCGCGATGAAGGTCGCCGACGTCGACGGCGTACGGCTCGCCGGATTCCTCATCGACGCCGGCACCGTCAACTCCGAGACGCTGCTGGAAGTCGGGCCGCAGGGCGCGTCGAAGGACCACTCCGCGAACCCGATCACCGTCCAGGACGTGTTCGTCCGCATCGGCGGCGCCGGCGCCGGCAAGGCCACCACCTGCATCGTCGTCAACAGCCGCCACACCATCATCGACCACACCTGGGTGTGGCGCGCCGACCACGGCGAGGGCGTCGGCTGGGACACCAACCGCTGCGACTACGGCGTCGTCGTCAACGGCGACGACGTGCTGGCGACCGGCCTGTTCGTCGAGCACTTCAACAAGTACGACGTGCAGTGGTTCGGCGAGCGGGGCCGCACGATCTTCTTCCAGAACGAGAAGGCGTACGACGCCCCGAACCAGGCCGCCATCCAGAACGGCTCGATGAAGGGCTACGCGGCCTACCGGGTCGGCGACGACGTCACCACCCACGAGGGCTGGGGCATGGGCAGTTACTGCTACTACAACGTCGACCCGACCATCGTGCAGCACCACGGTTTCGCCGCCCCGAACACCCCCGGGGTGCGCTTCCACGGCCTGAGCGTCGTCTCGCTCAGCGGGCACGGGCAGTACGAGTGCGTCATCAACGACACGGGGGCGCCGACGTCCGGGACGAACACCGTGCCGTCGACGGTCGTCTCCTACCCGTGAGAGGTGGCGGCTCCTGCCCGGGCGCGGGCGGGAGCCGCCGGTGAACCGGGGACTGTCGCCCGTCTGTGGGCGGCGGTCGCCTGTCTGCCGGCGACCGTCACCCCTCCCCGGGTGGCGGTCGCCTGTCCACGGATGGCGGGATGCTGCATACAGTCACCGCCATCTTGTGAACGGTCGGCGCCATCATGTCAGGGATGGCGCCGACCGTCGTCACCGTCCGGCCGCCGACCGTCGTCACCGTCCGGCCGCCGACCGTCGTCACCGTCCGGCCGCCGCCCCAGCGGTGGCGGCCGGCGCCGGGGCGTAGCCGGTGGGCCGCGCGGTGAACGTGCCGCGGCCCTGGGTCCGGCTGCGCAGCCGGGTGGCGTAGCCGAAGAGTTCGGCCAGCGGGACGGTGGCCGTGACCACCGCGGAGCCCGCCCGGGCTGCGGAGCCGGTGACCCTGCCGCGCCGGGCCGCGAGGTCGCCGAGCACCGCGCCGACCGCGTCCTCGGGCACGGTCACCGTGACCTCGGCGACCGGTTCCAGCAGGACCATGGCGCAGGCCCGCAGAGCGTCCCGGAGTCCGAGCCGGCCCGCGGTGCGGAACGCCGTGTCCGACGAGTCCTTCACATGGGTCGCCCCGTCGGTCAGCGTCACGCGCAGCCCGGTCACCGGGTGACCGCCGAGCGGACCCTCGGCGAGGGCGTCGCGGCAGCCGGCCTCCACGGCGCGGACGTACTCCTGCGGCACCCGGCCGCCGACGACCGTCGAACGGAACTCGAAGCCGGGGGCGCCGACTTCGTACGACAGTGGCTCGACGTCCAGGACGACGTGGGCGAACTGGCCCGCCCCGCCGTCCTGTTTGACGTGCCGGAAGACCACGCCGGACACGCCCCGGCCGACCGTCTCGCGGTGGGCGACGCGGGGTCTGCCGACGCCGGTCTCGATGCCGTGGTCGCGCCGGATGCGCTCCACCGCAACCTCGAGGTGCAGTTCGCCCATGCCCGACAGCACGGTCTGCCCGGTCTCCGCGTCGGTCCGCACGACCAGCGAGGGGTCCTCCTCGGCGAGCCGCGCGAGCGCGGTGGCCAGGCGGTCGGTGTCGACGGACCTGCGGGCCTCGACGGCCACCGAGACGACCGGCTCGGCGGTGCCGGGCGGTTCGAGGACGAGCGGCGCCTGCCGCGCGCACAGGGTCGTGCCGGCGCGCGCGGACTTCAGACCGACAACGGCCACGATGTCACCGGCCACGGCCTGTTCCAGCGGGGCGTGCCGGTCGGCCGTGACCCGCAGGATGCGTCCGATCCGCTCGGTGCGGCCGGCGGTCGCGTCCCACACGGTGTCCCCCTTCCTCATCGTTCCCGAGTAGATCCGTACGAAGGTCAGCCGGCCCGTCGCTGTGGCGCTCACCTTGAAGGCCAGGGCGGCGAGCGGTTCGTCGGGGTCGGCCGTCCGGCGGCTGCGCTCGACACCATCCTGCATACCGCATACGGGCGGCACGTCGACTGGCGACGGCAGGTAGTCGACGACCGCGTCGAGCAGCGGCTCGATGCCGCGGTTGCGGTAGGCCGAGCCGCACAGCACGACGACGCCGTCCCCGCTGCGGGTCAGGTCGCGCAGTGCCGACGTGAGGGTGTCGGCGGCGAGCGTCTCCCGGTCGCAGAACTCCTCCAGTGCGGCGGGGTGACGTTCCGCCACCAGTTCCTCCAGCAGCCGGCGCCGGCGTTCCGCCTCCGTCCGCAGGCCGTCCGGCACCGGTCCTTCCTCGGCCGTGTCGCCGGTCCACGTCAGTGCCCGCATGCGCACGAGGTCGACGACGCCGGTGAAGGCGTCCTCGGCGCCGATGGGCAACTGCACGACGAGCGGCGCGGGATGCAGCCGCTCCCTGATCGACGCCACGGCCGTGTCGAGGTCGGCCCCGGCCCGGTCGAGCTTGTTGACGAAGGCGATGCGCGGGACGCCGTGCCGGTCGGCCTGGCGCCACACGGACTCGCTCTGCGGCTCCACGCCGGCGACGGCGTCGAACACGGCGACCGCGCCGTCGAGGACGCGCAGGGAGCGCTCCACCTCGTCGGCGAAGTCGACGTGGCCGGGTGTGTCGATGAGGTTGACGCGGTGTCCGTCCCAGGCGCAGGTCACGGCCGCGGCGAAGATGGTGATGCCGCGGTCGCGTTCCTGCGGGTCGAAGTCGGTGACGGTGGTGCCGTCGTGGACCTCGCCGCGTTTGTGTGTGGCGCCTGTCGCATACAGGATCCGTTCGGTGACGGTGGTCTTGCCGGCGTCGACGTGAGCGAGGATGCCGAGGTTGCGGACGGCGGCGAGCGGGTTGCGGTTGATGCGCACGGCCCTTGGCCTTTCGAGGTGTGTTCGACTGGGGCGGCGCGATTGCCGTGCGTACGCCAACTCGACGGGTGCGCCGGGCGGGCCCGACGGGGCTCACTTCCGACGGCGGGTGGCCGAAGGAGGTGTCACCGCGTGTCGTTCAGGCGTGGGTCACGGCCGTCCGGTGCCTGGCGCGCAGCGGGCACCGGGCGGCCAAAGACACCAGGATCACCTCGTACCGGGAACGGGGAGCGACGCCGGCGGTGCGGTCACGCACGGCTGTCTCCCCTCGGCAGGTCTCTCGGCACGACGACGCGCCGCCGTTCGGTGGGCGGCGCGTTCTGTGCCGTGAGTGTAGGGACGCGGTGACCGGGGGTGCACCTGGTTTTCCGGTGCGGCTCGACAACGTCCTCGCGGGTCACGGCCGTTCACCGCAACGCCCGCCTGCGGACTCCCGGCTCGGCCGGTGCGTCCGGGATCGTGTGAGAACCGACACGCCCTGTCGCCCATCGGTGCTGGTGTGAGGCGGGAGCCCGATGGGCAGTGAATGCACGTTCGAAAGGATGGTGTCGGGCTTGTGGGAGTACCCGTGCGAGTGTGTGTGATCGGTGCAGGTCTGTCCGGGCTGGCGACGGCGCACGCGCTCCATGCCAGGGGGATCGACTTCGTCTGCCTGGAGAAGGCCCCGGACGTGGGCGGTATCTGGCGTCAGCCGGGGGCGGGCGAGCGCGGTCCGGCCTATCTGGCCCTGCATCTCAACAGCGCCAAGCAGCTCACGGGTTTCGCGGACTTCCCGATGCCGGCCGACCTGCCCCTGTATCCCAGCCACAGTGACGTGGCGGCGTATCTGCGGTCCTTCGCCGAGTGGGCGGGTCTGCTGTCCCGTGTCGAACTGCGCACGGAGGTCCAGTCGGTGCGTCAGGAGTTCGACGGGACGTGGACGGTCGTCAGCCGTGACGCGCTGGGGGCGGTGTCGACGCGGCGTTTCGACCGGGTGGTCGTCGCCTCGGGGCACAATACGGAGCCGGCGATGCCGCACCCCCTGCCGCCCGGTGCCGACACCTTCGGCGGAACGATTCTCCACTCGATGGACTACCGCACCGGCGAGGACTTCGCCGGACGGCGCGTGGTCGTCGTGGGCCTCGGCGCGTCCGCCGTCGACATCGCGGCGGACCTCTCCCGGCACGCGGCGCGGACGCTGCTCTCCGTGCGCCGGGGGCTGCACATCATCCCCAAGCAGCTCTACGGCATCTCGGTGGACCTGATCGCGGAGGCACCGTGGTTCACGGCCATGTCGTTCGCGGAGCAGCGGCAGTTCGTGGAGCAGGCGTTGCAGGTGGCGCGGGGCAAGCTGTCGGACTACGGTCTGCCCGAGCCGGATCACCCGGTCTTCTCCTCGGCCGTGACCATCTCGGACGAGATCCTCAGCCGCATCCGGCACGGCGCGGTGATCCCGAGGCCGGCGATCGCGTCGTTCGAGCGGGACCGGGTGGTGTTCACGGACGGGACGTCGGAGGCGGCCGACGCGGTCGTGTACTGCACCGGTTTCAGGATGGCGTTCCCGTTCCTGCCGCCGGGCTGTCCGGCGGGCCCCGGGGGGACGGTGGAGCTGTACCGGCGCGTCGTGTCCCCGGACCGGCCCGGGCTGTACTTCGTCGGGCTGATCCGCCCCGTGGGGTCGATCACCCGTCTCGTCGAGGCGCAGGCGCAGTGGGTGGCGCGAATCGTCGACGGTGACGCGGCGCTGCCGTCCGAGGCGGAGATGCGCGGGGAGATCGGCGCCTATCTGGCCGGTGTCGAGCAGCGCTACGGCCGCACGGAGGGTGCGTCGATCCAGGTGGACGTCGGCACGTATCTGCGGGAGTTGCGGGAGCTGCAGGCGGCGTAGACGCGTCTGTCCCCGGAGCGCGTGCGTCCGGCGGGGCTCGACGGGCCCTGCGCGGGCGCGGCGGGCCGGGCGGTTCCGTCGGCCGGGCGAAGCTCCCTGTGGCGCCCGCACGGGGAGCTCTCGCCGGCCTGGCGGGGTGCGTCAGTGCACGGCTTCGGGCTGCGCGGCCGGAAGGTTGGGCGGCCGGACCCGGTACGCCTCGGCGGAGACGTAGACGGTCACGCGGGGCGGTCGGCCCTGCTGGTGGGCGAGGGACACGTAGGCGATGAGCCCGACGCCGTCCGTGAGGCGGCGTCCGGTGACCGCGGGGACGGCGCGGACGAGCGGGCTCGCGTCCATGCCGTGCTGTTCGAGGACGGTGACCGCCCTCTCCAGCGCCTCCCCGTCGTGCCGGGCGTGGTCGCGGACCGGGACGTAGAGGGTGAAGCCGCTGGGCAGTCCGCTCGCCGTCTCGGTGAAGGCGTGGCAGGACTGGAAGGGCCGCGGGACGAGGGCCGGGTCGCCGTGCGGGTCGTCCCGCGTGGTGCCGGTGACGGTGTGGAAGAAGTCCCGGAACCCGGCGTTCCGGGCGCCGTCGGCGGTGCGGGACAGGGAGGCGGCCTCGGCGGCGGAGACGTCCTGGTGGGCGAGGTAGACCTTCACCCGGGGCTCGTCCCAGTCGCCCAGGTCCAGGGCGAAGAACAGCAGGCGGTCGGACGGCGGCAGGGCGTCGAACGCGTGCCGGTGACCGAGCCGTCGCAGCGCTTCCCGCACCGTCTCAGCGGAACGTTTCACCCCTCGGGCGGCCGGGTTGAGGTACACCTTGACCTTCGGTACGCCGCCGGGCCGCAGCTCCAGTGCGCACCACAGGGCCAGCGGTCCGTGCGGGTCCGGCGGCAGGAACAGGTCGGCGAGTTCGTCGAGCCGGCCGGTGGAGAAGTTCCACCGGCGGGCCATCTCCCGTACGGCGTCCAGTCCGGCGCGGCCGCCGCGGGCCAGGCTGCCTGCGCCGCAGCCCGGATCCAGCAGCACGCGCAGCACGGGCGACGCGCCCGGTGTGAAGGAGAGCGAGTACTCCACCGGCGTGTGGTCGTCGGACAGGAAGGTGGCGTTGGCGGGCGGCAGGTCGAGGGGCCGCCCGGCCACGTCGCCCAGGGCCGCGACGACCGCGTCGACGTAGTCCCGGGTGTCGCCCGGGCCGAGGCCCGCGACGTCGCACAGCCGACTCAGTTGACGTGCCGCCAGCCCACCGACCGTCGCGTCGGGCGCGGCGCCGGCCACCGTGCCGGGCACGGCGCCGGCCGGAGTGCCGGGGGCAAGAAGATACCCGCCTGTCGGGGCGGGTATCCGGTCCCACTCAGTGGGGTGGTGCATGAAAGCGGCGTCGGTGGATATGTGGTCCACGACACCTCCTTTGCCTCGTTAGCATCACGGTCGTACCGCGTTGCTCACTACCCGTGAGGCTAAACCTTCATGCTCTGGTGGAGGGTTGGCGGGTGTTGTGTGAATCACCTCGTGAGCCAGTTGAGGAACTGGCTCCAGCGGCCGCCGCGTTCGGTCCTGTGCGCGTCCGTGCCGTGGTCGGCGGGCGCCGCCGCGGGTTCCGGCTTCGCCCGGGGGGCGAGGCGGGGCGCGGGCTCCACCGGGGTGAAGCGGGCGGGCAGCGTGGCGAGTCCCCGGTTGAACGGTCCCGGACGCCACGTCAGGCTGTCCTCGGGGACGGCGAGTTCGACATCGGGCAGCCGCGTGAGCAGGTTCTCCAGGGCGGTCACGGTGATCTGCCGCGCGGGGTCCTTCGAGGGGCAGGCGTGCGGACCCGCGCTCCACGCCAGGTGGGCGCGGTTGCTGCCGGCCTCCCGGGCCGCGGTCAGGGCCGGTCCGGTGTTGGCGGCGGCGAAGCTGACGAGCACGAGGTCGCCCGCCTGCATCCGCTGTCCCGCGAACTCCATGTCCATGGCCGGGTAGTGCGGCGCGAGGTTGGAGATCGGCGGGTTCTCCCACAGCGTGTCGTCGACGGCCTCGTCGATCAGCCCGCCCTTGTGGGCGTACGCGTCGTGGGTGAGCAGCCGGTGCAGGGTGTTGCCGATGAGGTTGCGCAGCGGCTCGGCTCCCGCGCCGAGCAGCAGGGCCACCTGGTGGATCATCTCCTCGTCGGTGAGCTTCACCTGATGCTGCATCAGCCAGGAGGTGACGTCGTCGCCGGGCCGGGACCGCTTGAGGGCGACCAGTTCGCCGACGGCCTCGAACAGCACCTCGGCGGCCTTCTCGGCGTTGACCCCGTCGAACATGCCGGTCATGCCGAACAGCACACGGTCGCCGATGCCGGCGGGGCAGCCGAACAGCTCGTTGAACACGAACAGCGGGAGCTGCTTGGCGTAGTCACCGAGCAGGTCGGCGGAGCCGCGTGCGGAGAACTGCGCCATCAGGTAGTCGGACACCTGCTCGGTGCTCCGGCTCAGGCGGCGCGTGTCGATGCGGCCCATGCTGTCGGTGACGGCCTGACGCAGCCTCAAGTGCTCGGCGCCGTCGGCGAACATGCAGTTCTGCCGGTACGCGAGCAGCGGCACGACGGGGCTGTCGTGGCCGACCTTGCCCTCGTTGAAGGCCCGCCAGCGGCGCGAGTCCTTGCGGAACGAACCGGAGTCCTGGAGGAGTTGCAGCGCCGCCGTGTAGTCGGTGACGAGCGTTGCCTCCACGCCCGGCGCGAGTTCCACGGGCGCGGCGGGACCGTACTGCCGCAGGTAGGCGTAGTAGGCCTGGGGGTCGGCCGCGAAGTCCGGGCCGTACAGCGGCACTCGGGCGCCGGAGCCGTGGGCCGGGCACCCGGGCGGGGGCACCGGGGCGGTGGGGTGAGCGTCCATGTCTGCTCTCAGCTTCCTATTGGGCACGGTCCAGCAAGTAGCGGACGAGTGTGGTCAGTGCGGCGGCCGACGACTTCTCGTCGCGGGCGTCGCAGGTGACGACGGGGGTGTCGTCGAGCAGGTCCAGTGCCTCTCGCAGCGCCCGCTGGTCGCGCGGCGGCGCCCCGTCGAAGTGGTTGACGGCGATGGCGTAGTCGAGTCCGTAGTGCTCGATGAGGTCGATGACGGGGAACGAGTCCGCGAGCCGTTCCGGGTCGACGAGCACAAGGGCGCCGAGCGCGCCGCGCGCCATGTCCTCCCACATCTGGACGAAGCGCTGCTGGCCCGGCGTTCCGAACAGGTAGAGCACGACTCGGTCGCTGATGGTGAGCCGGCCGAAGTCCATGGCGACGGTGGTGGTCGTCTTGCCGTCGACGCCTTTGAGGTCGTCGACCGACTCGGCCGCCCGCGTCATGGTCTCTTCGGTGGTCAGCGGTTCGATCTCGGAGATCGCCCCGATGAACGTCGTCTTGCCGACCGCGAAGTGTCCGACCACGAGGATCTTCACGGCGGTCTGCGACGCACCGTCGCGGACGTAGTCCTGCTCATCCAAACTTGGCGCGGAGACCATGCAGCACCTCCTCCAGTATCTGCTTGTCCGCGAGGGGCGCGCGCTGCACCGGCGGGCGGGTGATGACGAACCCGCCCTCGACGAGCGAGGCGAGGAGGATCTTCACCACGCCCAGGGGCAGCCGGGTGTGTCCGGCGATCTCGGCGACCGAGAGGTAGCCGGCGGAGCAGATGTCCAGCAGGCTCTGCTCCTCCGGGGACAGCCGGGTCGGCCGGCGCGTGTTCTCGGGCGCGGCGGTGACCAGGGTGATGAGGGAGAGTTCCGCCTCGTCGGGCAGGCCGCGGCCCTTGGTGATGACGTACGGCCGTACCAGCTCGGCCGCCTCCGGCTCCCAGCCGTCGGGGCCGGTCATGAGCGGGCGCCGAGGTTCTCGCGCGGCGGCGTCATGAGCTCCTTGCCGAGCTGCGCGACGAGCTGCTGCATACGGAATGTGATGTCCGCCATGTCGACGTCGGGCGACGCGGAGACGCCCAGGTAGGCGCCCTCACCCGCGGAGATCAGGAAGACCCAGCCGCCGTCGAACTCGACGAGGGTCTGGCGCCACTGCTGGGAGGCGTCCTCGCAGAAGAAGCCCAGGGACCGGCTGAGCGACTGGACGCCGCTCATGGCCGCGGCGACCCGGTCGGCGTCGTCCTTGTCGAAGTCCTTGGTCCTGGCCATCAGCAGACCGTCGGCGGATATCAGGACCGCGTGCAGGGCCCCTGGAATCTCCAGGGCGCTGTCGAGCATCCAGGACAGATCGTGCTTCACGAGACCTCATCACCTTCGCTGCTTGCACCACGGGTTCTGCTCGCCCGGTCCGCGGAGTCGGGCTGCGTGGCGCGGCCGGACTGCGTGCCGCGCTGGAAGGCGCCCATGATCGCCGCCTTCTCCGCGCCGGAGCGGGCCGGTGCGCCGGTGGCCGGGGCGCTGCCCGGCACGATGGCCATCGGCCGCTTGCGTCGCCGCCTGGGCAGGCCGTCCACGGTCGAGGACAGGGCCGCCGCGGGCTCGGGTCCGCCGTTCGGGCCGGCGACCGCGGACGCGGAGGCGGTCGGGGCGGGGGTCTTCTTCTCCGGCATGGCGGTGAGCAGGTCGTGCGGGAGGAGGAGCACCGCGCGCACTCCGCCGTACGGGGAGCTGGAGTCCACGGACACCTCGAAGCCGAAGCGTTCGCAGAGTACGCCGATGACGGCGAAGCCGAACTGTGGCGGGTTGCCGAGCCCCGCGACGCCGGTGGCGATGTCGCTGGACAGCAGCTTCTCGGCGCGGGCGCGTTCCTCGTCGCTCATGCCGACACCGGCGTCGTCGACGACGATGCAGATGCCCTTGGGCACGGTGCGGATGTTGATCTCGACGACGGTGTCCGGGCTGGAGTAGCTGGTGGCGTTGTCGAGGAGTTCGGCGAGGGCCAGGGCGACCGGTTCGACGGCACGGCTGGTGATGCCGAAGTCGACCTGAGAGAGGATGTCGACGCGGCGGTAGTGCCGGATCCTGCCCTGTGCGCTGCGGACCACGTCGTACACGGACGCCACGTCGCGCTGCCGGCCGAGCCAGCCGTCGCACAGGACGGCGATGGACTGGGCGCGCCGGCCGAACTGCGAGTTGGTGTGGTCGATTTCGAGCAGGTCCTGCAGCATGTCCGAGTCGCCGTACTTGGACTGCAGGCGGGATACGACCAGTTGCTGTTCGGCGGCGAGGCCCTGAAGGGTCCGCATGGCGGACTTCAGGACGGTCTTGGTGGCTTCTTCGGCCTCTTCCTGAGCTGTCCGGACGGACTGTGCGTAGTCGTTCTCCAGCTCGGTGTAATGGGACGTGAGCCCCTCGATCTCCTGTCGCAATGCACGCGCCACCCTGCGCTGACGAACGATGAGGGCGACGGCGACAACCATGGCGACGAGGAGAGCCCAGAGCACCGGGTTCTGTATGTATTCCGTCATAAGACTCTCTTCAGGCGACCGACGGCCGGCTTGCTGAATTCCCGTCACATGCGGATGGGTCGGCGGACCGCCTCTGTCCGGGTTGACGCCCGGACGTACCTGAAGGTCGGAGATGTCGTGCTACCCAACCGCCCACTCCACAAAACGCGGTGATCGTATCACCGGACAAAGTATTGACCGGACGTCAGCGGGCTTGCGGTGAGGGCGCCTTGGGGCGAAATCAAGACGCCCGGAAGGGGGCGATCGGGCCCGGGATCCGCAAATCGGGAACTGCCGTGCAGTCCATCGCGTTCGGGTTACATCGACCTGTACGGATTGTCGCCGGGGAGGCATGTTGCGCCCGGGACGACAAAGGCCGGAAGACGGCACGGGGGATACGGCACGAGGGTGCGGCGCAGGAATACGCACAAAGGTCCCGACCTTACGGCCGGGACCTTCTTTTCGCTGTTACTGAGAGTGTCCGAGGGGGGACTTGAACCCCCACGCCCGATAAAGGGCACTAGCACCTCAAGCTAGCGCGTCTGCCATTCCGCCACCCGGACCAGGTGTACGCCGCCTTGCGGGGGTTTCTCCCCGCGGCGACGAGGACAACAATACCAAGCTTTCGGAGTGCCTTTCACCTGCGTTTCCGTCCGCCGGGGGCCGTGCGGGCGCGGCACGCCGACGCGGTCGCCTTCTGTCTACAGCCGGTCGCTTTCTGTATACGCGCGCGTGGTCAGAGCGCCGCGGATGCGGCAGGGGCGTGGCTCGTTGTGACCGACCTCGCCTGCCCGGATCCGCGGTGCCAGCCGGTGAAACGTCTCTGTGTCGTCCGTGCACAGCGTCGCCACCGGCGGCACCCCGTCCGGGGCGTTCATCGCGACCAGCAGATCCGTCTCCGTGTCGGCCAGGACGACTGTGTCGACGGGACCGCACGGCGCCGCGTGGTGCGGCGGCGAGGACGGCGGCGGCCCGAGCAGCGTGACCGGCTGGACGTACGCCGAGGTGTCCTGGCCCGGCAGGAAGCGCGCGTCGGCCGTCCTGCCCCGGTACAGCGGGACGGCGCCGCGGTCGACCGCGTCGGCGACGTGGGCCCGCAGTTCCTCGGCCCCGGCCGCGCTGATCATCGGCCCGAAGTCCAGCCGTGGGCAGGGGTCGTCGGGCCGTTCGACGGCCAGGGGGTGGCCGACCCGGACGCCGTGGACGGCCGGGAGGTACGCCGCCAGGAACGCGTCGAACTGCTCGCGCCGCACCACGAAACGCGAGTAGGCCGTGCGGTGCTGCTTGCCGTGCTCGAACAGCTCGGGGACGACGGCGGCGAAGGCGTCCCAGTCCGAGTAGTTCCAGATGCCCCAGGTGTTGGGCGTCCTCACCGGCGCCCGGGACAGCTCTCCCCCGCCGCCGACGAGCGTGACGGGGATGCCTTCGCGAGCGGCGAGGGCGCAGGCCAGGGCGAGCCGGGCGACACCGCCGTCGGCCGGGGTCGTGACGACGACCGCGCTGCCGGCCAGGGCCTGGACCAGCGCTGTCTGGACGACCGCACTCATCCGGTGCTGCCGCATCGCGCTCTCGTGCACGGTGGTGACGACGGCAGGTGTGACGGGCGTGCGCATACGAAATGCGGCGTACGAGATGCCGTATACGGCGGATGTCCTACGTCATGCCGCACGCCCGTCACGACCGGTGACGATCAGTGGTGCCCGGGGATGCCTGGTGACGGCTGGTGACAGCTGATGACGGCTTGGTGGCGGCGTCAGCCGGTGCGGCCGAGGGCACCCTCCACCAGCCGGGCCGTTTCCGTCGGCGTCCTGCCCACCAGGACGCCGACCGCCTCCAGGGCCTCCTTCTTCGCCGCCGCCGTTCCCGACGATCCGGAGACGATCGCCCCCGCGTGACCCATGGTCTTGCCCTCGGGTGCGGTGAAGCCGGCGATGTAGCCGACGACCGGCTTGGTGACGTGTTCGCGGATGTAGGCGGCGGCACGCTCCTCCGCGTCGCCGCCGATCTCTCCGATGAGGACGATCACTTCGGTGTCGGGGTCGTCCTGGAAGGCGGCGAGGCAGTCGATGTGGGTGGTGCCGACGACGGGGTCGCCGCCGATGCCGACGCAGGTCGAGAAGCCGATGTCGCGCAGTTCGTACATGAGTTGGTAGGTGAGCGTTCCGGACTTGGAGACCAGGCCGATGGGGCCGGGCTTGGTGATGTCGGACGGGATGATGCCGGCGTTGGCCTGCCCGGGGGTGATCAGCCCCGGACAGTTGGGGCCGATGATCCGGGTGCCCTTGCTCTTCGCGTACTCGGTGAAGACGACGGTGTCGTGGACGGGGATGCCCTCGGTGATGACGACGGCGAGACCGATGCCGGCGTCGGCGGCCTCGGTGACCGCTGCCTTGGCGAAGGCGGGCGGCACGAAGACGACCGTGACGTCGGCTCCGGTGGACTGCATACCGTCGGCGACGGACCCGAAGACGGGGACGGCGCGGTCGTCGAAGTCGACGGTCTGGCCGGCCTTGCGTGGATTGACCCCGCCGACGACGTCGGTGCCGGCCGCGAGCATGCGGCGGGTGTGCTTCATGCCCTCGCCGCCGGTCATGCCCTGGACGAGGACCTTGCTCTCCTTGCCGAGATGGATCGCCATGTCGTGGTCTCCTCAGGCGGTGGTGGCGAGTCGGGCGGCCACGGCGGCGGCGCCGTCCATGGTGGCGGCCTGCTGGACCAGTGGGTGGGCGTGCTCGTTGAGGATGGCGCGGCCCCGGGCGGCGTTGTTGCCGTCGAGCCGGACGACGAGTGGCTTGGTGACGTGGATGTCGTCCAGGGCGCGGACGATGCCCTCGGCGACGGCGTCGCAGGCGGTGATGCCGCCGAAGACGTTGACGAACACGGACTTCACGGCCGGGTCGGAGAGGATCACCGACAGGCCGTCGGCCATCACGCGGGCGGAGGCACCGCCGCCGATGTCGAGGAAGTTGGCCGGCCGGGCGCCGCAGCCGGCGACCACGTCCAGGGTCGACATGACGAGGCCGGCACCGTTGCCGATGACGCCGACCTCGCCGTCCAGCTTCACGTAGTTGAGGCCCTTGGCGGCGGCCGCCGCCTCCAGCGGGTCGTCGTGGGCACTGTCCGCCTCGCCCCAACGGCTCTGCCGGAAGCGGGCGTTGTCGTCGAGGGTGACCTTGCCGTCGAGGGCGAGGATCTGGCCCTGCGCGGTGCGGACCAGCGGGTTGACCTCCACGAGGAGGGCGTCCTCGCGG
This sequence comes from Streptomyces sp. NPDC037054, assembly GCF_055606745.1. NCBI lineage: Bacteria > Bacillati > Actinomycetota > Actinomycetes > Kitasatosporales > Streptomycetaceae > Streptomyces > Streptomyces sp. NPDC037054. The sequence continues at coordinate 4,383 of NZ_JBVJSJ010000006.1, read as the reverse complement.
ACCAGTACCTCCCACAGCCGCACCAGTACGTCGACCGTCTGCGCGGGCAGTCCGGCCGCGTCGGCGATCTCCGCGGCCTTGGCCGTGGTGACCCCCTTGGCCGGGTCGATGTGGATGCGGGCGACGGCCTCGGGCCGGGTCGCGGCCACCTCCTCGATGTCCATGCCGCCCTGGGCCGACGCGATCGCCAGGAAGGCGCCGGCGGCCCGGTCGAGGACGTAGCTGACGTAGAACTCGCTCTCGATGTCGACGGGCTCGGCCAGCATCACCGTGCGGACCCGGTGGCCCTTGATGTCCATGCCGAGGATCTGCCGTGCCGTCTGTTCAGCGGCGGCCGGGTCGGCGGCGAGCTTCACTCCGCCCGCCTTGCCCCGGCCGCCGGTCTTCACCTGCGCCTTGACCACGACCCGCCCGCCGAGCCCGCGGGCGATCTCGCGGGCCGTCTTGGGCGAGTCCGTCACAGCGGCCCGTGGCACCGGGATGCCGTGTTCCGCGAAGAGGTCTCTTGCCTGGTGCTCATACAGGTCCATTCCGGCTCCTGACTCAAAAGTGCCGCACGCCCCCTGGACACCACCCACCGGATGCGGGATAACAAGCTTCATACAGTATTCGTCGACTGTATGCAATGTACTGCGAGAGGGGCGACCTGGACGTGTCCGCCCCAGGAAGCACGAACCAGACCATGTACAGGTGAGGAGCGCTTGTCATGACCGAACAGGCCGCCAGGGCTCTCGACGGCATCCGAGTCCTCGACATGACGCACGTGCAGTCCGGGCCGTCCGCGACCCAGCTGCTCGCGTGGCTCGGCGCGGACGTCGTCAAGCTGGAGGCACCGACCGGGGACATCACGCGCACACAACTGCGCGACCTCCCGGACGCCGACTCCCTCTACTTCACGATGCTCAACTGCAACAAGCGCAGCATCACCCTCAACACCAAGTCCGAACGCGGCAAGGAACTGCTGACCGAACTGATCCGGCGTTCGGACGTGATGGTGGAGAACTTCGGGCCGGGCGCGGTCGACCGTATGGGGTTCACCTGGGACCGCATCCAGGAGATCAACCCGCGGATCGTGTACGCGTCGATCAAGGGCTTCGGCGAGGGCCCCTACACCAACTTCAAGGCCTACGAGGTCGTCGCCCAGGCGATGGGCGGGTCGATGTCGACCACCGGTTTCGAGGACGGGCCGCCACTGGCCACCGGCGCCCAGATCGGCGACTCCGGCACCGGCGTCCACGCCGTCGCCGGCATCCTCGCCGCCCTCCTCCAGCGCGAACGCACCGGACGCGGGCAGCGCGTGAACGTGGCGATGCAGCACGCGGTGCTCAACCTGTGCCGGGTCAAGCTCCGCGACCAGCAGCGCCTCACCCACGGCCCGCTCGCCGAATACCCCAACGACGACTTCGGCGACACCGTCCCCCGCTCCGGGAACGCCTCCGGCGGCGGCCAGCCCGGCTGGGCCGTCCGATGCGCGCCCGGCGGACCCAACGACTACGTCTACGTCATTGTGCAGCCCGTCGGCTGGAAACCCCTCACCGGCCTCATCGGCCGGCCCGAACTCGCCGACGACCCCGAATGGGCCACCCCCCAGGCACGCCTGCCCAAGCTGAACAAGATGTTCCAGCTGATCGAGGAATGGACCTCGACCCTCCCCAAATGGGACGTCCTGGAAAAGCTCAACGCCCACAACATCCCCTGCGGCCCGATCCTCTCCACCAAGGAGATCATCGAGGACCCCTCACTCGCCGCCAACGACATGGTCGTCACCGTCCCCCACCCCCAGCGCGGCGAGTTCGTCACCGTCGGCAGCCCACTCAAGCTGTCCGACTCCCCCGTCCACATCACCACCTCCCCCCTCCTCGGCGAACACAACGAAGAGATCTTCGTCGGCGAACTCGGACTGGACGACGAGGAACTCCGCCTCCTCAAGACGAACGGGGTGATCTGACGTGATGGCCGAGGACCGCGAAGTGAAGGTCCGCGCACTGCTGGACGCGGTGCGGGCCGAGGGGCGCACCGCGCTGACCGCGCCCGAGGGCAAGGTCGTCGCGGACGCGTACGGGATCGCCGTACCGGGCGAGGAGTTGGCGACCGACGTGGACGGTGCGGTGGCGTGCGCGGCGCGCTTCGGCGGTCCCGTCGTGATGAAGATCGTGTCGCCGGACATCCTGCACAAGACGGATGCCGGGGGTGTGGTCGTCGGTGTGGAGGGCGCCGCCGAGGTGCGGGCCGCGTTCTGCCGGATCGTCGAGAACGCGCGGGCCTACGCGCCGGACGCGCGGATCGACGGCGTGCAGGTGCAGGAGTTGCTGCCGCGGGGGCAGGAGGTCATCGTCGGGGCGGTCACCGATCCGACGTTCGGGAAGGTGGTCGCGTTCGGGCTCGGCGGAGTGCTGGTCGAGGTCCTCAAGGACGTGACGTTCCGGCTCGCGCCGGTGGACTCCGGCGAGGCGGTGTCCATGCTGGACTCCATCCGGTCGGCGGAGATCCTGCGCGGGGTGCGGGGGCAGGCCGCCGTGGACCGGTCGGCGCTCGCCGAGCAGATCGAGCGGGTGTCCCGGCTCGTGACGGACTTCCCGGAGATCGCCGAGGTGGACCTCAATCCGGTGATCGCGACGGCGGAGGGGGCAGTCGCGGCCGACATACGGGTGATCCTCTCCGAGTCGTCGGCACCATCCCGGCGACGGTATACACGCGACGAAATCCTGTCGTCCATGCGGCGGTTGATGGAGCCGCGCTCCGTCGCCGTGATCGGGGCGTCCAACGAGTCCGGCAAGATCGGCAACTCGGTGATGCGCAACCTCGTCGACGGAGGCTTCGCCGGCGAGATCCATCCGGTGAACCCCAGGGCCGAGGACATCCTGGGCCGCAAGGCGTACAGCAGCATCACGGACGTCCCCGGTGAGGTGGACGTGGCGGTCTTCGCGATTCCCGCGCGGTTCGTGGCCGCGGCCCTCGAAGAGGTGGGGCGCAAGAAGATCCCCAACGCCGTACTGATCCCCTCCGGTTTCGCGGAGACCGGGGAGCACGCCCTCCAGGACGAGATCGTGGCGATCGCCGAGCGGCACGGCGTACGGCTGCTGGGACCGAACATCTACGGCTACTACTCGACGTGGCAGGACCTGTGCGCCACGTTCTGCACGCCGTACGACGTCAAGGGCGGTGTGGCACTGACCTCGCAGTCCGGGGGCATCGGCATGGCCATCCTCGGTTTCGCGCGCACCACGAAGACGGGTGTGTCGGCCATCGTGGGCCTGGGCAACAAGTCGGACCTGGACGAGGACGACCTGCTGACCTGGTTCGGCGAGGATCCGCGCACCGAGTGCATCGCGATGCACCTGGAGGACCTCAAGGACGGCCGGGCGTTCGTGGAGGCCGCGCGGGCGACGGTGCCGAAGAAGCCCGTTGTGGTGCTGAAGGCGGGGCGTACCGCGGCGGGCGCGAAGGCCGCCAGCTCGCACACCGGCGCGCTCGCCGGTGACGACGCCGTGTACGACGACATCCTGCGGCAGGCCGGCGTCATCCGGGCACCGGGACTGAACGACATGCTGGAGTACGCGCGGGCCCTGCCGGTGCTGCCCACTCCCCAGGGCGACAACGTCGTGATCATCACCGGCGCCGGTGGCAGCGGCGTGCTCCTGTCCGACGCGGTCACCGACAACGGGCTGTCGCTGATGGAGATCCCGCCCGATCTGGACGAGGCGTTCCGGAAGTTCATCCCGCCGTTCGGGGCGGCGGGCAATCCGGTGGACATCACCGGGGGCGAACCGCCGTCGACGTACGAGGCGACGATCCGCCTCGGTCTGGAGGACCCGCGGATCCACGCGCTCGTGCTCGGCTACTGGCACACCATCGTCACTCCCCCGATGGTGTTCGCCGAGCTGACGGCGCGCGTGGTCGCCGAGTTCCGGGAGCGGGGCGTGCACAAGCCGGTCGTGGCGTCGCTCGCGGGCGATGTGGAGGTCGAGGAGGCCTGCCAGTACCTGTACGAGCGGGGTGTCGTGGCCTACCCGTACACGACGGAGCGGCCGGTGGCCGTGCTCGGCGCGAAGTACCGCTGGACACGGGCGGCAGGACTGTTGGGGGGCGGTTCATGAGGTGAGCGAGCGGGGGCCGGCCAACGGTGCGCGTGGGCCGGCCGCCGGGACCCGTGTGCGCACGGAAGGCATGTGGACAGGGGGCGCTGGCCGGATCCTTCGACGCAAGGGGTGCAGGACGACATGACAACGACAGATCTGTCGGCATCGGTTCCCAACCGGGAGGTCACCGACGCGAACGGGCGCGTCTACCGTATCGGTGAGACCGACATCGACATCATGGGCCGCAAGCGCAAGTGGATGGTCATCCTGCCCTGGGTGGGCATGATGGGCATCTCCTCGGCGG